>JAEZAS010000510.1 GCA_023430365.1 Planctomycetota bacterium
GCGTCGTCGACGACGATGCCGATGGCGAGCACGAGACCAAACAAGGTGAGCATATTGATCGAGAAACCCAGCGCCGCCATCGCGGCGAAGGCGCCGATGATCGTCACGGGCACCGTGGTGGCGGGAATGAGCACCGCCCGCCAGTCCTGGAGGAAGACCAGAATCACGATGAGCACCAACACCCCCGCTTCGATGAGGGTCTTGTAGACCTCATGAATCGACTCTTCGACAAAGATCGTCGTATCGAAGGGGATTTGGTACTCGAGCCCCTGGGGGAAAGTGTGGCTGAGTTCCTCGATCGCCTCGCGAACCCGCTCGGCAACTTGCAAAGCATTGGCGCCGGGCAATTGAAACACGGTCAGCGTCGCCGCGGGCAGGCCGCTGATCTGCGACCACTGGGTGTATTGCTGGGCGCCCAGTTCGACGCGGGCGATGTCCTTGACGCGAGTGACGCGGGCCCCCCCTTCGGGAGTTTGCACCGATTTGACGATGATCTCGCCGAATTGTTCTGGATCGCTGAGGCGACCTTGCGTGGAGACATTGAACTGAAAGCCTTGCCCCTTGGGAGTCGGCGATTGGCCTACCTGACCGGCGGCGACTTGCACGTTCTGTTCGCGGATCGAAGCGAGCACGTCCTCCATCGTGAGGTTGCGGGCTTGCAGGGCGTCTGGATTGATCCAGATGCGCATGCCGTAGCTGCCGATGCCGATCACATTGACGTCACCGACACCAGGCACGCGCGTGAGGGCGTCCTTCACCTGCAAGGCGGCGTAGTTGCTCAGGTAGAGATCGTCGAACTTCTTTTCGGGCGAAACGAGCGAGACGGCGAGAATGATGTTGGTCGATTGCTTCTTCGTCGTGACGCCCTGTCGCTGCACTTCCTCGGGCAAACGAGGCATGGCGACGGCAACCCGGTTCTGCACGAGGACCTGGGCCTGATCGAGATCGGTGCCGACCTCGAACGTGACGGTCAGCTTGTAGGTGCCGTCGCTGGCGCAGGTGGAGGACAGGTAGAGCATGTCCTCGACGCCGTTCACCTCTTGCTCGATCGGACCGGCAACGGTGTCGGACAGGACCTGAGCGTTGGCGCCCGGATAGACGGCCGTCACCATCACGGTCGGAGGGGTGATTTCCGGATACTGCTCGACCGGCAGGGTGATCATCGTCACGGCGCCGACAAGCATCGTGACGATGGCGATCACATTCGCAAAGATCGGGCGTTCGACGAAAAACTTCGTGAACATAGTCTCACTCAGAGAGCCAAAAAGAGGCCGGCCGTGCGGATGTGCGGCCGAAGGTTACAAACGACCGGCGTAGGAGCCAGGGTCGGCGGTCGAGACCGGTTGGCTCTCGGCGCCCAGGGATTTGGGCGTCACTTTCAAGCCCGGACGAGCGCGGAGGAGGCCGTCGACAACGACCTTCTCGCCAGCGGCCAACTGGCCTTCCACAACCCGCAGGCCATTGATTTCGACACCCGCCTTCACCGAGCGATGCTCGACGGTGCCATCGCTGCCGACGACGAGGACGAAATTGCCCGTCTGGTCGGTGCCGAGGGCGCGAACGGGCACCAGCAGGGCGTCGGGACGTTCGCCGATCGGAACTCGGACGCGGACGAACATGCCGGGAAGAATGGCGCGATCGGCATTGGCAAACACTCCGCGAGCCTGCAGGGTTCCAGTGCCGGCGTCGATCACCGGGTCGGTGTAGTCGATCTCGCCTGCGTAGGCGAATTCGCCCTGATTACCGAAGGCGAGTTCGGCCGGCAGCAGATTGCCTTTGCCGCCTGCCGCGAGGCCTTGCGACGTGAGCTCGCGGGCTCGCAGGAATTCGTCTTCACTCACGTTGGCATAGGCATAGATTGGATCGAGGCGGACGATGGTCGCCAGCACCGAAGCCTGGCCCGAGCCGACGAGGTTGCCGACGTCGAAGTAGGTCCGGCTGATCCGGCCGTCGATGGGGGCATGCATTCGGCAGTAGCTCAGATCGAGCGAGGCGTTGCGGACTTCGACTTGGGCGGCCGCCACCTGAGCCTGAGCATCCATGATCTCGGTCTCGTAGGTGGCCGTCGCCTGTTCCAGGGCGGCCCGAGAGCTTTCGACCTTTGCCTCAGCGGTTTTGCGCGTGGCGATCGTTTTCTCGAGGTCACCCTGCGGGAAGGCGTTGCGTTTGAAGAGGGCTGTATCGCGCTGCTCGTCCTGCCGGGCGAGCAGCAATTGCGATTCATCGAGAGCGAGCTGAGCCCGAGCGATCTCGCGAGCCTTCGACTCCTGGGCCTGCCGCAAAGCAACCTGGGCGGCCTTGAGCTTCACTTGAGCCGCTTCAAGCTTGATCTGGAACGGCTCTTCGTCGATCACCAGCAGCAGTTGCCCCTGTTTGACCTCAGCGCCTTCAGTGAAGTGGATTTCCTTGAGGAATCCTTGGACGCGGGCTCGCACCTCGACGGTCTCGATCGGCTTCGCTACGCCGCTGAACTCGAGGTACTCGGTCACGGTCTGTTGCACCGGCGCTTCGACGGTGACTTCCGGAGGAGGAGGCTCGACGTAGGTGTTCGGCTTTGCGCAGCCGAACAGTAGCAGAATGGGGCTGAAAGCGAGGGCAAAGCGGGCAAGTTGCATAGACACCGGCAATTTCTTCGACACCAAGAGCCCTGGTCACTATTGACCGACTGGTAAACATCCTAAGGAGGGTCCAGAAAGTGGTCAATTGACGGCGGCAGGACTAGGCTTAGGTAGCGGAAAGCCGCGTGCGGCGATAAACCGCAAAGAGCCGCCCTTCGCGGCTACATCTCAAACCTTATGGCCGCGACGTGTTCGTTGACCGTCTCCTGCGGAGCACCTAAGCTGAGTTAACCGGGTGGTAAACACCCGTCTCGTAAAAGGGAAGGCTATGGGAACACCCGAACCACGCACGCGCGATCCACAGGCTGTCCGGACTTTGGTCCTGGATGCGGCCATGAAACTGTTTGCCGATCACGGCTTTGCCGAGACCTCGGTGCGCGACATCTCCCATGCCTCGGGGGTTTCCCATCCGCTCATCCTGCATCACTTCGGCAGCAAGGAAGAGCTGTATAAGGAGGTCAAGCGGCGGGTGGTCGAGGGCTACGCGCAGCGGTTTCCCGAAGCAGCTCGCGCCGTGCATCGGCCCGTGAATGTGCGGGCCGAACTGAAACGGCTGATGACCTATCTTGAAGAGAATGAGATGGCCTTGCGGTTGTGCGCCCGCACTCGATTGGATGGCGACAACCAAGTTTGGCCAGGCGAACCGGATCTCCTCGATCTGATCTGTCGCCGCATTGAAGTCGCCCAGCGAAAGAAGCGGTTTCGCAAGGATCTGGATCCCACGCTTACCGGGATCATGATCGTCGGACTCGTCTTCTTTTGGCTAGACAACAAGAAGCACTTTGCCGAGCGGTTCAAGGGTTTGCCTGGTAACGAGGAGTTTCTCCGGGTCGCGATCACCCTGATCGAACATGGTGTGTTACCACCGGCGTCCAAAGGCGAAGTAAGGAAGCCGACGGGTAATGTGACTCGCCAACGAAGCACGAAGTCGGCAGCGAGCGCCAGCAAGATTCGGTAAGGCTCCGGTCGCCCGTAGGCGTTTCTGTAAGATTGGCGTGTGACCGCTGTATTCGCTGGATAGGACTGCAGCTGAGTTGGGGGCTTTCCAAGGTTATTTCTCAAGCTGGCTCGCGGTGTGCGGTAGCAGCTCATGAGCAATGCCAGGCGATCGGATTTGAAAATGACAGCTCTTGCAAATATTCCGTTTTCCGTGCTCGATCTAGCGCCGATTGTCGAAGGGGCTACGGCTGCAGACGCGTTTCGCAATACACTCGATCTGGCGCAGCACGCGGAGCGTTTCGGCTACCACCGATATTGGCTGGCGGAGCATCACAACATAACGGGCATCGCGAGCGCCGCGACCTCAGTGGTGATTGGCTACGTGGCGGCGGGCACCTCGAAAATTCGAGTGGGCGCCGGCGGCATTATGCTGCCCAACCATTCCCCGCTCGTGATTGCCGAGCAGTTCGGCACCCTGGAAACACTTTATCCAGGTCGGATTGATCTCGGCCTTGGCCGAGCGCCTGGGAGCGATCAGTTGACGGCGCGGGCGATGCGCCGCAGCCTGACAGCGGCTGACACCTTCCCGCAAGACGTGGTGGAATTGCAAAGATACCTGGGGCCCTCGTCAACCTCGCGACCCATCCGAGCGATCCCCGGCGAAGGGACGAATGTGCCCATCTGGATTCTCGGGTCGAGCGACTTCGGGGCTCGATTGGCGGCTCAGCTCGGCCTGCCCTACGCCTTCGCCTCGCACTTCGCTCCCGATCACTTGCTGGAGGCATTGGCGATCTATCGAAGCGAGTTTCAGCCGAGCGAAACCTTGGCCACGCCCTATGCCATGGTAGGAGTGAACCTGTTTGCCGCGGACACCGACGACGAAGGCTATCAGTTGTTCACTTCGGTCCAGCAGCAGTTCTTGAATTTGATTCGTGGCGCCCCAGGACAGACGCCGCCGCCTGTGGAGAGCATGGAGGGCCGGTGGAACTCACTGGAACGGGCTCACGTGGAGCGGATGACGAGAATTTCCGCCGTTGGCGGACCGGAGGCAGTTCGGGACGCTCTCGAGAAGATCGTCATCGCGACCGGGGCCAATGAGCTAATGCTCACGGGTCAGATCTACGACCACGCCGCTCGAGTGCGGTCGTTCGAAATCGCCGCTCAGATCCGTAGGCAAGCCGAGAAGGCCTGAATTTGCCTCGGCTAGTTCACCGCAACTTCGACGGCGTCGATTAGTCGCTCGACGCCGGCTAATGACTGACAGGTGCGAATTGCGAGCTGCCTTTCGTAGAACGACTGCACGCAGCCCCGGATTGTCACACAACCCGCATTAACGACCACCGCCAGCCGAAGCAGGTTCGGCCGGCGGGTTTCGGCGAGTTGTTCATCAATTCGCTTTTTGAGTTCGCGATCGGTTGCGAAGGAAGCGGGCCCGACTGGAGCAGACATGAACTCATCCTTGGGATAGTGGCGATCGCTCTCTTCGCACAGCCATTACAGGGCGGCAACTCCCGTTTCACCCGTGCGAATGCGAACGACGTTCGAGATATCGGAACAAAAAATCTTGCCGTCGCCGATTTGGCCCGTTTGGGCCGCTTTGATGACAGCGTCGAGCACTTTGTCTTGCACCGCCTTGTCGACGATGATTTCCACCTTCAGTTTGGGGACGAAGTCGATCTTGTATTCAGCGCCCCGGTAGGTTTCTTTCTGCCCTTTCTGCCGACCAAAGCCGCGGACTTCGGTCACCGTCATGCCGTGGTAACCGAGCGAAACCAGAGCTGCCTTGATCTCGTCAATCTTGTGATGCCGAACAATTGCTTCAATTTTGACCATCGATAGTGACTCTCAGGAAATATGTTGACCCGCAAGGACAAGTGCCCTGCCGCCTCAAGCCATTGCGTCGGCCCAATTGCAACAGGTGTGCCATTAGCCAGCACGATCATGACTGCTGCGTCCGAAGCACTGACAGGGCAAGAGCTAACGTGCTCTTAGCTCGGTTGAAATTGCCCCGGCGAGCACCTACAACTTCGACATGTCGCCTAATGCCTGAGCGAGCCTGCCAGATTTTGATGCAGCCCTAGGCCGTGGTCGGACGAGACTATTGCGATGCGAAGTCAAACCAGACGCGGCAGGCGTGGTGGCTTTGCTTTACACCATCAGCTGAACACCCCATACTGGTCCGCCTTACCGAAAGGGAGAGAGCACGGATGGCCGAGTTGGCGATGACGGAGATGACGACCTATCGTTGGTCGTTTGAGCAGGATGTACAGCAGTATCGCGCGGCCGGGATCACGGCGTTGGGGGTCTGGCGACAAAAACTCGGGGATTGTGGCGAAGGTCGCGGCATCGAATTGCTCGCCAACCACGGGATGAAGGTATCCAGCCTGCATTGGGCTGGCGGTTTTACCGGGAGCGACGGCCACACCCACTCCGAAAGCATTGAGGACGCGAAAGACGCCATTCGCCTCGCCCGCCGACTGGATGCGGGTTGCCTGGTGATGCATAGCGGGGCGCGTGGAGTTCATACGCACAACCATGCCCGGCGATTGTTCCGCTCGGCTGTCGATCGTCTCCTTCCTGTAGCGGAATCGGAAGGGATTACTTTGGCCGTGGAGCCGATGTCACGAGAGTGCTGCGCCGAATGGACTTTTCTGAATTCCATGGATGAGGCACTCGAGTTAGTCGACGCATACCACCATCCGCGGTTGAAGTTGGTTTTCGACTGCTACCACTGGGGATATGAAGCACATACGATCGAGCGGCTTCCGGAAATCGTCGACCGCACAGCCCTGATCCAGCTGGGTGACGCTCGCCGGCCGCCGCAAAGCGAGCAAAACCGAGCCCCACTCGGAGAAGGGGAACTGCCCCTGCCCACACTCATTCGCACAGCTCTCCAGGCTGGATATGACGGCTATTTTGAGGTGGAACTGCTTGGGGAAGAAATCGAATCGATCGACTACGAGCAGATCCTCACACGGTCCAAGCGGGCATTCTCTGAATGGACCGATGGCAGCCGGGCCCTGTGAAGCTAGTTGGCGGCGCTCTTATTGCTTCTCCGGAATAAGCTCCAGGCAAACGAGCCGATCGTCGCCGCGCAGGTAGAGCAGTCCGTGCGAGACAACTGGCGCCGTCCAGGCCGGGTATTTGAGCAAGGCAGCGCTACGGGCAAAGCCTTCCGGGACCGGCCCTTCTTGTGGTCGCTGGAGCGTTGTTTCAGCAACCAGGTCGTACTTCTCTGGCGTGGCCTTAATCAACTGCAATGTGCCGTACTCGCCGAGCGAGAGGAAGTGGCCATCGATATAGGTAAGGCTCGTTCGTGTCAGTCCCGGCTCGGACCACATCACCTTGCCCGTCTTCCACTCGATGCATCGCAGTTCGGCGTTTTCCGTGTGCCGACCGCTGCAGCCATAGAGATAGCCTTCATGAAAGACAGGGGTGTTCCAGTGAGCTTGCATCGCCTTGTCACGCTTTCGCAGATCGTCCTGCCAAACCACGCGATGTTCGCCCGGCTTAACTGATAGGAGCGCCGCCCCTGGGCCATAGGTTTCGCTAATCAGCACTTCATTCCCATGGACCGTCGGCATAGCGGCATTCACGCTTTCCAGCGACTTCGCGCGCCATGGGAACTGAAAATCGACATCGCCGTTTCGGGGATCGAATCCGACAAGTCCACCACGACAAAAGGCAAAACACCAGGGCCGATCATCGATCATCGCCAATTTCATCGATGCATAGCTGGCGAGTTCGTCGGTGATCTTGTAGCGGACCTGGCCAGTCACCTTGTCGAATGCGACGATCCCCGACCCGTTTCCCGTGACGTAGTCGAGCCGCCCTGGCGGCAACTTCTGATCCTCCTCGGGGCTGCCTCCCACCATCACGAGCAAGAGATCGCCGTGAACGACTGGGTTACTGCCCACGCCGAAGAAGTTCTGGATGACGCCAAAATCTTTCTTCGTATCCACCTTCCAGAGCAGCGTCCCATCGACGGCCTTCAAGGCCAGCAGCATGCCGTCGACTCCGTAGGCGTACACTCGGTCGCCGTCGACTATCGGCGAGCAGCGCGGGCCGTTGTTATAACCATACAGGTCGTCGTACTCAGTGTTGTACTCGTAGCGCCAAAGTTCCTCGCCCGTTTCGGCGTTCAGCGCATAGACGCGTCCCTTGTCGCCAAACCGGTCAAACTGAAAGAACCTCCCGCGACTGATCGAGCCGATTCCGTAGCTCGTCCCCAATTTACGCTGCCACACGATGCGCAGGCCCGATTCTGGCCAGTTCTTCAGAATGCCAGTTTCGGGCGACTTGCCATCTCCGTTGGGACCCAGAAAAGACGGCCAATCGCTTCCTTGTTTGCGAGTCCAGAGGCTCAGCAGAGTCGAATCGTTGACGGAAATAGGCGGTTTCACTGAAGCCGAAGGGGTATCGGCCACCTGGGCATGCGTCGTTGAGCCAGAGCCACATCCGAGCCATGCTGCACAGAGCAACGAAATGCCAATGAGTTCAACCGGTTTCATGTCCTACTCCGTGGAGTAACCCGATCGGCAGCCGGGTACGCGACCGCATCAAAAGCGCGTATTATGAAGCGACAGCCCCAAGCCCTGCAATCGCCATCATGCTTCAAGTGAACGCGCGCATCTCGATCCCCGACGAAGAGTTGCGGTTCACCTTTGCGCGCAGTAGCGGACCTGGCGGCCAAAACGTCAATAAAGTTGCCAGCAAGGCCACGCTTCACTGGTCAGTCACGACGTCTCCTAGCTTGCCGGATGATGTGCGCGCGAGATTCCTCGCCAGCTATCCCTCGCGCATCACCAAGGATGGCGACATCGTCATCAGCAGCCAGGAATACCGCGATCAGCCGAAGAACATTGCCTCATGCCTCGACAAGCTCGCTGAAATGTTGCGCCAGGTCGCGGTGGCGCCCAAGAAGCGCAAGCCGACGAAACCAACCAAAGGTTCCAAGGTCCGTCGGCTTGCTGAAAAACGTTTGCGATCCGAGACCAAGCGGGGCCGCTCTAAACCGATGTCCGGCGACTGAGTCATCGGTCACTCGCTGGGCACCTGTTCAAGCCGTAGAAGAATCTACGCTGGTGATCCCAAATTAGCGCTGCGTCCAGTAGTCAAAAACGACCACCTTCTCTCGCTTGTCTTTCACCACCTGCACGTACGCGTCATGCGCGGGGTGCTTCAGATATGCGTCGCGTCCCTTTTCGTCACGGAAAGTCACGACGAAAGCATAGGTGAGTCCTTCCGACTTTCCTTCGGGGCTGACATTCTCACCATGCTCGAAGTCGATGATCGCATCAATCTTTCTCGGCAACCCTGAAAAGGCGTCGATGACTTCCTGAACCTGGGCCTTGCTGATGTCGTCCCGGAACTTATAGAGCACAATGTGCCGCAGTACTTTTTCGCTCTTCTCATCGGCTGCGTGGCTTGCCGACAGAAAAGTCACGGCGATGGCTCCCAAAGCGACAGAAAACAACAGAGCGAGTGCGGTACGCATACTGATACTCCAGACATAAAAGACTAAAATGGCGATACAGCGAAGGGCGAATCCATGAAAATTGCAGTTACCGGCGGCACAGGCTTCATCGGGCACTACATATTGCGTCAACTGGCCGCCAGCGGGCACCAGCTTCATTGCTGGTATCGCCCCACGAGCGATCGTGGCGGACTGGACGACCTGGCGCCGCAGCTCGATTGGATCGTGGGAGATCTTAGTGACCCAGCGTCGATCGAGCCGCTAATAGCCGGTTGCGATGCCGTCGTGCATGCCGCATTGTACTTACCTGGTGAGCGTTTTCATGGTGGGGAAGGCGACGTCATTGAATTCGTGGAGAAAAATGTCGTCGGCAGCCTGCGCCTGATCGAAGCGGCGCGGCGGGCCAACATTGGTCGCTTTGTGTTTGTCTCAACCTGCGCCGTGCACGACAAGATTCTGAGCGATCGCCCCCTTGATGAAACGCATCCGCTCTGGGCGAAGAGCAATTACGGGGCGCATAAGGGCGCCATCGAGAAGTTTGTCCATAGCTACGGGTTTGGCCACGGCTATCCAATTTGCGCTTTGCGCCCGACAGGAGTTTTCGGTGTAGCCAGGCCGGCCACCGAGAGCAAGTGGTATGACCTGATCCGCGACGTCGTCGAAGGCAAGGATGTCACCTGCAACCACGGCGGCAAGGAAGTCCACGCCGCCGACGTCGCGAAGGGTGTTGATTTGCTGCTCAACGCGCCGGCCGAGAAAATCACGGGCGAGGCGTTCAATTGCTACAACATGTACATCTCGGAGTGGGATGTGGCTCAACTTGCCAAGGAGGTCTCTGGTAGCAATGCCACAATCCATGGCTGGCGAACGTCTCCCAAGCATCAAATCGTGACCGACAAGATTCGAAGCCTTGGAATGGAGTTTGGCGGGGACCAGCTCCTGCGGCGAACCGTAGAACAGATCGTCGAAGCAATCCGCCTACGCTAGGAGGACCGCGGCGGCAACCTCCACAATGCTGGCACGGCGTAACGGCAAGCTTGCCGATTCGTAATTCGACAACCATCGCTCAAAACTTGCCGGGGCCGATAAACTGGAGATATAGACGTCGGGCAGCGGACCGTATCTCGGGCCGGCTGCCAGCCTCCCTCCAACCAAGCCCCACCCGTGTCTCAAAGCACCGCGTTGAACGCCGAGTCCACTCCGCACCGGTCCTCGTCAAAGCTCACTCATCTGAAGCACCAGATCGAGCATGCCGCGCACCTGTTGCCGGCCCAGGGACCGATCAACGTCTTTATCCACCACAACACGCTCCATGCGTTCGAGCACCTCTCCTTCGATGAGGGTGTACAGCAAGGAGCGAAGGTCTTCGGCTGTCAGCCGTATCTGAGCGAAGACCGCTATCGCCAGGAATTGAAACGCGGCCGAATCCAACTCACCGATCTGCAAGCAGTATTGCGAGAAGATCTGGGGCCAGGAGCCGACGAGCCGGTGCTCGGATTTGGCAGCCGCGGCAGCCTCCGTCTCGCGATGCTTCGCTATCCGTTGCGAACGGCGCCTCAGGCCGAGTTGCATTGGTTTGTGGCCGAAACCGACGCCCTTTCAACCCTCGGACCCGATGTCGTCTCAAGCGCTCGAGACCGCTTCATCCGTGAAACTCGGCACTGGGTGCTTCGCGATCTCCGCGGCTCGGTCGACCGTCCCGCCTCCGGCGATTCGCCGCAAGAAAAGCGACTGCATGCCGCCCTGGATGGGCTGATCGAGCATTTTGGCGCTGATCGCATCGAGCAGTGGTCCGACGAAACCTGGGAGAGCTTTGGGGTCCGAGCCCTCTGGCGAGTCTGCCGCACCGGGGTACATGGACTTCCGGTAGCGGATCAATCGAAGCTTGAACCGTACGCACTACGCCATCGGGACGTACTGCTCCAGGCAACCGGCGCCGATTCCGATGAATTGGTGCACGAGCCGTTCATCCGCTTTTGCGCCGCCTTTCTAGATCAGGGTTTCGCTCGGTGGTCGCTCCCCAGACGCGAGCAGGGATTCTTTCGTTCGTTCATCGCCCTCGAGCAACAGCGTTGCTCACCCGAAGCCTGGTTAAGCCATCTACCGGCGGAATTGAAGAGTATTGAAACCCAGGGTTTGAGCCCGCTGGAGTCGATCGACGAGTCGCTGCGGATGCTGGGCGTCGATGAAGACGAACGGACCGACTTTATTACTGCCACGCTACTTGCCCTGCGTGGCTGGGCTGGCATGATCCACCAGGTGGAACAGCGTGCCGATGCAGTCGCCGTCCCCGTTCCGAACGGCAGCCTGGTCGAGTTTCTCGCTATCCGACTCATCCTGGAGCGGCAGGCGATCCGCTTTCTTGCCCAGCAGACCGGCCACGGCGGCGAATCCCTCGACAAACTGCGGAACCGCGTCCGAAAAAAACAGACTCCTGGGGTGGCGACCGATGCCCGGGCGTTTCGAGTTTTCCAGATCGCTCGCGTCCTGGGCTGGCTGCCCAGAGAGCTATTCTCGCTCTCCAAGACAGAGTGGAAGACGCTGCTTGCCGAGATCGAAACGTTCCCGGTAATCGAACGCCGGCGTATCTTCCAAGCCGCCTATGAGCGACGGTATCGCGTCCGCACGCTCGATGCGATCGCCGCAAAAACCCAAGCTGGCGACCGCACGCCGACCGATGTGCGATTTCAAGTAGTTTGCTGCCTCGACGAGCGAGAGGAATCATTCCGCCGTCATTTGGAGGAGCAGTCGAATGCGGTAGAAACATTCGGCGCGGCGGGGTTCTATGGCGTCGCGATGTACTATCGAGGCGTTTCCGACGCCAACTTCGTACCTCTCTGTCCCATCATCGTTAAGCCGCAACATTGGATTACGGAGGACGTCGTTTACACGTTCAATTCCATCCACCGCCGGCGATCTAAGTTGCGTAAGGCGCTGGGCGCACTTGTACATGGGGCACATCTGGGCACCCGTACCTTTGCTGGCGGCGCGATTCTCTCGGGCGGACTTGGAGCTTTCGCGTCGATCCCCATGGTGGCTCGCGTGCTATTCCCCAGGATTGCCGCCTTAGTCCGGAAAAGCGCGGGCCGCTTCATCCAACCTCCCGAGGTGACCCACATCCAGGTAGAGCGCAAGAGTCCGACGCCTGCTCCGACGGAAGAGGGTTGCGGCTACAGCCTCGAGGAAATGGTGAACATCGGCGAGCGGCAGCTCCGCGATATTGGGCTAATCAAGAACTTCGGCCGCATTGTTCTCACCCTTGGTCACGGCTCCAGCAGTTTGAACAATCCGCACAACTCCGCTTACAACTGTGGCGCTTGCGGAGGCGGAGCTGGTGGACCGAACGCTCGAACGATCTCCTGGATTCTGAACAATCGCCAGGTTCGCGAGCGACTGGCACTGCGTGGTCTAGAGATTCCGCACGATACGGTATTCATCGGCGGTCTTCACAACACCTGCAACGATGACGTGACCTACCTCGGCCTGTCCCAACTGCCGAAGACACATCAGGGCGACTTTGCGGAGTTGCAAGCTCTGGTCGAAGAGGCGTCCGACAGGAATGCCCACGAACGTTGCCGGCGTTTTGAATCGGCGCCGCTAAATTTGTCCTTCCAAGCGGCCCGCCAGCATGCTCGAGGGCGTTCAGAAGATCTAGCCCAAGTTCGTCCTGAGCTCGGCCATGCGACCAATGCCGTTTGCTTGGTTGGACGACGCCAACGTGTTCGCGGACTGTTTATGGATCGACGCACCTTCTTGACGTCGTACGATCCGACTCAAGATACGCCCGACCATGCAATTCTTACGCGTCTACTGCAAGCCGCGATCCCGGTATGTGCCGGCATCAACCTCGAATACTACTTCTCCCATGTCGATTCGTCCGGCTACGGCTGCGGATCGAAGCTGCCCCACAACGTCACGTCGCTACTGGGTGTGATGGATGGCGCCGCGAGCGACTTGCGCACCGGCTTGCCCTGGCAAATGGTTGAAATCCACGAACCGATTCGACTGCTTTTCGTGATCGAATCAACCCCTGAGATTCTGAGCTCCGTCCTCGCTCGCAATGAGGGAATGGCTCGCGTCTGCCGCAATGGGTGGGTGCAGCTTGCCACGCTCGATCCCAACAGCTCGGCGATCCAAGTATTTCGGAACGATCGCTTTGAGTTGTATGAACCAGAAGATCTGGATCTACCACAGGCCGCCACCTCAACCGATTGGTACCGCGGCTGGCGGGAACATCTTGGCTACGCCTTGATCGGCGCATAAGGACTTCGCGATACGCCATGCTCGTGAACTTGCCCAATGTTTTGGGTTTTATCGTAATAGGGGCCCCTGCCCTCCTTGCCCTTGTCCTCGGCGGCACATCTCTAGTCGGGCAACCGCTCAGCGAACGCGCCACGGGACGCCTCGCGCATTTGACGACCTTCGCCGGCTTGCTCGCCGCTATCGCGATGCTCGCCTTTATGCTTCAGAGCGGATCACGGCAGGTGCCTGTGGAGCTGGGGGATTGGGTCGAGGTCGGGCACGTCGGCAATGACCATAGCGTCGGTCATGCCTCGGATGGCGTCGAGACAGGTCACTATCACTTCTCGTTGAAACTGATGTTTGACCGGCTCTCGGTACCTTTCGTCATTCTGATTTTTGTCCTGTGCGGCACGATCGGGGCGTTTGCGACGCGCTACTTGCATCGCGAGCCCGGCTTCAACCGGTTCTTTGTACTTTACGCGTTCTTTGCGCTGGGTATGACCTTGGCGTCGCTCGCCGGGACGATCGAGACCTTGTTCACAGGCTGGGAAATCGTCGGCGTAACGTCGGCGCTGCTGGTCGCGTTCTTTCAAGAGCGGCCAGCGCCGGTCCGCAACGGATTGCGAGTTTGGGCCGTCTATCGCATCTCTGATGCTGCCCTGCTCGTGGCTGCTATCGCAATGCATCACATGGTCGGCCAAGGAGATTTTGCCACGCTGATGGGCAATCAGGCCTGGCCACAGGGTGCAGTTCAGCTCTCGCAGCAGCAAGCGCTGCTCATTGGCCTGCTGCTTGTCGTGGCTGCAGCAGGAAAGTCGGCCCTAATTCCATTCTGCGGCTGGCTGCCCCGAGCAATGGAGGGTCCCACCCCGTCCAGCGCGATTTTCTACGGCTCGTTGTCCGTTCACCTCGGAGTTTTCCTCTTGCTGCGGATGAGCCCGATCATTGAATCTTCCCTCGTGCTGCAGATTGTGATCGTCGCCATCGGGCTCGCGACCGCTGCGTTTGCGGCTCTCGCCAGCCGGGTGCAAACCGATATCAAGTCGGCCCTTTCATTCGCAGCCCTGACGCAGGTGGGCGTTATTGTCGCCGAGATCGGTCTGGGGCTGCACTATCTGGCCCTGGCGCACATGATTGGTCACGCATGCTTGCGAACGCTTCAGTTTTTGCGAGCTTCGTCCCTGTTGCAGGACTATCGTTCGCTCGAGAACGCAATTGGTGGCCGGCTGTCGCCTCAATTGACCACGACTGCTCCCAGTGATTGGCAGCTGCGTCTTTACCTATTTGCAACGAACCGCGGCTACCTCGACGCTTTCTTGAACGATTGGGTGGCGAGGCCGTTTCTGGCTGTGTTTCAGACTTGTGACGCTTTGGAACGGCGTTGGACGACTTTGCTGGCCGGAGGTCACTCGCGCGAGTCAGATTCTCTGGCCCCCGTTCCGTCGCAATTGGACGAACTTCAATGAACGAATTGTTGTTGCCCTGGCTCGAACTCTCCATCCTGCTGCCGTTGATTGGCGCTGCGCTGGTAAGCCGAATTCGGGACATGGAGCAGGCTCGTCGCTGGGCTGTTGCATTCACCGGGGCCGCGCTCGTTTGCACGCTGGCGGCCTGGCTCGACTTCTTACGTTTGCACACCAGTTCCGCTCACGACCATTGGGACTTTATTTCGCCTCTGTTTGGCCGCGAGATACTCGCCATCGATCATTTAAGTGCTCCGCTGGCTCCTCTGGCGGCGCTGCTCTACCTGCTCACGACAATTGCCACGCTCCGTTCCAAGCTCAGGCGATTCTCTTTCACCTGGGCACTCATATCCGAGTCGCTGCTGCTTGCGGCTTTGAGCTGCCGGGAACCGTGGGCAGTGATCACACTGCTGTCGCTCAGCACAGTGCCCATGTTCCTGGAGCTGCGCATTCGAAAGAAGCCAACGCGAGTGTTCGTCGTTCACATGGGTTTGTTCATTCTTTTGATGGTCGTCGGTTGGGCGCTGATTGAGCGAGAAGGACGCAATGTCCCGCATAGCCTGTTGCCTCAGTTATTGCTAATGGGAGCAGTGCTCATTCGCAGTGGCATGGTTCCCGTCCATTGTTGGGTGACCGATCTGTTCGAGCATTCAACGTTCGGCCGCGCAATTCTGTTTGTAACGCCCATGATGGGCGCGTACGCCGCAGTACGGCTCCTGCTCCCGATTGCTTCCGACGAAGTACTCCACTGGCTGGGCTTAATTGCGATCGTCACCGCGGTGTATTCCTCCGGCATGGCTCTGGTACAGCGCGAGGCTCGACGGTTTTTTTGCTACATCTTCCTCAGCCACAGCGCGCTGGTGCTCGTGGGGCTTGATACGCTGACGACTTTGGGTCTGACCGGAGCGCTATGTGTATGGCTGTCGATTGCACTGGCGATAGCGGGCTTTGGTTTGACGCTGCGAGCGCTCGAATCGCGACATGGACGTTTGTCGCTGCTATCGTTTCACGGGGTGTACGAGCATACGCCGGGTCTGGCCATCTGCTTCCTCTTGACAGGCATGGCGAGCGTTGGATTTCCGGGCACTTTTGGGTTCCTTGGAATGGAAATGCTTTTGGATGAGGCCGTCCAGGCATTTCCCTACATCGGAGTGGTGATTGTGGGCGCCACGGCGCTCAACGGCATCGCGATCATGATGGTCTACTTCCGGCTGTTTACCGGAACCCGCCTTTTTAGCTCTGTTCCTCTGGGCATTGGCGGTCGCGAACAACTAGCAGTGCTCACACTCGCTGTACTGATCCTGTCCGGGGGACTTTACCCTCAGCCGGCCGTTGAATCACGCTACCAGGCAGCTGGAGAATTGCTGCGAGAGCGATACAAAAGCGAATACCTTTCGCACAACCAAGAAGCAACACCGCAGCGACGGCGTACCGCTGAGTTGCAAGGGGACCGCACGAACGAGCGGATGCAGGTCAGGTAAGTTGTCCGCAAAATGAACGCTCATTGTATTCCGCGTTGGCGCCGGAATGGGGTCCGCCCGCCGCCTCACCTCTCTGCGTTTGGCGGCAATAGTGTTGCTGATGAATGACGCAATCTTGCCCGCGCGGCAAAGTCAAGGTGTCCGTTGCATGCTGAATGCAACTGCCTGCTTCTGCGAGGAAAAAGCTATTGAATCGGCTTGTCGCCCGCTCGTGATTCGCATTAGGATGAATCGCGTGAGGTGAGCGCGGATGAAATCGCCTTGGTGGCGAATCACCGCCGGGTTTCCTTCAAGGATCGGGCCATGATTCATTACTCGTGCGATCGTTGTAAACGTGTACTGGATCCGCAGAATGACCTGCGCTACACCGTGCGTATCGAGGTTCAGGCGGTGATGGATCCGCTGAACGATTACGAGTTGGACGATGATCGTGATCACCTCATGGAAATCGAAGAGATCCTCGAACGTGTCGATGACGAGGAGTGCGAATCGATCGGGCAGGATGTTTATCAAAAGCGGCGTTTTGACCTCTGTCCGGAATGCTGCCGAAAGTTCGTGCAGAACCCGCTCGGACGCGAAAATAAAGTGCCACTGGGCTTCAGCCAGAACTGAGAGCGGATCGCTCTGGCCCGACGATCGTTGAACGGGCAATTTTGAAGTCAGTGGTGGCCGAGGTGGGAAATGTCACGGCGTTACCGACGCTGGCCACCTTCTTCTTACGTCGCTCTGCTGCTAATTGGCCTCGCGATTGCCACTCGGGCAGGCTGCGAAGGTTTTCCTGTCGGCGATGTTGAGAGGGAGCAAAGTGAGGTCGCCGCTTCCGATGCTCTGCTGCAGGCAGGACCTTGCGAGGTCGAGCGGGTTGTTGACGGCGACACCCTGATCGTTCGGCAGCCGGCGAACCGAACCTCGCAGTACGACTGTCCTGCCTTCGCACAAAGTCTAACGGAGTTTCGCGTGCGTCTGCTCGGAGTCGATACGCCAGAGACAGTCAAGGAGGACACGCCAGTTGAAGCGTGGGGCCCCGAGGCAACGGCTTTCACAAAGGAATTCGTCCGTAGGGGGCCGGTGAGCCTGGAACTCGACAAGCGGCGCCAGGACCGTTTCGGCCGGAGTCTCGCCTATGTCTACGTAGGCGACGAACTTCTGAATGTAGAACTGGTACGGGCAGGGTTAGCCCGGGTGTCACACTACCCGGGAGATTCGATGGCAAAGCTTCGGCTGTTGCGAGAAGCTGAAGCGGAGGCGCAACACGCCGAGCGAGGCATTTGGAGCAAAGCCTCAACAGACGCAGCGGCATCCAGATAATCTTGCAATCTACGCCCAGTCAAATCCGGTGCGTCTCTTCATCCGTTCTTCGTAGTTGCCGAGCAGACCGCCGATGACGTCCCAACGATCGGTGCGGCGAACTTCGATGTCTCCCTGCTCATTCACGCGGATGATTGTATCGTCGTAAATGCCGGCGGCGGATAGATCGTCAATGTGCAGTTCGTCGTCGCTCACAATGTCCTTGAGCGTCTTGCCAGTCATTTCGATGAACTTCATGCCTCATCTCCATCCGCATTCAAGGGCTTGCCAATCATTGTTCCGTCCGCATCTTATCACAGCCCACTCATGCCTTCCACGCAAAACGGCGACAGTCGGACGCCCCTTCGAACACTGCGACTGTTTCTATCGTTGCGGTGGAGCAATACGGTACATGTCCTCGCCGCGGCGGCGTGTTCGATGGTACTTGCGGCGGCGAATGACCGACGCGGGTTCTTCGACCCGTCCCACGCCAATGCTGTAGTCGACGATCTGAAGTGTGCTCCTCCGTGTCACCTCGCCCTGAGAATCGTGTTCAGCCGCAGCGTGGCTAACGACGCCCCCCGGAACGTCATCACAGTGCATTTCCACAGTGACGCTGGTCCCGCGGCTGTGCTTCTTTACGGTCTTTACCACCGTAGTGGATTTGATTTCTCCGAGTACGTTGTGAGGCAGTTCGAGAGCGACGACCTCGACGATCGTTCGAAACGACTTGGCATCCGTTTCATGCTCCGACACGGTTTCCCGGCGGAGCTGATACGGGGGGACCTGTGGCGAATAATAAACCGTACTAAGCACTTTCCGCCCATCTTCGTCGAAGCGGAACTGCAATTGCTCAACGTTGAGCGATTTGCCATTCAGCTGCAGCTGTGCTTCGCCTATCCGCTCCATAGTTGCCCGCTGCTGCTCACTTTCGCCCCAATACCCGTGTTTGACGACCTGAGTTTGCGTGGGAAACCGCTTGCCGGCGACTTCCACCGAGACATCGACCCGCAGGGTATAAGTATCGTCGCTCACTTCGATCAAGGTGCTGCGAGTCTCTGTGGTAGTGATGTTGGTGACGTCCCCACGTACGTTGAGTGTCTCACCTATGACGCGCACTGTCTTCCAAGATCCGATGGGGAATTTGGCCCAGGGATGTTGCTCATGCGGCGGCAAAGGCTCTTGAGCGGCGCACGGCAGTGCCGACAGCAGACAGACTGCCATCGCCAGCCAGGGGGTTCGACGCGCGCTCAACAAGTTGCCAACTCCAAGGACTCCGCGATCCAACGCCGATCGCGGGGTAACCCTGAAGTCTAGTTGCGCGCGGGGCGAGATACGACTGCGAGGGAAGGGAGAGGTTGGCTTGTGAGGACGGTGGACCAGGCGGCGTGTCGCTGGCGCCGGTTGTGATGGTTCGCCCGGCTACTTTGCGGGTTGTTCCGGCGCCATTTCGGAGGGCACACCTGCGGATTGTGAGAGCAGCTGAAATGCGGTGACGATTTCCTGATCGTGCCGCGGTCGTACGCTACGGAGGTCGATCAGCAAGCGGCCCCGTCCAAGTCGGCCGACAATAGAGGGAGTCCCCGCTTCGAGCCTTGTGGCGAGCTGTTCCACCGAACCTTCGGCCGGCGTGACGGCTACGCACCAAGTGACCAGCCGATGTCGCGGCAACTCGGCCCCGGCCACGTAGGTCTCATCTTCGACAGCGCTTGCCCCAGCAACCGCGCTAGTGGCCTGAAGTTGGGGCGCCAGCCGTTCCGCGCGGTGCTTCAGGTTTTCCAGGGGAGTGGAAAGCAAAGTCAGCAACGGAATGCTACGTTCCGCCAACTCGAGCGATTGGTATAGCTCCAAAGTCGCATGTAATCCCGACAGCGTCAGCTTGTCCGCTTCTAGCGCGCGAGCCAGCGGATGCTCAGCAAGTCGATCGAGAATCGCTTTTCGGCCGACCAAGATCCCGCAGGGAGGTCCTCCGACGAGTTTATCGGCGCAGAAGAGGACCACATCCGCACCCGCCGTAACGAGGTCGGCTACCACAGGCTCCCCGATCACACCATAGCGGTTGAAGTCGACCAATGTCGCGGCGCCGGCCTCATATACGAGCGCCAGGTTCATTCGTCGAGCGAACTGCGAGAGTTCTGGCAAAGCAATGGACTGTACATCGCCCAATTGCTGGAAGTTGCTCGGATGTACGCGAAGAATGACCGCCGTCTGCCCGGTGATCGCCCCTCCGAAGTCGTCCAATGTGCAACGATTCGCCGCCCCGACCTCCCGGAGCATGGCTCCTGCAGCAGCAACTGCATCCACGACTCGGTAGCCATCTCCGGTATCAATCAACTCCTGTCGCGGCGCGATCACCTCACGACAACCAGCGAGAGCAGCAATCGCTAACAGGTTTGCCGAAGCCCCGCTGTTCACCACCAGCGCCGCCTCCGCGCCGGACAATTGGGCTAAGAGTCGCTCGACGCTGCTATTGCGCCCTCGCTTGGTGCTAGTAGCCGGCCCCATGGTGCTTGCATAGTTTCCTCCCAGCATTGCAATCGCCTGCAGGGCTTCATCCGCCAGCGGCGGTCCGCCTAGTGCGGGGTGGATCAAACTTCCCGTAGCGTTCACCGCAGGTCGCAAGGCGCGGTGTCCACCCGATGCGATCCATTTCGCGATTCGCTCGGCAAGCTCGTTGGGGCTGGGTACATTCATTCCGGACGCGTTTTGGACGTCGGTCCGCAGCCGTTCCAGGAAGCTTCGAACCCCTGAAGTGACCACCGATTGGTTCACCTGGCGGACCAACGACTTGAGCGGTGGGCTCTCCAGCAACTCATTGACAGTAGGAAGGTTGCGCAGCACGTTCGACATCGAAGTTTCCTCACAGGTTTTGCGCCAGCCTAACCGCGGGGGACGGCAATCGCAATTGGCCGACCACCTACGGCTAGGCTGGGGCGCGGAGGGGTTGGTTCGAACGCAAATTGCCGCCAGTCGACGACCAACTGCCCTACGCTGGTCTTGCGTGTCGCATTTCGTCTTATAAAATTGATTGAGTTGGCCGCCACGACGTCGGCCGACTGAGGCGATGTCGCCCAACTAACGATGTCAACGGATTGCGGGCCGCATTGGCGGCCTTTGCCTGAGGAGGTTTGCTTTGCTTACTGAAGCTGAAGTCCAGAGAAGCTTCCGGAACCTCTTTAAGAGCAAGGATGTGCCGCCCGAAACGTTCGAGCGTGCGGAGGCCTTGCTTGATGAGTTGCGAGCCGAAAGCCCCCTGCGGCACCGGCTGAGCGTTGAACTCGAAGAGATCCGCAAGCTGCACGCGACGCGCGCCTAGCCAGACTTTTTGGCGCGAGCGTGACGGTCATGGCTCACCTGCCATTGCCCCGTTTGCTCGTGGTAAACCCGGCAGCAATTTGGAGGCCTGAGGCGGCACACATCGATCTTCGAACTCCGCCCGGCAACTCCGAGCTTCAAAACAAAAAGGGCCGTAGGCCGCGGATTCTGTCCGCAGCCTACGGCCCTTGGTTTTTCGCATGTTCAGCTCTGCTTAACGGTTCATCGTCAAGCCGAATGTGACGCCACCCATGATGACGTCCTGGTCGGTGAAATCGGTCGGGCTGTTGCTGCGGGCGACACCTTGGCCGATATCCATCAGGGTGAAACCGACGCGGATTGAAATGTCCCGAGTGATTTCGTAGGCCGCTTCACCGCGAATTTCGCCACCCCAGACAAATTCGGCATTGTCCTCGTAGGTGCGGTTTTTCTCGATGAGTTCGGTGACCAACGTTTCCGCCGGAGCCACCGAGTTCCAAATCGAGTAGCGGCGAGTCTGTTGGGCCGTGAAGAACTGCCAGTTCTGCATCGCAAAGGCCCGCATTTCGGTCGACAAGTGCCAGTGACCGTAGGTCTTGCTCAGGCGGAAGCCGATCTGCGGCCCGAGCATGTTGTTCTCCCAGCGGGTCTTGTCGATGATGTAGATTTCCGAAGGACCGGTGGCCGTCTCGAATACGGGGAACGAGTCACCCACCGGCGGCGGGACGGCCTGCTGATAGCGAGCGTAACGGTCGCGTCGCACAATGTCATTGAAGATCATGTAGCGAACACCGATCATTGGCTCGAACACGCCACCGTTGTGGAACTCCTTGCGGCGCCAAGCCCGGTTCAGTTCGAACGACGAGAAGGTCGCATTGTTGATGCTCTGCGTGATCATGTAGTCGCGCGGATTGCGGTCCTGGATTGGGAAGACCACTTCTGTTGGTTCAAGCGGCGGCCCTTCCTCGTTGATCGGCGACACCCGCTCTTGTCGGGTCACCAGGTTTTCGTTGGGACCGCTGATGCTCCAAGCCACCATGTTCCAGCCGACCTTGTCTTCGGTCATGTAGCCGAAATCGAGGCGATTGCCCCAGGTGAAGTCGCCTTCCCAGGGGGACCAAAGGCTGCCTAGGCTGTCCTGTTGCCCCGGGATGACCACGTCCGGTGGCAGCGGAGGATCAACATCGTTGACATCGATGTTTGGAGTGTTGTTGCCTTCCGGCCGCGAGACATTGATGTACAAGCGGTCGTAAGTGGCGTAAAAGCCCGTATTCGGAGGCTCACCGCCGCCGAACTCGCTCACTTCAGCCGGAGCAAAGAATTGCAGATCCGGATTGAAGTAGTCGGGCTCGATGAATGGCTGGAACTGCGGGTGCTCGGCACGCGCCGCATTGGTCAGCCATACGACCGCCAACAGGGCGGCGGCCAGGCACGAGATCGATCGAGTCAGCGACATGGTTGGATTCCACCTTCAGGCTTCGCTTGCACTTCCGCTCTGCCGTTTTGTGAGGACGACAGTCGGGCTGCGGAGAGACCATTTCCGCTCGTGACGGTAGTATCGGATTTGCCGCCAGCGGAAGTTGAGTAAGAAAGGAAGCTCGTTCCGGAAATTCCGCCTGTAGGGTCCTAAAGCTTAACCGCCGACCCGTCACGTCATTAGGCCGCCGCGGACAACTCCAGGGTGAAAGGGCGATCCAGTCAGGCGTGAAGCGCGGATTTTGCCCTCAACCCCTTACGGCACTATACTTTGGCAGTTTCGTGTCCTTCGCGCCTTGTCCTCCAAGCGCCCATCCGCGGAGCGATGATCAATGGCCATCTGCCGACTGCTAGCACTAGGACTTCTGTTTCTAGCCGCTTGTTTTTCAACACTACGGCTCTGGGCGCAGGAACCGAAAACGGCGACCGCCCCTCTGGCGAAGGAGCAGTCGACCGCGAAAGAAGGCGCCAACCAGGAAGAGCTGGAAAAGGATAAGAAGAAAACAAAGTTTATCCGCGTCCGGCGGGATTCGGACGACCAGCCGCTGGCGTTAGAAACGGCTGTCGTACGCTATGCCCCTGCCGATGGCTCTGGAAAGGGGTTCGTCGATCTGATCGGCGCCGTGCACGTTGGGGACCAGGCCTACTACGACCAGCTCAACAAGCTCTTCACCGAGTACGACGTCGTGCTCTATGAACTGGTCGCCCCACCAGGCGCCAAGATTCCTAAGGGAGGCCGTAACGGCAAGGCGAGCGGACACCCAGTCGGGGCGATGCAGGACGGGTTGAAGTCGATCCTCGACCTCGAGCACCAACTCGATCGTGTGGACTATACCGTGGACAATTTCGTGCACGCCGACATGTCGCCCGAAGAATTCAGCAAGACCATGACCGACCGGGGCGAGAGCTTCATGCAGATGTTCTTCCGCATGATGGGGCAAGGCGCAGCTCAGCAGGCGACCGGCGGGTCGAACGACATGGCCATGCTCATGGCTTTGTTCTCGCGTGACCGGGCGCAGCGGATGAAGATTGCGATGGCTGAGCAGTTCGAGAACCTGGACGGGCAGATGGCGGCTCTGAATGGCCCGGAGGGTTCCACCATCATCACGGAGCGAAATCGGAAGGCGTTCGAAGTGCTCGAAAAGCAGCTCAAGGAGGGAAAAACCAAGATTGGTGTCTTCTACGGGGCTGGCCATCTTCCCGATATGGAAGACAGGCTCGAAAACGACTTCAAGATGAAGCGTGCGGACGGGCAAGAGCGTTGGCTGGAGGCCTGGTCGCTCGCGCCCAAAAAAGCACCCGACAAATAACCTGCCACGGCGACGACGGTTTTTCGCCGGAAGTTCCTGACCGCACCGAACGCCGCGGTGATGCTCGCCGTTAAGGAGAGGCTCGCTGGGTGTTTCTCTTGGCTCGTCAGCGGGCGGTGCAACTGTGGACGAACTTGATGCCGAAACATCACTCCGCCGCCGAGATTGACGGTCTGCTTCGCTACGCGGCTTCTTCAGCTACGTCTAGGTAGCTCGGTTAGCACTCCAATTTCCGTAACCGCTCGACCAAGCGCAATTCCGACGGTGGGCGGTCGTCCGGCGGTCAATTGGCCGCCGTTCCGGATCGACCGCCCGGGATAACGGCGAATTTGAAGTTTGCAAGCGTCGGAGGTTGCGGAACTTACGACGGGAAGAGGTAGCGAACTGCTTCTGAGGCTATGGGTATGGAATGTGCTTAGGGGTGTGGAAACCTCTGAGCGACTTCCCTGCCCGGATGCTGCCAAATGAAGCCGCTACCCGAACTCGTTCCCTCGCGTGTAATTGTCGAGGGGCTAGATCCCGAAATCGACGATGGCCGGTTCCCTATTAAGCGCACCGTCGGCGAAGAAGTAGTCGTCAGCGCCGACGTTCACACCGACGGTCATGAAGTGCTGGCCGCGGTGCTGCGTTATCGCCCAGAGAGCTTGGACGAGTGGACCGAGCTACCTATGTCGCCGATCGGCAATGATCGCTGGTCGGCTACCTTCATCGTGACCCAACAAGGCTGGTACGAGTACACCGTCCAGGCCTGGATCGATGAATTCACCACTTGGCGGCGGGACCTGCAAAAGAAAATCGACGCCGGGCAGGACGTCCACAGCGAACTGCTCGAAGGGGCGGAACTGGTGCGTCGCGCGAGTCGCCGAGCCGAAGGGCCCGATGGCGATTGGCTCCTCGGGCAAGCTGAACGCATCGAAAACGGGGAGCAAGCTTCCCAAGTAAGAGCGGCACTCGATCCAATACTCTCCGCAATTATGGGACGGCACACAGACCGTCGCTACGGAATCACTCACGACCGCACGCTGCGGGTTTGGGTCGACCGAGAGCGGGCTCGCTTCGGAACGTGGTACGAACTGTTTCCCCGCTCGACAGCCGATGAGCCGGGGCGGCATGGGACTTTTCGCGATGTGGAGAAACGGCTTCCTTATATAGCCGAGATGGGCTTTGACGTTCTCTATCTGCCCCCGATTCATCCGATTGGCCGAGCGTTTCGTAAGGGCCCGAACAACACACTAAACGCCGGTCCCAACGAAGTTGGCAGCCCCTGGGCGATCGGCGGTTCGGAAGGCGGGCACAAATCGATTCATCCCCAATTGGGCTCGTTCGACGATTTCGACCACCTGCTCACGGCAGCACGCCAGTTCGGCATTGAGTTGGCGATGGACATTGCCTTTCAGTGCTCGCCTGATCATCCCTACGTAAAGGAGCATCCGCAGTGGTTCAAGCATCGGCCGGACGGGACGATTAAATACGCCGAAAACCCGCCGAAAAAATACCAGGATATCTATCCGCTCAATTTCGAGTGTGATGACTGGCAGAATCTTTGGCGAGAACTACTCAAAGTCGTCATGTTCTGGGCCGACCGAGAGGTCCGCATCTTTCGCGTCGACAACCCGCACACCAAACCCTTTCGCTTCTGGCAATGGCTCATCGCCAGTGTGCAGGAAACCTATCCAGACGCCATTTTCCTCGCCGAGGCGTTCACGCGCCCCAAGGTGATGAAGTTTCTGGCCAAAGCTGGATTCACCCAGTCGTACTCGTATTTCACCTGGCGCAATTCCCGCTGGGAAATCACCGAGTACTTTACCGAGCTCACGCAGACCGAGGTCCGCCACTACATGCGGCCGAACCTATTTGCAAATACGCCCGACATCCTTCCCGAGTACCTGCAACACGGAGGCGCCGCGGGATTCCAAATTCGGCTCATTTTGGCCGCCACTCTCGGGGCAACGTATGGACTGTATGGGCCGCCCTTTGAAACGTTCGAGTCGATCGCCCGTCCAGGGGCCGAAGAGTACATCGACAACGAAAAATACCAGCTGCGTCAATGGCAATGGGACCAGCCGAATGTCTTCCGTGAGCTGATTGCGTTGGTGAATCGAGCCCGGCGGGAAAACCCGGCTCTGCAATATGACCACCGACTGCGATTCCATTCCACGGACAACGATCAAATCCTCTTCTACAGCAAGTCGACGCCTGACTTGTCGAACGTAGTGCTCGTGGTCGTCAACGTCGATCCGCATCACACGCAGTCGGGATATGTGCACGTGCCGCTCGACCAGCTCGGGTTGTCGGGCGCCGACTCCTACCAGGTGCAGGACCTGCTCACCGGGGCCCATTTTCTGTGGCAGGGTGAGCGAAACTTCATCGCCCTCGATCCCAAAGTAGCCGCGGCCCACATCCTGCGTCTGAGACGAAAGACACGAACCGAACGCGACTTCGACTACTTCATGTAAGCGAACCCATATACGCCCCATGTGGTCGGAGAGAGCAGCCGTGAGTACCGATGGATCGACAGCGCCGAACGTGAGACCTGGCAGCGACTGGTATCGCGACGCCATTTTCTATGAAGTGCCGGTGAAGTCATTCTTCGACAGCAACGGCGACGGCATCGGCGACTTTCGTGGGCTCATCGAAAAGCTCGACTACCTCGTTGACCTGGGCGCGTCATGCTTGTGGCTACTTCCATTTTTTCCGTCACCGCTTCACGACGACGGCTACGATGTGACGGACTATCGCGCCGTTCATCCTTCGCTCGGAACGATCGACGACCTGCGCCGACTGTTGCAAGAAGCCAAGAACCGACAGTTGCGGGTGGTCGCGGAAATGGTGATCAACCACACCTCGGACGAACATCCGTGGTTTCAGGCGGCGCGAACCGCACCGCCAGATTCAACCCTTCGAAACTTCTACGTCTGGCGTGAGAAGCCGGATGGTTCCTGGGGTTCCCCCTCAGGCGGCGAAGGCGGAAACGCACGCTGGACGTGGGATGATGAGGCCGAAGCTTTTTACTGGCATCGCTTTGCTCCTCACCAGCCCGATCTCAACTACGACAATCCCGCAGTGCGTGAAGAGGTCCTCAACGTACTCCGGTTTTGGGCTTCCCTTGGGGTTGATGGTCTTTGTCTCAATGGCGCCAGCTTCCTTGTAGAACGTGAAGGGACGCGGGGGGAACACTTGCCAGAAACACACGAAGTATTGCGCTACTTCCGTGAAAAACTGTCTTCCGAGTATCCGGACGTGATGCTGCAAGCAGGCGTCAACGCCTGGCCGACGGAAGCGCATCGCTAC
The DNA here is from genome assembly GCA_023430365.1 of Planctomycetota bacterium. Lineage (GTDB taxonomy): Bacteria > Planctomycetota > Planctomycetia > Pirellulales > Pirellulaceae > JAEZAS01. The sequence goes on from JAEZAS010000510.1 coordinate 26,878, forward strand.
TTCGGCAATGGCGATGAGTGCCAGATGGCCCCGCAGTTGGCTCTGGCCCAGCGAATGTTCCTCGCCTTGCGACAAGAGAACCGAGAACCACTCGTGGAGTTGCTGCGCAAAACACCAGATCCGCCTGCGGGTTGCCAATGGGTGACTCTGCTGCGCAACCACGATGAGTTGACGCTGTCCCTCGCTACCGATGAAGAGCGGGACTACTTGTTTCGCGAGTACGCTTGCGATCCATCCATGCGTTGGCGATCAGGAATTCTGCGGCGTTTGGCCCCACTCGTCGACAACGGTCGGCGGCGGATCGAACTGCTATTCAGTTTGCTTTTCTCGGTGCCTGGTTCGCCAATGATCTATTACGGCGACGAAATGGGTATGGGAGACAATGTCTTCCTCGGTGGCCGGGCAGGCATTCGCACTCCCATGCAATGGGCGTCGGACCGAAATGCCGGCTTTTCTACCGCCGACTTTGCTCGCTTGTACGCGCCTCCTGTAATGGATTCGACCTTCGGTTACGAATCGGTCAACGTCGAGGCTCAATTGCGAAGCCCTACTTCGCTTTTTCGCTGGGTACGACGGCTGATTGGCTTGCGCAAGAATTCTCCCGCTTTTGCCCGCGGGACGCTCGAATGGTTGGAGCCGGAGAATAACAAAGTATTAGCCTTTGTCAGGCGACTGGAAAAGAACTCGAGCGAGGACGAAATCATCCTGGTCGTGGCGAACCTGGCGCGAACTTCACAGCCCGCTCAGTTGGACCTGTCGGATTATGCCGGGCTAATCCCGGTCGAGATGTTCGGCCGAACGCCGTTTCCCCGGATCGGCAATGCCCCTTACGTGTTTACCTTGGGACCGCACTCATTTCTCTGGTTTCGTTTGCAGCGGCAGGTGGCAAGCGTCGCCAGCCGGCTGGCTCCAGTGCAAACGGAAGCGGTCGAACAAATTCCGCTAATCGAAACACCGCCGAACCGGGATGAATTGTTTCAATCGCCGGCTCGCGACACACTCGAACAGCACGTCTTGCCTGGGTTCCTCCGAGCCCAGCGCTGGTTCGGTGGCAAGTCACGACGGCTTGAGTCGGTTTCGATTGCGGACTACGGTCCGATTCCAGGTACGGAACACGCCTTTTTCGTATTCCTCAAGGTTGCCTTTGAAGGAGGGACATCCGACCTGTATTTCGTTCCGATGGCCGTGGCCGAGCAGCCCGATGCGAGCCGGTACCTCGAAACCATGCGTCGATGGGTGATCGCTCAACTGCGGAGCGGAGAAAAAGAGGCCGTCCTTTTCGATGCCCTCGCCGACGATGCCGTATGCTCCGCGTTGCTCAATGCCCTGGGGAACCAAGCCAATGCGTCGACAGGCTCGGGCGAGGTAGCTGGGATTGCGACCGAGGCATTTACGCCATTGCGAGGAAGGAACGACTACCCGTTAGGCATCGTTCGCGGCCCGGCCACATCGAGCAATTCCCTGATCTTTTTCGGTCGCCGCTTGCTCCTCAAACTCTTTCGACGTTTGGAACCAGGCACAAATCCCGATTTCGAGGTCGGCCGATTCTTGACAGAGAAAGGCCGATTCGGCCGCGTCCCACAAGTTGCAGGAACCTTCGCTTATCGACGCAGTCAGGACGGACATTCCTATAATCTGGCGATCCTGCAGGCAATGGTATCCAATCAGGGCGACGGATGGAGCCATGTGATCGATGAACTTGGCCGCTATTACGATCGGGCCTTTGGGCGCATGCATGGCCCTAATCCGCCGTCGCCGGATCACCGTCCGCTGCACGAGCTCGTAAATCTTTCGCCGCCTCCTGCCATCCTGGAAACCATCGGTGGCTATCTGAATGCGGCCGAGTCGCTCGGCAGGCGCACAGCCGAAATGCATCTTGCCATAGCGAGTGACCTCGGGGAACCCGACTTCGCTCCAGAGCCACTCGACCTCAACGATGTGCGCGACCTCGCAAGCGAGATTACACATCAGGCTGAACTCGCCTTTACAGCTCTAGCATCCAACATAGACCGACTGCCGCCGACAGTCTTGGAGCAGGCAAGGACGCTGCTTAAAGAGGGGCCACACACCCTGCAGGAGATTACCGAGGGCTGGCACGAAGTGCCACATGCGGTGAGAACACGGGTTCACGGCGACTATCACCTGGGGCAGGTCCTCTGGGCGGAAAACGACTACATCATTATCGACTTTGAAGGTGAACCAACCCGCACGGTCGAGGAACGCAGAGCCAAGTTTTCGCCTCTTCGAGATGTGGCAGGAATGCTCCGTTCCTATCACTATGCAGCTTATGCAGGCTTATTCGCCTTTACGCAGGACCGCCCAGACGATGTCGCCCGCCTAGCTCCTTGGGCTGACATGTGGCAACAGTGGGTCTCCGCAACCTTCGTGCGAGCCTACCTGGCGACGGCCGGCGACGCTCCCTTTGTGCCGCGCGATGGCAAGGAATTCGCCTTCCTGCTCGACGGATTCACACTCGCCAAAGCGCTGTATGAACTGGCCTACGAATTGAATAACCGACCGGATTGGGTGCGGATACCGATGAGCGGGGTCTGGCGACTGCTCGAATCACACTTACACCAACCGGCGGTCCACACCCTGGGAGTGGCTCCATGATTGCTTCGACAATGACCGACTTCGATGTGTATCTCTGGGCCGAAGGGAGCCACTTTCGGGCTTACGAGAAGCTCGGAGCCCATTTGGTCGAACGCGACGGGCAAAAGGGAACGCGGTTCGCCGTTTGGGCGCCAAATGCCGAGCAAGTTTCGGTCATTGGCGACTTCAATGGCTGGCGTGCCGGAGTCAACACTTGCTCGCCCGTCGGATCGTCGGGCATCTGGGAGGGTTTCGTGCCCGGAGTCGGCCAAGGGTCCCTCTATAAATACGCGATTCGCTCGCGACATAACAACTACCGGGTCGACAAGGCGGACCCTTTTGGTTTTGCGGCCGAGGTGAGGCCGCAAACTAGTTCGCGGGTCTGGGATCTGAATGGATACCAATGGAACGATCACGAGTGGGTGCGACACCGCGGCAGTCGGCAGGCGTTGAATGCCCCGATCTCCGTGTATGAAGTGCATCTCGGCTCATGGCGCCGAGCAGCGCACGAGAACAACCGCTGGCTAACCTATCGCGAGATGGCACACCAGTTGGCCGATTACTGTCGTGAGCTTGGCTACACACACGTTGAATTGCTGCCGATCACCGAACATCCGTTCGATGGGTCCTGGGGCTACCAAACAGTCGGGTATTTTGCACCGACGAGCCGCTTCGGTACGCCTCACGACTTCATGTACTTCGTTGACACGCTCCATCAGCACGGGATCGGCGTCATCCTGGACTGGGTGCCGGCCCACTTTCCTCGCGATGAACATGGGCTGGGCTATTTCGATGGCACCCACCTTTACGAGCACAGCGATCCGAAGCAGGGTTTGCACCAAGACTGGGGGACGTTCGTCTACAACTTTGGACGCAACGAGGTGTCCAACTTTCTCATCAGCAACGCCCTCTTTTGGCTCGACAAATACCATCTCGACGGGCTGCGAGTGGACGCCGTCGCATCGATGCTCTACTTGGATTACTCCCGTAAAGAAGGCGAATGGACGCCGAATCGGTACGGCGGACGGGAGAACCTGGAAGCTGTCAGCTTCCTGAAAAAGCTCAACGAGCGAATCTACAAGGAGTACCCCGACACCATCACAATTGCCGAGGAATCGACCTCGTGGCCCAGCGTTTCACGCCCTACCTACGTCGGCGGTCTCGGATTTGGCTACAAGTGGGACATGGGCTGGATGCACGACACGCTCAAGTACCTGTCGAACGATCCCGTTCACCGAAAGTACCACCACAATTCTCTCTGTTTCCGCATGGTCTACGCGTTCAGCGAGAATTTCATGCTCCCCCTGTCCCACGACGAGGTGGTTCACGGAAAGGGATCGCTCATCAACAAGATGCCGGGAGACGACTGGCAGAAGTTCGCCAATTTGCGTCTGCTGTTCGCCTATATGTTTGCGCAGCCCGGAAAGAAATTGCTCTTCATGGGAGGAGAATTCGCGCAATGGCGCGAATGGAACCACGATATCGGCCTCGACTGGCACCTGCTGGAAGGGGAATTGCACCGCGGCATGCAACGTTGGGTTCGCGATCTGAATACGTTCTACCGAGGTGAACCGGCGATGCATGTGAAGGACTGCGATCCATCCGGATTTGAATGGATCGACTGCAACGACTGGGAAAACAGCATGCTGAGTTTCATCCGCAAGGGGCACCGCGCGGAGGATGACATTGTCGTTGTTTGCAATTTCACCCCCATACCGCGGCACAACTACCACATTGGCGTGCCGCGCGGGGGTTACTGGCAGGAGGTTCTCAACAGCGACGCCCCGCTCTATGGCGGTAGTGGGCAGGGAAACTTGGGAGGTGTGACGGCAGCACCAGTTTCCTGCCACGGAAAGCCGTATCTGCTGAACATCACCGCCCCGCCGCTGGGCGTGGTGGCGTTCAAGCACAAGACCACGCCCAAGTGAGTCAGACACCGCCACTTGCTGCACAAGCGGCGGTATTTGATGGGTTCAAACCGTCAGCCAATCTTTGCCATGTCCATCGAAAACTGATTCTGTGCGGACTCGTTCCGCCGGTTGAGCGTAGGAGAGTAGTCATAGGACTGAACGGTTCGCCCGTCGGAGCGGAACTCGAGCAATCGCAGCCAGCCATCGCCACCGCGCGGCTTCATCTGAAAGTTGACGAGCAACTGCGGCACAGGCCGACCGGCGGGGGTCTTAGTAATCACCTTGCCGAGTCCATCATGAAGCACGTGGCCGTTGAGCGTCAGGATGAAATTCTCGTGCTTGCTGACCAGGTTCTTCCAAAGTTCCTCTCCGTCCATGACATCGTCATCCGTCGCCTTGGCTACAGCATAGGAATGCGGATTCCAGGTTTGCTTGGGCCCATAAGTGGCCCAATCGTATCGCGTCTCATCGGAATAGATGTAAGCGTGCGTAATGAGAATGGCTTCACGATCCCGATACTTGGCCGCCATTTCATTGGCCCACCGGACGACGTCGGCACGCGGCCCAAATTCCAGCGCGATGACGACAAAATCACGGCCTCCGGCTGAGAACAACTGACAATTGCTCTCCATTCGGTCAGGCTCTTTGTCGTAGACGGCCGCGAAGTGCGGTGAGTCTTTGAACTTTTTGACTGGGAAATACTCGTTGAGGCGCGTTGTCCGGTCCTTGCACGCACCGCCCTGGCTGTAGTCGTGATTTCCAGGCGCCATGAAGTATGGGATTTTCCCATCGAGTTGGCTCATCGCCCGTTGCGCGTTTTCCCATTCGGCAGGGCTGTTGCGATTGGTGATATCCCCCAAATGCAATACAGCGGCGATGTTCCGCTTCTCGCGATTCTCGACCAGCCACTGCGTCTGCGCCATAAACTGGTCGGGATACTTCTCGCTATAGTTTTGCGTGTCGGGCAGTACGGCGACCGTGAAGGATCCTGCCTCAGGCTGGGGCGGTTCGCCTTCCACAAGTATCGCGTCGTCATAGGGCCCGGCGGCGACAGCCAGTCGGGCCATAGGTGTAAGCAGTGCGGGCGACACGGCCCAAACGGCCGCTTGCTGAAGGGCGGCACGGCGAGAGAGAGGGGCTTGCATGCGTTCTACTCCGGCAGAGTAAAGGGAAGCAGTCGCCGACATTTTAGCCATGCCCAAATGGCAATGCAGCCGATTCACTAAAACTTAATCGGGGAAGCGCCGACGTTCGCCGGTTTCGGCCCCCTGCTGGAGAACGCCCTTGACTGGAAGTCGCATGACCGGGCGGCTACAATCAAACCGTACGTTTGCCGGGACGAGTCGAGGGTCGAGAACTGTCGGATTGCCGGCGGTGGACGACCAACTCCAGTAAGCCGGGCGAAGGTTACGTCCGGTTGATGGGAATGCGTTTTTTCGCGGCTCGCCTTCGACAAGCGAAAGCTTGGGAGGTCGTATGAGCGAAGCGGAGCCAGGTCGGGTTCTCAGCTCAAGCGTGTTGGTTCTCAACCGCTTCTATCTCGCGGTGCATGTTATCACCGTGCGGCGGGCCTTCATTCTTTTATATCGCGACTGTGCCGAAGTCATTCACATCGAAGACGGCCAGTATCTGAACTACGACTTCCAAAGCTGGTGCGATCTAAGCGCCATGCGGGCCCTCGAAAAACTCCCGCACGAAGACTGGGTTCGCGCCGTCCATTCAGAAATCCAGGTTCCGCGGATCGTTCGTCTACTCAAGTATGACCGGGTGCCGCGCAAAACCCTGCGATTCAACCGCCGCAATATCTTCGCTCGCGACGGAAATCGCTGTCAGTACTGCGGCCGGTCACTCCCCGCGAATCAATTGAGCCTGGATCATGTCATCCCTCGCAGTCGAGGCGGGGACACTTCTTGGGACAACGTCGTCTGTTCCTGCGTGAGTTGCAACACGCGCAAGGGGGGCCGCACTCCCCAGGAGGCGCACATGCACTTGATGTCGCATCCTGCTGAGCCCAAAACCAACCCAATCCTGGCGATGAAGCTATCGAACCCGAAGTACCAATGCTGGAAGGACTTTCTTCCGACAGCGTCAGCCGCCGTCGATCTTGGTTGATCCCTCGCGGGAGCGGGAGTCCACCTTGTTCCGGACGCAACGCAAAACGGCATGCGAATCATCGCATGCCGCTGTCGTTTTCGGATGGCGTCAAGGCCGGCCGGGCCGCGCTCAATCCAGCGCGCACCAAAGGCTAGTTGCCGGCGAGCGGTTCTTTCTTTTCGGTAATCGACGGACACTGCGGAGCCATCTCGGCATTGAGCTCAATGAACGGCTTCTGGTCGTCGGGAACATTGTCCTGGTGGAAGATGGCTTCGACCGGGCATTCTGGAACACAGGCTTCGCAGTCGATGCACTCATCCGGATGGATGTAAAGCATCTGCTCGCCTTCGTAGAAGCACTCGACGGGGCACACGACAACGCAGTCGGTGTACTTGCAGCCGAAGCAGGCCTGGCAAACCACATGGGTCATGGGTGTATCTCTCCTCGTTGAGCGCTTTTCGGATTCGGTAGATCGGCGAAGGTGATCGGCCTAGAACGACTTACGCCCCATCGGCATTTTGCGAGCGGCCACTGCAACCTGCCGATTGCAAACTGGTTCTTCCCTCATTCTAGAGGTGTCGGCAATTCACAGGCGATAGTCCAGCGATAGTTCCGCCGCCATAGGCAACAAGTCGTTGCGAGGGCAGAACTTCAGCGGCCGACCGCCGTGAATCGACGAATCCTAAATCTGGTCCTACTGAGTGTCAAGCCGCCCCAGCAATCTGATAGCACTGTTTCGTTCAACCTTGCCCGTGCTGGCAGCCTCACGTAAAATGAGGCAAGTATTGGGTTTCCGTGAAGCGGTTACGCAGGCCGGATTCTGCCAGCACTGCCTCTTCGGTTCGACCTCTTCTGGAAGGGTTGTACTACGTGGCACTCTCGGACATCGACCGCCAACTCCTGCAGCGCTGCCTGACCCGACAGCCCAGAGCCTGGGAAGACTTCGTGGATCGGTTCATGGGCCTTGTGGTCCATGTCATTCATCACACGTACCAGACCCGCTCGCTGCCGCTTTCAACTTCGGACTTGGAGGATCTTTCCTCCGATGTGTTTCTAGCCGTTCTCGCCGACGACATGGCTGTCCTCCGCCGCTTCCGGGGACAGAGCAGCCTGGCAACCTACCTGACAGTCGTGGCCCGCCGGGTGGTCGTGCGCGAGCTCTTGCACCGCCGCACCGAAACCCCAGCCGCCGATCACCCTGCCGACATCGAGAACGTCGCCGATCAGAACGGTCATCATGTCGAAGAACGACTTGAAAGCCGGGAACAGGTCGAGCGATTGCTCGAGGAACTCGACGGCGAAGAGGCGCAGGTCGTCCGCCTGTATCACTTGGAAGGCAAGTCGTACGACGAAATCAGCCGGCAAATCGGCATGCCCGCCAACAGCATCGGGCCGACCCTAAGCCGGGCTCGGGCGAAGCTCCGTCGGCACGGCGCCGACACCGCGGCAAGCCCTTAACGCGGTTCTCGTCCCGCAAGCAACGCTCGTTTAGCGCCACTTGGGCATTCCGCGATAGCGCGGCATCTGCGGCTGCACTGCTTCTGATACGCGCGGCGCCGGTTGCTGCGGTGCGGCGGCGGCAGGAGCCGGCATCCCAACGGGAATAAAGTTCGGGTCCGCAATATCGACGAACTCGTTCCCCCCCAATTGCTCGCGCGGCAACTGAAAGAGCGACTGTCCGTCGTTGAATGGCAGATTGATTGTGTACTTGGCCACGTCGAGCGTAAATCGCATCTCGGCTTGCGGGATCTGCACGTCGACTCGCCTCGCCAGCGACACCCCATCAAGCGGATAGTACTCGTGGCCCGAAAGCCGCGCGCTCGCCTTGATCCGACCTTGCGGGTCGAGCAAGTGATGCTCCATCAGCCAGCCGTGTTTTTCATCAAGATGCACCAAGCGAGTGGCTTCGCCCTGCGGAGTACTTACCTGCGAGCGAATTTCGATTCTGCCGTCTCCAGTCGACACTGGCTCACTGGCCAAGGCGGGATCGATCTCTACCAATCCCAAGGCTTCCACAAGCCAGACCGGCTCAACCGGCAGCACATCGCGGGCTCGACTCAGGGCAAAGCGATCGTGACGGGCGTAGAGCACCTGCGGAGGCGTGTTTCGAGCGGCCCAGAACCAGAACAACTCCTGGTTGCTCCCCAGATCGAGTTCGGGCCCAGTCCAATTCGTTCCCGCTCGGAAGCGTAGGTTCAGCGGCCGTTCCAGGGCCAAGTCGGCACTGATGGCTGGCAGTCCAGGCACAGCAACCGTGGCCCCTTGCGTTTGCAAGGTGCGAACTCGCGAGGTGTTGGCGTTTAGCGCCGCAATCGCTTCGTCTTTGGTCGGTAGAGTGGAAAAAAGAATCGGGGCTGGCTCACTGCCAGGCCGACGAAACAACGTGTTCCAGCGACAGCCGGGCACAACCGCGGCCAGAAGCGCCGCGCACACGATCATCCGCAGACGCCCGCTCATCGTGCGACTCCGCCGCGCTTCAGGTTGTAGCTTGAATATCGCACGCCAGGTGATCAGTAATCGTCAGCAGTGGTTGTTCGCTCACCCAGAGCCGGTTTGCAGCAGCTGGGCCAATTCGTCCTGAATAGCTGCCACGCGCTCGGCCGACGGCAGCACCTCGGGAACCCGATGCTCGCATTCTTGCCGCGGGCTATAGAGCACGAGCACATCTCGGCCGCTTGCGTCCTTTTCGGTTCCTTCGTTTCGAAGGATTCGCTTCCGCACCAGGAGAAGCGCCAGGACATAGCGTGTGTCTTCGGCGGCTGGATTGTCCGCGAGTTGCACGAAGTAGTTCAGCATCACGTCGCTGGGCGCCCAGTGCATCTTCTTGGCGTTGGGGTCAACGACAATCGACTTCCACCAACCGATCGCGTCCTCGGGCGGCCCTTGCCACGCCTCGGCGGAATAGTCCCGTCGCACAACCTGATCCCCATCCGGCACGAGCGCCGAATAACAGATCTCTCCCGCCTGCAAATCGCGATCGGTCGCGGCGCATTTGCGGGAGCATCGAGTTATGTCGAATTCCACCATGAGAAACGCAGACAGACTGGCAAAGTACTCGCCAATTATAACAGATTACTAAATCCCAAGCGAACTCGTCGGGCAACCTTCCGCTGTTCGCCCCCGCTCTGATCGGGAGAGCCCGCGGATAGTACGCAAATCCTTGAAACGACTCAATATGCAGTGAAAAACCGTTCGTCCGTACCTCCCGGACCAATCTTCAGCCGCACCGGTTTGGCACAGCGTGGGCAATTTCCGACGTACGCCGTCCCCTCCCGGTTGCGGTAGACCCGGGCGTAGGTTCCGCAGCAGCCAAAGGTTATGCCAATGAAACTGCCCCGCTGCTTGACGCTAGCAGTTTCCGTATGCGGTTCGCTCGTCAGGTCGATCCGTTCTTCGGCCATCGTAAGTCCTTTCACGATTCCGCCCTCCATACCGACTTACGTCAATTGCCTCAAGCCGAACTTCTTCGCCCTCCCTCTTCGAGCCTTCAGAAAATACAACCCCTCGGCGCAGGCCTCCCAATGTCGTCGCGATGGTTCCTACCTCGGCGCCACCAAACACTTACGACAAAATCCACCCTTCTTCACAACCAAGTCCACACTAGTTTTCACAATAGATGCGCCTGCGTGCATTTCGCGATTCCGTCCGGGACTTCCGTCGATCCGTTTGACCGTAAGTCGGCGGCGATGGCAGGCCGCTTCACACGCCGTTCCTGGGTGCCGAAGTGCCCTAGTTCGACTCCGCCTCGCGACTGGATTCCCAGCCGGGCGGACATCACAATACGCAATCACCATTATACGGAGTCCTTCACATGTCCGTTCGTTTTCCCTTGCGCTCCTGCTTCCTGCTCGCGCTCGCGGTGGCCGCCAGCCTGGTGTTCGTCGGCTCGCCCATAGCCTCGGCCGCTGAGCCCGCCACGGCCGAAGAAGGCTTCGTCTCCCTGTTCGATGGCAAGACGCTCGAGGGCTGGGAGGGAAACGAAAAGATCTTTCGAGTTGAGGACGAGGCGATCGTCGGCGGTACCCTGAAGGAGAAGATCGCCCACAACCATTTTCTGTGCACGAAAAAGGAATATGGCGATTTTGAACTCCGCCTGCAGGCCAAACTCGTGGGGGAGGGAGCGAACGCCGGAGTCCAGTTCCGCACCAAGCGAATCCCAAACCACCACGAGGTGAGCGGCTATCAGTGCGACATGGGCATCATGAGCGGCAAAAACATCTGGGGGTCGCTCTACGACGAATCCCGCCGCAACAAATTCCTCGTCACCGGTCCGCATGAGGAAGTCGGCAAGTCGATGCGCAAGGACGGCTGGAACGATTTCGTGATCCGTTGCGAAGGCCCGCGAATCCAGATCTGGACCAACAGCATCCAGACCGTCGACTACACGGAAGAAGACGACACCATCGCCCGCAGCGGCGTCCTAGCCGTCCAAATCCACGGCGGCCCACCATCGGAAGCCTGGTATCGCAATATTCGGATCAAGCAACTGATCAAATAACGGGCGACATCGAATGCGAAGAAGGAGGATTGGTTCGTGGACTCTAACAACGGCGCTGGTAATCAGCGCCACCGCTTGTTTTTCGGAGGAAAGCCGCGATTTCACCTTTGCGACCGAGCATTCCACTCACGAAACGCTTGCCAATTTCTACTCCCAAGGCCGGGCGATTGGCGCCTGCCGAGCGGCATTTCAGGTGATCGTAGAAAACGTCGAACGGTTGCCTCCGAACAGTTCCATTGTTTGGGGACCGGACTACGATCGATGCGGGTCCTGTGTCAACAACGTTCGCTGTGTTCCAAAGTCGCTCTATCCCGATCTCTGGGATCGACTCGAGAAGGCTGCCGCTTCCCGGAAACTCACGATTTCCAGCACATATCCTGGGCCTCAAATACTCAGTCTTGAAGCGGAGCCCCCATCTTTCCCGAAGGTCGTCGTCGCAGACAGCGTTAAGCCAGGCGAGTTCGACGCGGTACTGCACTGGAACGTTGCCGATCAGATTCCCCAAGATGATGCCACGCGGGACGAGCATCGTGCATACAACGGCCGGTCACATGACTTCCACGCATCAGGCAAGCAGCTGAGCGGCTACGAGTGTGAGCTGTTTTTCGGAACCTTGCCCACGCAATCCCGAGTCCTCATCCAATTGGCGGTCGCCCCGTCTCTGGCGAGAGACCCGATGCCGCAACCTTTGAAAGAAACGATTCGATGCATTCACGATGCGTGGCGGAGGGACCTCGCAAAAGCGGTCCGCCTCGGAAAAATCGAGGTAACGATCGCCGCGGATAAGAGAGTATCCGATGCACTCGCTAACTTCGCGGCAACCGAGTTGCCTGCAGTTCGAATTGATTGGAGCAACTATCGCGGACCTGACGCTCCTCATGAAGAAGTTCTCTACCTAATCGATGGTGTCTACGTTGGCCGAGGCGACCAAGGCTTCGAGCGAACTCTCAGAAAACTCAAATCCGTGCCGCCTGGCTGTTCGATCGAGTTTCCCCGCTTTGAGTACGGTGGACGAATGTTCTACGAGAACTTCGGCCTCGATAGGATTGAGGCTGAAAATCTTAGCCTTCGTTCCGCGTTTCCCTTTTCCCATAGAAAAGCGGAAGTTCGGGCCATCTTCAAGGAGAGAGAACTAAGGGCCGCCTGGTCGCCGCGACTACTTAACGCATTGCCGGCCCGCACCGTCTTCGACTGGGGAAACGGTGATCGCTACGGCCGCGTTTTTGCTACGAAAGGCCGGATCGTGTTTCACGATGAAGCCATTGGCGTAGCGGCGGTAAGGGTGTCTTGGAAAGCCTTTCACCCCTTCCAAGGTGAACATAGGCCATTGGAGTCTGAGGCAATCTACACGCTCAATGAGAACGAAGTTGGCGCTGGTGTGCCTGGCTTTGCGAAGATCATGGATCGACTAGCGACTCTTCCTGAGAATGCTGTCGTACAAGTGAGAGTGTGCTTACGCACGCGGGGCAGTTTCCGCTGTCCCATCACTTTTGAGGAACGCCGGCACTTTGAGCGAACCGGATTCGAGCCCTACTTCGGCCTCTTTCCGTGGCTCATCCAGGTCGCTGAGGAAAGAAAACTCATGCTGGAATGGATCCCCGATCAAGGCGGCAGTTGCCAAGATTGCTCTCTGTTCCGCTAGAGCCGGTGTGCTCCCTCGGACCAGTACCATGCAAGAGTTCCCCTTCACTGCCGACGAGTGGAACACCGTCCAGGAGGTTACGCACGCGCTGACCAACGCGGTTCTCGCCGATGATCCAATCGTCGGCGCCATGTATTTCAACGAATTGCAGCAAGTCCTGGCGGCCCTGCGTGGAAAGTATGGGGATCACCCGGTCTTGCTCGAGACCGAAACCGATTTCTGCGACGACGACGAGACTCGGCTGCACCTCTACGAGACTGCCCTGGCGATCGCAGTCCGCCATTCGAACCCGTCCTACACGATCCGCCTCGAGTTGGCCGAGCTAGCGCTCAATCACGGGGACTTATCCGTAGCCGACGAACATTTGACCGCGTCGCGCGATGAAGTCCTGAGTCTGGCGGACGAATTTGATCGCCAACGCTGGCAGGACTTGCGCAATGCGGTCCAGGCGGCGCGCTGCGAGTCGCCGCCTAGCTAGCACGCACTCCCGCGGGCGACGGTTGGCATCGGCGTTCAAGTCCCCGGTGGAGTTTTCCGATGGTATCGGTATGCGCGACTCCGCAACGTAGGGCTACAATCGATGTCAACGGTCATCCCAACTTCCATCCAGGCCGCCGCGGAACACTCGAAGTCCGTTCACCGGCCAAGTGTCCTGCGCGCCCTGGGCCCCTGCGATCCCCCGAGCTGCGTGGAGATCGCCGGGACTTCGTTCGAGCGCACCGAGATCGTCAAGCACGACTCGTGGGCCGCCACCGCCTTCTACGAAGCGGACGGTCGGCGAATCGTCTGCAAGTTCCATCGCTGGCAGCCCATCCTGGGCATCCCGATGAGTTGGCTGGGTCGTTTCCTCGCCTCACACGAGCGTGGGGTTTATCGCCGGCTCGATGGCATCGAGAACATACCAGCCGAGCTCGGCGACGTGACGGTTGTCGGCAAGCGGCAGCCCAATGCCGTCGCTCATGAGTTCATTCCCGGTCACCCGCTGGGGGACAATGAGCGAGCCGACGCAGCGTTTTTTGATCAGATCGAATCGCTCCTCCGCCGCATCCACGAGCGAGGCGTGGCGTACGTCGATACGCACAAGTGCGAGAACATCCTGGTCGGCGACGATGGGAAGCCCTACCTCTTCGACTTCCAGATCTCCTTCGCCCTGCCACAAACGTGGCTCGTGCGACTGACTCCCCTGCCCTGGCTGCTCCGGATGCTGCAAGGCACGGACGAGTATTGCCTGTTCAAACATCGAGTGGTTCGCTGCCGTGATCTGGTGATCAACTGGCGCGAGATGGACCGCCTTCGTCCCTGGTGGATTCGCGCCCATCGCGCCCTCGCTGAGCCGCTCCGGAATGCTCGTCGCCGTTTCCTGGTGCTGATCGGCGTCCGCAAAGGAACCGGGCGTGCCGAGAGCGAAGCCGCGCCCGAAGTGGCGTTCCGACGAACGGCGGCCTAGTGGAAGTTGCCCCGGCATTCGGCTGTCCAGGTTCCCTCCTCGTTTTTGAGGAGGCAAACGGAACGCCGGGGGGCTCACCTGCTATATTGCCGCCATGCGCACGCCGAGCTTTTTCTACTTCGATATGGGCAATGTGCTGCTCAAGTTCTCGCATCGCCTCGGGGCCGAGCGGATGGCGCGGGTAACCGGTCTGCCGGAAGACACGATCTATCGCATCGTCTACGGCACCACCGGTGAGAATGGGCTGCACTGGAACTTTGAACGCGGCGAATTCACGCCCGACGAGTTCTACAACCGCATCTATCAGTTGGCCGGTTGTCAGCCGCCAAGCGCCGACCACAAGGAGTTGGCCCTCGCCTGCAACGACTTGTTCACGCTCAACGCGCCGATGGTGCCGCTCGTCACGTCCCTGAAGCAGGCGGGGCGCCGGATCGGCGTCCTCTCGAACACGAGTTGCGAGCACTGGGACTTCGTCACGGCCCGGTTTCCGGAAATCATGGGCCTGTTCCCATTGCACGCCCTGAGTTGTGACTTGCGGCTCATGAAGCCCGATCCGGTGATCTATGCCCGGGCTGCCGAGTTGTGTGAAACACCGCCGACGGAGATTTTCTTCACCGATGATCGGCCGGAAAACGTCGCCGCAGCGCGTGCGGCGGGCTGGGATGCGATGGTGTTTACCGGCGCAGCAGACCTCCACGCGGAACTCGTGAAACGAAACGCATTGCCGGGTTAATAGCTGGGCGTTTGAAAGCTACCCAGACAAAGCACGAGTCACCTGGTCCGAACTCTGGGTCGACCCGTTTTTCGGCTGCCGCTTGATTTCAACGAAGCTGTATTAGCGCCCGCCTTGCCGCAAGTTAAATTACGGGTAGCTCTTAGCGTCCTCTTTCTGCCAGCTCTTCACCTTCATGGCCCAGCCCACGTTGGCTGGCTTGTCGACCATGCCCATCGTCAAGTTCATCAAAGAGAAGAAGGAAATTGAGGTGCCCGATGGCGCGAACTTGCGCTCCGAAGCCATTAAGGCCGGGATCAACCTGAACCAAGGGCTGAACGGTTGCGGCGCGAGCCTCAACCGCTACATGAACTGCAAGGGCATGGGGCTCTGCGGCACTTGTCGCGTGCTCATTACCAAGGGCGTCGACAACACCAACAAGCTGACGATGCGTGAATGGCTGAAGTTCAAGACGGTTGTTCCCACGCCGCTACCCGATCCGATTCCAGCCCTCGCTTACGTTGGACATGAAGACACGATGCGCCTGGCCTGCTGCACGACGGTGCATGGCGACATCGAAGTCGAAAGCGGCCCCGAGCTAAACCTCTTCGGCGAAAACTTCTTTAGCTAATAAGTCACTGTCCACTCGCTACGTCCCAAGCTCCAGCCTGGGACGAAACTCCCGCGAGGTTCCGCCTCGCTGCCCCGCAAACCAATCTCGCCTAGTCCGCCGGTCCCGCAATGAAGCAAGTCGTCGCCATCGTGAAGCCGCATCTGGCCGAAAAGGTCGTCGACGCCATCAAGCGCGGCCCGGTCGAGGCGTTTACCGTGCGGGAAGTGAAGGGCTACGGCCGGCAAAAGGACCATCTGCAACTGTACGCCGAAACGGAGTACGCCCTGGCGTTTCTGCCCAAAGTGGAAATCTCGCTCTGGGTCGACGATGCGCGCTTGAACGAAGTCGTCGATCGCATCACCGAAATCTGCCGCACCGGCCGCCTCGGCGATGGCAAGATCTTCGTCATGCCCGTCGAACGATTCGAGCAGGTGATCGATATTGGGGCGGGTCTCTAAGCGAGCCTTCGCGCCCGAGCACTGCACTCTGGTGAAGCACAAACGGCTGCGAGCTGCGCGCTACGCGATGACGATCGCCAGCGAATCTCCCTGAGCGGCCGCCTTGGCGACAAGCGCTTTAAGCTCGCGAAAGTAAAACAGGTACTCTTCTTTGAGGTCCGACTCCGATTCGTCCCAAATCTGCGGATAGACGGCTTCCTCGTTCATCGCCTCAGCATCGAAGCGGCTCCAGAGGGCTTCGTCCGTGAGTGGATCGAGCGCCGCGTGCACCTGGCGAACTCGGTCGGGAGCGAGGACACGCACCGGCCCATACCCGGTATCGCTTTCTGGAATGGTTTCGTTTTCGGCCAGCAGAAAGGCCAGCGGCCCCTCCTCTTTCAAGGCGCTACCGCACAGCAGGTAGTGCAGGCCGTGCCAGCTCTTTTCGAGATTGACCGAGCAACCGGCGCGCTCCGCTGGCGTTTCCCATGCACGCGCCGTGCCCCACTGTTGCAACTGCTCTTGCGGGACTGCAATCACTTCACAGTACATGCCCATCGTGCGATTTCCTGCGGTTCTGACGGCAATCGGCCCTTCGACGCCAAGGCAATCTATCGCTTTCCGTCCCACTCGGCCAGAAACTGTTCCAGGTACTGCTCCATAAACGCATGGCGCCCTTCGGCGAGTCGCTTGCCGGCGGGCGTATTCATCCGCTCTTTGAGCAGGAGCAGCTTTTCGTAGAAGTGATTCAGTGTCGGGCCGGTATTCTTTTTGTAAGCCTCGAACGAATCGTGCATCTCGGGCGGCACCGCGGGGTCGTACATCAGCCGACCTTTGTAGCCGCCGTAGGCAAACGCCCGTCCAATGCCGATCGCGCCGATGGCGTCCAGCCGATCGGCGTCCTGGACGCACCGCCCCTCGAGCGTCGGCATCGGCGTTTGCACGCCGGCGCCCTTGAACGAGAGCTTGTCGATGATGTCGCAAACATGGTCGACGATCTCGGCGGGCGTTTGCAATTCGGTCAGCCAGGCGCGTGCCGCTTTGGACCCGGCCTGATCGTCGCCGCCAGCAAATTTCCAATCGGCGATGTCGTGCAACAGGGCGGCGAGTTCGACGACGACGAGATCCGCCCCTTCCTCCCGGCCAATCGTGAGGGCCGTCCGGCACACCCGATCGATATGATGCCAATCGTGCCCGGCACTGTCGTCGGCGAGGAGGCGACGAACATGATCGCGAGTTTGGTCCAAAACGGAATTGAGCTGCATGACACCTAAACTGACTACTGAAAACTGAGATCTGAATACTTCCCTGCCACCGTTTACGGGGAACGGTCTACTGTTTACTCTTTGGCAGCCTCAGAGAACACCACGGAGTGACCCTAGCCATGGCGAAGAAAAAAGCAGCCAAGAAAGCCGCGAAGAAACCCGTTCCGACCAAACTCCAAGAACGCATCGTGCTTCGCACGGGCGAAGCGCTCGTCGAAGCCGAGCCCGCCTGGTCGGCAGCCGAGCCGGAAGTGGTGATCGGCGAACTCGACGGCCCAGTCGGCTACGCCATCGCGAACCTGATCGGCGACCAGGTGAAAGGGCACACCAAGGTCTTTGCCATTCTCAATAGCGACGTCCAGGTTCGGCCGACGACGCTGATGGTCAGCAAAGTCACGGTGAAAAGCGCCAAGTACACGAACATCCTGATGGGAACCGTGCAGGCGGCCATCGCCCACGGGGTGCTCGACGCGGTTCGAGCCGGCGACATTCCCAAGCGCAAGGCCAACGACCTGGGAATCATCGTCTCGGTCTGGCTCGACCCAAGTATCCTCGACGAGCCCAACCCCGACTTCGAACTCCTCTTCCGCACCAACCGGGAAGCGACGGCCAAGGCGATCGGCAAGGCGATGCGCCACGAGCCCAGCATCGATTGGCTGCTCGAAAACCAGAACAACGTCCAGCACTACTTCCACCAACTAGCGGTGGAAGGCAACTTGGAATAACTCGGCGTTGGCGAGCGGGACGCGTGAGCGCCCCGGTAAAGGTCTGGCGAACCGATAAACGGCGGAATTCAACGGCGTGGATGAACCGTGAGACTCACGTCTCCCGCTCGCCGATTTCCGTCGCATTCGCCCCTTTGCCCCATCGCCCCTTTGCCTCTATGATAGGGACATCTGTCGAAAAGGGGCCCTCGCGAGGGGGAGCCGTGAACCTGGTCAGGGCTTAACCGCAGCAGCCATAAGCGGGGTACTCTTGTGCGGGGGCCTCTTTTCGACAGCCCCAGGCGAGCGGGGCCGACCGAGGCCCCGGTTTTTTGCTGAACCGGTCTCGCATCTCACCGGCCGGCTCACGCCGACCGCTCGCCGCGTATCAGGACGAGCGGTCGCGGAGAGCATCGATGGCCACCACGCAAGGCAGCACCCCTCCCGGTGACGACTATGTCGTCGTAGCCCGCCGCTATCGACCGCAGTCGTTCGAGCAGCTTGTTGGCCAAGGGCAGGTCGCCCAGGCCCTCGGCAACGCGATCAACACCAACCGCGTCGGCCACGCCTATCTGTTCACCGGGGCTCGCGGAGTCGGCAAGACCTCGACCGCTCGCATCTTCGCCAAGGCGCTGAACTGCGTAAACGGCCCGACCACGACTCCTTGCGGCGAGTGCGACATCTGTCGGGGCATCGCCTCGGGTGAAGATGTCGACGTGATCGAAATCGACGGCGCCAGCAACCGCGGCATCGATGAAATCCGCCAGCTGCGATCCAACGTGCACGTGCGGCCGAGCCGGGCTCGGTTCAAGATCTACATCATCGACGAAGTGCACATGCTGACGACGCCGGCCTTCAACGCGCTGTTGAAAACGCTGGAAGAGCCGCCAGAGCATGTGAAGTTCATCTTCTGCACGACCGAAGCGGACAAAATCCCGATCACGGTTCTCTCTCGCTGCCAGCGTTTCGATTTTTCGCCGCTGGAGACGCGCTCGATTCTCGAGCGGCTGCAGCTCATCTGCGACAATGAAGGGGTCCAGGCCGATCCGGAGGCCCTGCAGATTCTCGCTCGGCGAGCGGCTGGCTCGATGCGCGACAGCCAGTCGCTCCTCGAACAATTGCTCGCCTTCGGCGGAAAGAGCATCACGGTCGAAGACGTGCATTCGATGCTCGGTACGGCTAAGACCAGCCGGCTTTCCGATCTTGCGCACTGCATCGTGGAGCGAAACGCAGCCGAAGCCTTGCGGCAGCTCGACGGCGCCGTCCAGGAAGGGGTCGATCTCGGTCAGATGACCGAGCAGTTGCTGGGCTACTTCCGCGATACGATGGCCGCCTTGGTGGGATGCCCAGCCGATCTGCTGCTGCATTCATCGCCAAACGACTTCCACCAGCTTAGCGAGACGGGGCGGCAACTTGGCCTGGAAACGATCCTGGCGATCGTTCAGATCCTCGATCAGACGCTCACGCGCCTGCGTCAGAGCACCCACGTCCGGACGCTCGTCGAAATCGCCCTCGTGCGAATCTGTCGGCTTGAGGACCTCGATCAACTCTCTCAACTGGTTGCCCAGTTGCGCGACGGCGGCTCCCCCACGGCCCGCAGCGTTCCAGCCGGTGTCGGTCGGCCGCCCATGGCCCCGCCGCAAGCGTCACCGCCAGTGGCGGTCGAAAATCGTCCGCCGATGAATCGCGATCTGGCAGGTGGACGTCCGCAGAGCCCCGCCCCCGCGCCCGCTCCACGAGCGGCAGAGCCTCCGCCGACTGCGGTGCAAAAAAAAACGCCCGACCCAAGCGATGAAGTCCCAGCAGCGCCAGCAAGAGGGACCCAAGAAGCCCCGCTGAACCTACCGGAAGCCCAGCGGATTTGGCAGCAAGCTCTTACGGAGCTGTCAGATATGACGAGCGACTTCGCATCCAAATGCGAATCCATAGCAATTTCTGGGCCAAATCGTCTGGCCGTTAAGTTCCGAAAAGCGTATACTACAGCGGTAACGTACTGCGAGCGGCCCCAAAGCCGGGATAAGCTCGAGGACGCTCTCGCTCGGGTGTCAGGTCGGCCGATTCGCCTGGAGTTTGTCACCCTCCCGGACGAGCCGGCGGCTGCTACGTCCGCTCCGCGCCCGGTCGCCAATGTGCAAAACCGGCGGCGGCGGATGCGCGACGCCGAGCGCAACCCGCTCATTGGCCGGGCCATTGAGCTGTTCGACGCGGAAATCATCGACGTAATCGAGCCTGTCCGCGACGCTGGCGAAGAAGCAGGAGCAGCCGCTGCGGAAGAGGCCTAAGGAGTTCTCCTTTGTTCCAAGGCCTGGGAAACATGGCGAACATGCTGCGGCAGGCGCAGCAAATGAGTGGTCGGATGCAATCCATGCAAGCCGACCTAAAGGCGGCCACCGTAAGCGGCTACGCAGGGGATGGCGCCATTGAAGTTCGCCTCAACGGCCTCGGCGAAATGCTCACTTTGAAAATCGCCCCGGAGCTGTTTCAGTCGGGCCAGACAGCACGAATCGAAGAGCTTGTACCGGTCGCGGTCAACGAAGCTACAGCTAAGGCACGGCAATTGCATACTGACGCCATGCAGTCGCTCACCAGCGGTCTCGACATACCCGGGCTGGGCGACGCCTTGGCGCAGCTTTCCGGCGGCGCGCGACAAGGATAGGAAACGGATGCCACACGTTACTGAATCGGTAGGAAAGGTAATCGACGAGTTCGCCAAACTGCCGGGCATCGGTCGAAAATCGGCGGAGCGGCTCGCTTACCACATCCTCCGCGTGCACAAGACTGAGGCGTTGGCTCTGGCCGACGCCATTCGCAGCGTTCGCGAAAACGTGCGGTACTGCAGCCGTTGTTACAACCTGGCCGAAGGCGAACTGTGTACCGTCTGCTCCGATCCGAAACGCGACCAAACGCAGCTCTGCATTGTGGAGCAGCCGCGGGATCTGATTGCGCTCGAGCAGGCGGGCATTTATCGCGGCCTCTACCACGTGCTCCTCGGACGGATTGCTCCGCTCGACGGGGTCGGCCCCGATCAATTGACGATCGACAAGCTGGTAGAGCGCATCCAGGGGGGCGAATTCCGGGAGGTGATCATGGCCACCAATCCGACCGTCGAGGGGGATGGCACGGCCTTATACGTCTCGAACCTGCTCGCCGACTACCCTGTTCAAATCACCCGGCTGGCGCGTGGCATCACGACCGGCAGCATTTTGGAACACACCAACAAAGAAATCCTGGCCGACGCACTCGCCGGCCGGCAGAAATTTTGAAATAGCGGGCACACCCACGTGCCGTCCGATCGATTCAGCGTGCGAACCATCGCGAGCTGACTTCGGACCCAAGTACGACACCAGAAATCAACCCTAACCGGCAAAGTTCGTCATGCGACTATCCTTCGGCCTTGAAGCACGCCAGGTCCAGGTGCAGAAACTCGCACCCCGGATGATTCAATCGATGGAAATCCTGCAGTTGCCGCTTCAGGCGTTGCAGGAGCGAATCGAACAAGAACTGAACGAGAATCCGATTCTCGAACTGCAAGAACGCGATCCGACCCTACCGGAAGAACCCGTGGATCGCGAACCGGTGGAGTCGAAGAGCGTTGATGAGAAGCCGCTCGTCGTCGACGAAGCTCACAACAACGCCGACGACTTCGAGCGGCTGCTGAATCTGAACAACGACAACCCGGAATACTTTGAGGAAGGCACCCGGCGATCGGCCAACCGGATGGAAGAGGACGCGGATCGCATGCACGATGCGATCTCGAACGTCGCCGAACGGGCGGAATCGCTGCAGGACTACCTGATGCATCAGCTGGGAGAGCTTGAGCTCTCCCCCGAAATGATGCAGATGTGCGAACGCATCATCTCGACGCTCGATCCCAAGGATGGCGGCTACTTCCGCACCAGCCTGCGCGATCTTTTGCCGCCCGATGCCGGCTCCGAT
Organism: Planctomycetota bacterium; assembly: GCA_023430365.1. Taxonomy (GTDB): domain Bacteria; phylum Planctomycetota; class Planctomycetia; order Pirellulales; family Pirellulaceae; genus JAEZAS01. The sequence goes on from JAEZAS010000510.1 coordinate 48,728, forward strand.
CAATTGCTGCTGGCCGAGAAGGCTCTGAATGTCATCCAGAGCCTCGATCCGCCCGGCGTCGGAGCCCGCGATCTGCGCGAGTGTCTGCTCCTGCAACTCACGCCCGACCTCCCCTGCTACGAGGAGATGAAAACGCTCATCAGTGGACATCTCGAGGACCTTCGCGACAATCGCTTGCCGCAGATTCAGCGTGCGACCGGCTATTCCTTCGACCGCATCCAGCGGGCGTGGGCCGAATTGCGCAAGCTGAACCCCAAACCGGCCGCGGGTTTTTCGGAAAATTTCGTCCCGACAGTCACGCCCGATGTGAGCGTCGAACGGGGCGAGGACGGAAAGTATCACGTTCATGTCGACGAAAGTCGCACGCCCACGCTGCATATCAGCAAGTACTACCGCGACCGGCTGGCCAGCGGAACGGCCACCCCGGAGGAACGCGAGTACATCAAGCGCAAGATCAATGCCGCGCAGTGGCTGATCGAGTCGATCGAGCAGCGCCGGAATACCCTCACCAAGGTGGCCCAGGCGATCGTCGATCATCAGACGGCCTTCCTCGACGAGGGGCCGGAATTTATCGAACCCCTCAAGATGCAGCAGATCGCCGACAAAGTCGGCGTTCACGTAACCACGGTCAGCCGCGCCGTCGACGACAAGTACATCCAGACGCCGCGCGGCATCTATCCGCTCAAGCGGTTCTTCGTCGGCGGCACGCGCACCGAAGAAGGCGAGGATGTCGCTTGGGACATCATCCGCATCCGCCTACAGGAGATCGTCGATCACGAGGACAAGCAGAGCCCGCTAAGCGACGACGACCTGGTCGCGGAACTGAAGAAACTCGGCCTGACGGTCGCCCGTCGTACGGTTACCAAATACCGCCAGAAAATGGGCATTCCCAGCAGCCGCCAGCGGCGCGATTGGAGCAAGGTGCAGGCGTAGGCAAGTACGAACAACGAAAGGGAAGCCCGCACTCAGATTGCGTAGCTTCCCTTTTTCTTTGCGCCTGCCAGTTCCCCGCTCTCATACGGACTCGATGTACATCCCTCGCCGGCGGCGTTCGTCGCGACGGGCGTCATCGATCAAGTGCGATACGTTCAAAGCATCGTCGATGCCGTGCATGACCAGCGTCGGATCCGACGTATCGCTCGACAGCAGCCGGATCGTACCCACCCCGAGCATTCGCTCCACAATGCCCTGCGTCACCTGGACGTCGTCGATATCGATCATTTCCGTGCGATCGGTGACTTGTCGCAGTATGCCTCGCCGGAAGATCAATCGCTGAGTGGTCAGGCGATAATCGATGCTGAGCCGCTGGTAGAAGAAGTACAGAATCAGCGAAATCCAGAGGGCGGCGGCGATGCCCAGCCCGACCGTCCAGGTCACCGGCTCCGGAATGAAAACGCCCGCCACAATCGCAGCGACGGTCACCATCGCCGCAAAGATCCAATATCCGACCATCGCTTTGGGTGAAAAGCCTCCGCGCCACAGTTCCTGTTCGTCGCTGGCGGGGCCAACCGCGGCTGCTTTCTGTCGCATCCGTTCGGCGGGGGTCATGGCCCCCTCCTGGGAAATCGCCGCTCCTGGCGCCATTCGCTGACCGCATTTCGGACAAAAGGCCGCATCGGCAGGAACAGGCGAACCGCAAGCAACGCACTTCATGTTGGGAACTCACGTTTTGCTGACCAGTTGGGAGGAAGCCGGGGCATTATAACGCGACGGCGGACGATTACTGTATTCGATCTCGCGGCTCGACTATTCCATGCCACGCGGCGAGGATTCGGTTATAGTTAAGCCAGCGACATTCCACCGTCCGAGTTCCGCCTCCGCTGGCAGACCCTATGCGTTGCCCGTATTGCCGCATCGATCACGACCGAGTCATCGATTCGCGCGCCAGCCAGGACGGGTTCGCTATCCGCCGCCGCCGCGAGTGTCTGCACTGCAAACGGCGTTTCACCACCTACGAGCGCCTGGAAGAAATGGGCATCAAGGTGGTCAAGAAAGACGGCATTCGCGAACCGTTCGACCGCGAAAAGATCCGGGCTGGCCTTGAGCGGGCCTGTTGGAAGCGGCCGATCAGCAACGACCAGATCGAAGCCGCCGTCTCGGAGATCGAGAGCGAGGTTTACGCCAACTACGAGTCCGAGATCGACAGCAAGGCCCTGGGCGAGCTGGTCATGGCTCGGCTGGCCAAGATGGACCAGGTGGCGTTCGTCCGCTTTGCGAGCGTCTATCGCCAATTCAAGGACGTTCGCGACTTCGTCGACGAGCTCCAGCCGATGCTCAAGCGGAAAGAAAAAGGCTGAGCCGCTTTACCCGGTGGAGTTGACCGCCCTTCTCCGTCCCAGGCTCCAGCCTGAGACGAAAACAACGCGAGGCTCCGCCTCGCTTGCCCTGCAGCCAAACCTCCATACCCCCTTCCCCGGCCTTGTGCTGCGCCACGATTCTGATACCAAAAGAGTTCTTCCACATCGTCCCGCTCGGCACAGAATGCAATGGATATTCACGCTCTTACCCGCGAATTGAACGTCAAGAACGACTCCAAAATCGTCCTCCTCGTTGCGGACGGCCTCGGTGGCCTGCCGATGACGCCCGGCGGCAAAACGGAGCTAGAAACGGCCAAGACCCCCAACCTGGATGGCTTGGCCAAAATCGGCGTTCAGGGTGGCAGCATCCCGGTATGCCCAGGCATTGCTCCGGGCAGCGGACCGGGACACCTGGGCCTGTTTGGCTATGACCCGATCAAGTTTGTGATTGGTCGCGGGGCGTTGGAGGCGACGGGTATCGGCTTCGAGATGCAGCCGGGCGATGTTGCGGCACGCGGCAACTTCTGCACACTCGACGCCAATGGCAAGATCAGCGACCGCCGCGCGGGACGGATCGCCACCGAAGAAAGCGCTCCGCTGGCGATCAAGCTCCGCGAAGTGAAGATTCCCGGTGTGGAAGTCTTTGTCGAGCCGGTCAAGGAACATCGGTTCGTCGTTGTCTTCCGCTGCCCCGGCCTCGCGGGCAATGTGAAGGATACCGATCCGCAACAGACCGGCGTCGCTCCGCTCCCAGCCGTTCCGCACGACAAGAACGACGTTGCAAGCGCCCGCGCCGCCGAAATCGCCAACCAGTTCGTCGAGCAAGCCACCAAGCTGCTCGCCGGAGAGAAGAAGGCCAACGGCCTGACGCTACGCGGCTTCTCCGGCCGCCCCGATCTGCCGTCCTACGAGGACGTTTACGGCCTCAAGGCCGCGGCGATTGCCGTCTATCCCATGTACAAAGGGCTCGCACGGCTTGTGGGCATGGACATCGTCGGCAAGGCCCAGTCGCTTGAAGAGCAAATCGACGTACTCAGAGAGAATTGGGACAAGTACGACTTCTTCTTCATTCACTTCAAGTACACCGACAGCACGGGCGAAGATGGCAACTTCGAAGCGAAAGTGAAGCGGATCGAAGAGCTCGACGCGATCATGCCGCGGATTACCGATCTGAAACCGACGGTGCTGATCGTCACCGGCGACCATAGCACACCGAGCTTCCTGAAGGCCCACAGTTGGCATCCGGTCCCGACGCTGCTGGTCTCGGATTGCTGCCGGCCGGACGGCCACACGAGCTTTGGCGAGAACACTTCGGTGCGAGGTGGACTTGGTCAGTTCGAAGCCAAGTACCTGATGTGCCTGGCTCTCTCGAATGCCGGACGGATGACGAAGTACGGCGCTTAGCCTCTAAGGGCCTTAAGGCCTTAGTCAATCAGCCGCGCCATGAGCCAATTGGCATGATCCAGCTCATCGGCGCGGTCGGCGTAGTCGACGATCAGAGCCATCCGCCGGGCGTCCTTGACGTCCACCGACACCGGGATTGGCTGGTCTCCGCCGCGAACCACCGGACTCTCAAACGCAGTCGACCACTGGTTCGGCTGCCGTTCGACGAGCACTTTGAAGACGACGCTGCCGCGCATGCCAGCCGCGGCATCGAGTGCGATCTCGGCCTCGAATCGGCGGTATTGGCCGTTCAGATCGTATGCCAGCCGGGAGATCGGGTGCATCCCCAGCCCCTTGCTCCACAAGGCTCGCTTGCTCCGCAGTGCTCCGCCAAGATCGTTGCGGTCGTCGCCGTACGGCCAGTCGAGCGTCAAAAGCGGAATGTGCTTGTATCCGATCGGGGTCAAGTCGGATAAATAAGTGACCCGCCGGTTTGCAGGGCGCAGCCAGGTGAGTTGATGCCAAATGGTTGGGGCGCTCTCGTCGGGCTGATCGAACGGGGCCGACAGAATGCCGCCCCCCGTGAGGTGCAATCGGACGGTGTCTCCCTTCACCTCGATGCGCTGCACGCTCAGCAGTGAACCATCGCTGAAGCCGAGTTGCGCATCGGCTTCGCCGGGTTGGGCACGGGCAACCTGGCGACCACCGAACAGGATGCCCACCACCTTGCTGGCTGGGACCGTGAGCGGTTCATCGACTCCGGTCCGCACCAGCTTGTAGACATCGGCCGGCGTTTCGTCCTCCGGCAAAAAGCGTCCAGCACGTGGCGCTTCCACCAGTCGCCCGGACACCGTTTCGCCGCTGGTCAGGAGCAGCAAGTCGTCCGCTTGATCGTAGGTGCGGACACGGTCGATCAGTTTATCGCGCTCGATCGCATCTGCCGGTGGCTGCAATAAGACACCTTTCACGGCGGTGCGAGGCAAAGTGGACTCATCCCAGAGGGTGCGGCTGAGTCCCGTTGCGTCGCCAATCGTCAAACCGTCGGCCGTTAGCTCCAAAGGATCGGCCCGCAGCAAACCGCCGGCAACGAGAATGATCTGCGGCCCCGTTTCACGATCGCGATACTCCCCCCAGTAGATCAACTCGTCTGCCGCGACGACACTGACAGCGGAGTCTCCCTGCAGTTTGATGTTCCAGTCCGCGTCGATGCCGACGACCTGCGTCACCTGCCTCGCCTGATCGACGAAGACCGCTGACAAGTCATCGTCCACTTCCTGGGCGTGCACCGGCGCCGCACCAAGAAGCGCCCCCGCGAGCAACCACCGCCAGGCAGCTTTCTGAAACTTGCTGAAGACGATCATCGCTGAAAGATCGGCAGGTAGTTGTTGGGCATTTGCAGGATGATGCAGGCCATCGCCGTGCCGTACTCCGCGCAGATGAGGTCCATCCACGAGCCGTCATCCTGCTGCAGCGGCAGCAGCAAGTCGTGTACGGCCGGATACCAGCGTTCCCAATTGTCGCCGCCCGCCTGCCACATGGCCTGCACGGCGTAGTAGTGCCCATACATTGCATGCGTGTCGCGGCTGAGATCTTCCTGCCTGGGCAAATGCTGGTTGAGATACTCCAGCCCTTTGCGAATCTCCTCCCCCTCGTAGATGCCGGCGCTGTAAAGCGCCACCACACCCGCCGCCGAGCGAGGAAACCGACTCGGACCGCCTTGCAGCATATACATAAAGCCGCCGTCGGCGTTCTGGCTGCGCTTCACATAGTCGATGCAGCGATCGATTGTTTCGTTGGGAACGTAGATGCCCGCGTTTCGAGCCGCCCGCAGGGCCATCACCTGACAAATGGTCACTGAGATGTCCGCATCAGCGACCTTCGGCTGGTAGCGCCAGCCCCCTTCGGCGTTCTGAGTGGTCACAATCAGCTTGACGGCCCGAGCCAGCTTGTCGCGCACTTCTGTGTCGGGCGACATGCCATAGACCTCAGCCAGGAACAAGGTTCCGAAGCCGTGGTCGTACATGGGGCCGTGACTGGTATAGCTCGGATTGCAGATGAAGCCGCTACCATCTTCAGCATTGTCCAGCACGTATCGCATGGCTCGGCGGACGGCGTCGCCATACTGGCCGCGCCCGGGTGTATGTCCGCCGGAGAGGAACGCCATGCCCGCCAGGCTGACGACGGCCACATTGCGAGCGTAGCCGGTGCCACTAAACGAGCCATCTTCCTCCTGCCGCGACGCCAGCCAGGCCAATCCCTTGTCGATGGCCGCTTGGGTGGCCGGCTTGATCAAGTGAGCGGCCGCTTTCTCAAACTCTCCAGACTGCTGCGCATGGGCCCAGGCCGGCAATAGACCGAGGCCGATACTCGCCTTGGCGAGGAATCGTCGTCGTGAGAGTCCCGGCATGGGTTCGCTTCCTTTGCTGCTGGTAGAGGGCCCGCCCCGAGCGCCGTCATTATGTCCCGGAACCGCGGTCTTCGGCCAGTCGCCGATAGTAGTCCTCGATCAGCTTTTCATACTTCGGCAAAAACTGATCGTCGAGCGAATTCTGCATTTGTTCCCGCATCTTTTCCGGTAGATGTCCCCAAACCCGGCGGATGATGTCCTTCACCTCTTCGGAACCGCGTTCGATCGTCTCGGAGCGATCGACCCGCTGAGTGCTTTCGCTGGCAGGAGCGGGTGTGGGATCGCCCCCTTCGGTTCCGCCCTGATTGCTTCCATTTCCGGACCCTTGCTTTCCCTCCTGGGATGACTTCTTCTGCTTCTCAATTTGCTCAATTAGTTGAGCCAGACGGTCGCTGATCTCTTGCTGGACCTGCTGGGTAGCCTCGGACGTGTCTTTCACGTTGATCCGCTGCTGGCTTTGCTTCATTCGCTGAGCGAGTTCTTCCAGCGGGCTTTTCTTTGCCTCTCCCAGGTCTTCGCCGTCGATCAAGTCCTGCATGAGCTCGCGATCGAGCTTGTCTGAATCGGATTCCTGCTTCGGCGACCGTTTGTCGGTGGGGGCGTCGATCAAATCCTGCAGCAGTTGATCGTCCAGGCTTGGCTGCGATGGTTCGTCCGCGAACAGACCTGCTGCGACCACAAGGCTCAGGAGCGAAAGCGAAGCGATTCGGATTACTGTCCGCATCATGGTTTCTCCATCAGGTCCCGAAGCAGTTGCTCATCGAGCGACGCTGGCTCGGACGACTTCGGACGGGCTCCATCAGCAGGCTGGGCGTCGTCTAGGGGAATCTCGGGTTCAGATTCTTTGGGTTTGCTGGCTTGGGCTAGCTCGAGGACCATTTCTGCAAGCTTACCTTGCTCCGCGGCAAGAGCATCCAGATCCTTCGCCTGGGCTGGCGTAAGTTCATCAGTGGTACTCCTCGCCGTCTCGATTTCGGCAGTGCGCCGGTTGATCTCAGCCTGCAATTCGGCCATCAAACGCAGTTCTGCCAGGCTACGCACCAGGCTCTCTCCCTCCTGCTGCTCGCCGGTTCCTCCCCCGCTGTCGTCCGGAGCCTCGGTATCGCCGGCCGACGACTCATTTTCCTGCTTGAGGGCCGACAGAATCTGCTGGAGGCGATTCAGGGCGGCAACGGCCGGCTGCCGAGCTTCGGTCGACGTCGTGCCCTGCCGCAGCATCGCAGCCGCCGACCGCATCTCGCGCTCAACGCCCGTCAGAGCAAGCGAAAAAGCGGCCGCCTCGGTCAGCTTCGCGGACAGACCGCTCACTTCGCCGACGAGCAGTTCTTGTTCGGCGGCGATGCCCGAAACGGCCGCTTGCTGCGCCTCGGTCAACTTCCCTTCGGCCATACGAACCACTTCCAGCCTATCGATTTCCGCGATTACATTCTTTTGCCGAAGCGTGAGCCCCGTGAGCGTCTGCTCGAGGCGGGTTAGCTGCTCGCGCACGAGGTCCGCCTGTGCCTGCTCGATCTCCGCCTGCAGCCGCTGGCGAGCTTCATCGAGCAATCGCGAAGCTTCACGCGTTTGCTCCTCCGCCTCTCCTGCGTTTCCTGTCGCCGCCGCCTCACCCGCGCGGGCCATGCTCTGGGCGCCAGCCTCGGCCGACTCGGCGGGCCGTTTGGCCTGCAAGCGTTCGAGTTTCCGACGGAGTTCGTCCGCCTTTTTTGCCGTCTTTTCCTGCTCGCGCGTCAGGCGCAAGAGCTGGCGTTTGCGTTCGTCCTCCTGACGCTGCTCCATTGCTTGCCGGGCAAGGTCAGCCAATTGCCGCTGCTCGGCTCGCAGTTGATCAAGTTCCGATCTGGCGGCCCTGAGCGACTCGACCGTGCGGAGCAACTCACGGTCGCGTCGGCTTGAGAGCGCATCGAGCAACTCGGACAGCGATTTCAGCACAGCCTCCTGACTTTGTTGACTGGCGCCGACCCGATACTCGGTCAACTCGCGCCCGGCCTGGCGCATCTGCCCGCCGATGGCAAGCCGGCGGACTAGCTCGTTTCCTTCGTCCAAGGTCCGAGCGGTTTGGGGATCCGACGTCGCCAGCCGGTCCTGCAACTCGTCCATCCTCCCCTGCAGCTTGTCGAACCGTCGCGCGAGTTCCTGTTGACGGGCAGCCAACTGCCGTGCCGCCGCGCGCTGTTCGGCCGTAGGCTGTTCGTCGGCAGCCGCAGCGATTTTCCAGCGCAGGCTCTCCGTTTCCTGTTGGGTTTTCTGCTGCTGCTGGCGGATCTGGCCGATTTCGCGGGCCAGGCGGCTGAAGTTGTCCCATTCGCTCAATTCCCCCAGGAGCGCCTCGAGCAATTCGATTACCTGTCGCTGCTGTTCCTCTGCAGTAGCGAGCGGGCGGGCGAGCGCCGTCCATTCCGCCTCCGCGAGTGAATCGACTTCTTCAGCGCCGATTTCCCGGGCGGTCTTCAAGGCCGAGATCAGGTTTTGGGCAATTCCTCCGAGCCATTGCTGGTTGACTTGGCGAACTTGCGACTGCAAGTCGGTCAAACGCCGGATGAGATTCTGGCTTTCGATGCGGTTGTTGGCCAGTTCGTCCAGCAGAGCCGCGAGCCGGGCATCGACGCCGTCGGTCGGATCGCTGAGCAAGCGTTGCACCTGGCGCTGCATCAATTCGGCGGCCTGCAATTGGTCGATGTCCCGCGGCCGGACCGTCCGCGATTCATCGAACTGAATTTGCAGCGAGGTAATCTGAGCGTGACTCTCTTGCTGCAACCGCAGCGCCTCGGCGAGCTGGCTGAATACCGACGTCTGCTGCTGAAGCAGGCGATTTTCAAGTTCCGCAGCCTCGACAATCGAAATCCGGCGTACGGGGGTCGTCGCCATCTGTGGCTTGAAATCAGATGCCTCCAGCCGCACGGCCAACACGTTGCCCGGCTGTAGGCCCAGGGTGGCGAGATCCCAACCCGTGTTTATGCGGAGTGACTCCCCGTCACCGCGCCGAGTCTTGTTGCCACGAGCTGCGTTGTTTGCGGCAGCCGGCGCTGTAAACAATTCCACCACTTGCTCGGCGTCGGCGGTTGCATCCGGTCGCAAGTACTTGAGAACGACCTTCTGCAAAGCGAGATCGTCCTTGACGAGCCCTTTGATGGGGACGATGGCTTGTGGAGTGACGAACGTCTGGTCGGTCGGCGTCTCCCAGGCAATCGCGGGCGGCGAATCTGCAACGACCTGCAGATCGATACGCGTATCACCGCCTCCAGCAATTCCGTTTTCATCCAACACTTCGAACGTATAAACGCCCGACTTGTCCGCAATCCAAGGCTCAGCCGACTCGGCGGGAAGCCTGAACGAGCGGCCATCCGGCGCGAGCCTGGCTGTCCGTTCCGATGCGCCGGGCGCATCGGGGCGAAGCCGCACCGTGGTCGCCGGCTTGTCGAGATGTCCCGAAACGCTCAATCGCGAACCAGCCAGCACCCTGGCCACCCGCTCTAGCTTCTCCGCGGGCCAACCCGAATACGGAGGTGGATGTACCTCCAACGTAAAGTCGGTCAGACGCGGTGGCTCGATAACATCAACGTAGGTCCACGGCATCGTGTGGTCGTCGCCGCCGATCGCCCGATAGGAAAACGGCTGCGTGATATTCTCCAGCCGATGCACCATGCGGCCGCCAACTGGCTTCATTTCGATCGCCTGCTGCCGCTGTCCTCCTGGCCCCTCAAAGCGGAGCATCAGCCGGACGTTTTCAGGCAGCCGACCATTGCTGTCGACAACCTGGGCTTCGAAATCGGCGCCCATCGCCAGCGTTTCGGGCGCATCCACAAAGGCGAGCTTGTGCCTAAGGGGCCAATGAATGTCGGCCCACGGCATGATCAAACGGCTTACCGCCGTCTTACTCGAGAGCGGATAAAGCACGACGGCCAACGCCACAGCGACGAGCGCCACGGCTGCGAGCATGCCGGCGCGTCGAACGGGCCGACGGTCGATTGCTTCGGTGAAGTTGAGATGGACCGCCAGGGCATCTGTTTCGGCAATCACAGCCCGACGCAGTTCGGGCGATCCGGCCGTCGTGTCCCGCTCCGACTCACTAGCGAAGGCAATCGAGCTCGAAAGCCGATCCTTGAGTACAGGAAAGTGCTGTTCAATGCGGCGTGCGGTCGCGACGCGGCCGAAGCCATTGCGTAGAGCCGGCGTCCCCCAGCGCCAAACCGCCCACGTCAAAGCGGCGACAACCAGCAGGCTGAAAAACCAGCGAAGGAGCGGTTCAGGACTGCGAAGGAAGTAGTCGAGGGCACCGAGGACCAGCAACGTCCCCACGAGCACCGCAATCACACGGCAGGCCGCGATGCAACGCAGGCTCCACGCCGCCTTTCGGCGAACGGTATCGACGCGTTGTTCGAGCGGATGGGGCATTTGTCGAAAGCCGGGCCTATCGTTCAGTTCTATTCTAAAAGGCTGCCAGTGAGTGGGGCTATCCAGCCGCACCAGCGACTGGGTCTAGAAACATCAAATCAATCCCCAGCGTTTGCGCAACAGCCATTCACCCACTAGCAGACCGACAAACAGCGCTGCAAAGAAAGGCGCATTCCAGATCGGCTCAGGTGGCATCGATTCAATACGCACCTGGCGTCCTTGCGGCAGGTTTTTGAGCAAACTGCCGGCTGTTTGCACGTTGTAGCTGCGTCCTGACGAAACTTTGGCTGCCTGTTGGATCTCTCGGGCGTCCATCTGCAACCTGGCAAGTTCACCAGGAGGAGCCGACATGGTGAATTGAGCGGCCGGTGGCTGACCATCCGTGGCCGGGGTTGCTAGCCAAACGCGGTAGTCCCCATCGAGCAAGTTGCTCACGACACCTTCAAAGATGCCGCGACTCGTGGCGCTTCGCTGCAGGGTGGCGCTCTTGCGCTGCCCGCCTTGATGCTCCACCACAACCGTCACCCCATCATCCTGGGCCGGCGCCTGGCGGTCGTCAAAGAAGCGCACTCTCAGTCGGACCGGTTCGCCGCGGACATACTCCTGGCGATCGGTCGTTAGCTCGGCGGTTCGACTACTGCCAAGCAGCTTCGAGCGGCACAGATAACGGATCGTCTGCACCCAGTAGCGGCCAAAGTACAAATCTCCCAGGCGAAATCGCCAGCGGTGAGACTCATCCGTGGTGTGAAAAACGACCTTCCCGGCCCCAATGAACTGCAACGTGATAATCGGCAGTCGGGTCCCTTCGGCAGAGCGTTCGGTGGGGTGCTCGGCCAGCACTCGGACTCCTGGACGAAGATCGGGCGCTCGGATGAACCAGCGCAGCGGAGGCAATCGCTCCAACCAGAGCTTGCTGTTTTCGGCAGGGTTTTCGGTGAGCTGTGTTGTTGGGCTGGCTGCGCCAAGCGCCGTCAACCGAGGGCGAAACTCCTCGGTAATAGGCGTTTCAGAATCCGGCAGCGACACTGTTGCCAGGTCGAACGGCAGCAGCGGCTCTAATGGCGTGTCGCGGTAGGCCAGCGGAGTGAATCGTGGTCCGCCAATGAAAATCAAGCCGCCACCGCGCACGGTGACAAACTCGTAGATGTTTTCCATCACCGATTGGCTGAGCAGTGCCGGATCGACGTCGCCGAAAATCAGCACGTCGTACTTGAAGAGTTCATCCCGGCTGACCGGAAAGACTCGCTCTGCCGACTTATCAGTCTCGACATAGTCGAGATCGGCCTCCTGGAGCACCGTACGAAAACCTCGGACGCTTTTTTCGTCCGCGGAATCGCGATTAAGCTCGCGTTCGAGCAGCGTTTTTAGGAAACGAAACTCGTAGTTCGGATAGGATTGCACGAGCAGGGCCCGAATCGTCTGATCCGTCACCCGTATTGTCTTGGACAGGCGATTGTTCTCGGTATTGGCTTCCCCTTCCTTGGGTTCCACCTCGATCAAGTACTCAAACTCCCCCACCTGTTCGGGCCGGTGCGTCAGGCGAATCGTTTTCGCGGCTCCCGATGGGTCGAGTTCGATCGTCTGCTGTGCGAGAGGCGCCGGCTGACCGACCTGGCGCAAGCGTAGGGTCGCCGGCCCTTTCAAGCCAGGGCTGGCCAGTTTGAACTCAAACTGAATCAAGTCGTCGACAAAAGCGACGTCGTCGACCAGCAGGTCGCTCAATTGCAAATCACGAGGGGGCCGGTCGTTGCCCAGCCCCACGATGTGAAGCGGGATGGATTTCCGCCGAGCATATTCGGCGGCGTCGGTGAGCGGCTTGCCCTCGGTTGTCACGCCGTCGGTAAACACGATCACCGCCGCCGTCGGACGACCGCGCTGCGCTTCCAACACATCACGGACGCTTCGACCAAGTCGGCTAACCGGCTCATTGGGTTCCAACGTGCGCAATCGCTCTTCCAGCGTCGCCAGATCGCCGGACTGCATCCTGGCCGTTGATCCGGCGAGATAGAACTTCAGATTGTTCTGCTGAGAGAGCTGTTTCAGCAGTTCGCCTTTTTTCTCCAGCAGCAAGAGACGGGCAAGGTTGAGGCGGCTGGTTTCGGTCATTCCTTCCGCCGACAACCGCTCTTCGAGCGATTGGCGAAGCCGGGCGTCCTCATAGTGGTCGACCAACCCCATGCTTTGGGTATCGTCGATCACAATCACAATGTCGGGCAAGTCGGTTCGATGACGCTGGATGGTCCAGCCGAGCAGCATGAACGCCAGGACTCCAACCAACCCCAGCCGGAGTAGCGCGAGAAATGCTCTTTGTTTTCGCGTTGCGCTCGGTCGCTCTCGCGCATAGATCACGACAATCACGACTGCGGCAATGAGCAGCAGCAGGCCGAGCATCCACATTGGCCAGGGAAACGAGGGCTCGATGGAGGTTTCCAACCCCAGTCCTTCAGAGCCAATTCGGTCGCCGAAGATCCATCGTTCGATGTTCCGCCAAAGGTTGGTCATGCGCTCCCCCGTCCTAAGCGGTAGGCAAGCATGACTTCGACGACGACCAGCCCAATCACTCCCAGAAGTAGTTCTCGGTAGTACGACTGCGAGGGTCCATCCGAAGCGGCGACAGGCGTACCCCCTGAGACTTGCGCGCCCGAGGTTAGCGGACTTGGAAGTGAATCGAGCGGAATACGCTCGAGGTTGCTCTCGCGCGTATCGACGTTCAGCACATACTCCTGAGTGGAGGCAACCGGCGGACCAACCGTCACCTGATAAGGACCGCTCTGGGTAGCGGAGGAATAGGACCAATGTGCGCCGTCCGAGTCCAACAGCAGTGGCAAGCGTTCTTCGGCGCCGCTTGGGCTGGTCACGTCCACGACCGTTCCCGGGGCTGCCGGGGCGACGTCGCCGCGCAGATCGTCTCCGACGAGTTGATTCCGCCCCTGTGCCCGACCACTGAGCGAAAGGGTCAACATTTCCTGCACCAGGGGCGGAAAGCTCGGCCAGGAAGCAATCGCCGTCCACGGAATCGGAG
>JAEZAS010000521.1 GCA_023430365.1 Planctomycetota bacterium
TGCCTCCTTAAGGTTGTGTCAGAATCGTTATCGGCCTGGCGGCCTGCTATCTGTTGTTGAAAGCTCTTAAGTGTACAACATCCGGCCCAGGCGTGACAAGCGGCGTTTTGAAGCAAAACGGCCTGGGGACAGGAGATAGAGGCGCTGGGCCGTAGGGGCGGGCTTCCAGCCTGAGCTGGAGGTAATGACGAATGCTCCAATGACGAATGACCAATGAGCCTTGGTGGAACCCATTGGTCATTCGTGCTTCGTCATTCGTCATTCTGCTTGTACGGGCAGGCTGGAAGCCTACCCTACGGGGTGGCTAGGGCAGGCTCTTCTTCGGCGGCTTCTTCCGCCGTGGGCCATTCGATGGCCGAGCGGAGGCGGGCCGCGGCCGGGTGATGCGAAAGGACGATGTGCCGGTCGAGACCGATCACTTCGAGGCTCAGCCCCCGGTCGCGAAACTCGCGGTCCCTCTCATGCAGCTTTTCCATAACCGTGTGGTCGACGATGCGGGCATCCGAAAGGTCGATGATCACGTTCCCGTTGCGGGCCAGGCCGTAGGACTCGATCTTGTTGCGGATGAGCAGCCAGTTGGCGAACACGGCTGACTTGCGCGGGGCGATCAGGTGGCAGTTGTCGTCGATCTGGCGGACCTCCGTTTCGGGACGGAAGAGGGACGCGAGTGGCACGCCCTGGATGAACTGCACCAGGAGCTCGATCCCGATGCCCACCGCAATGCCGATCAGCAGGTCGGTCGCGAGCACGGCGACGATCGTGCCGACGAAAACGACGAGTTGCTCCCGGCCGATGCGGTAGACATGGAGGAACTCGCGCGGGTGGGCCAGGCGGAAGCCGGTGTAGACCAGCATTGCGGCCAAGGCGGCGAGCGGGATCATGTTGATCAGCGCGGGGACCAGCGCCACGAACAGCAGCAGGTAGACCCCGTGGAACATGTTCGAAAATTTCGACTTCGCGCCGTTGTCGATGTTGGCCCGACTGCGGACGATCTCGGAAATCATCGGCAGGCCGCCAATCAGGGCGGCGGCCAGATTGGCGACGCCGACGGCGAGCAGATCGCGATTGAGATTCGTCTTGCGCCGCTGCGGATCGAGCAGGTCGACCGCCTTGGCGCTGAGCATCGATTCCAGGCTGCCGATGAGCGCGAACATCACCACCCACTTCCAGGCAATCGGCTGGGCGAGCGCCGTGAAGTCGGGAAAGGCGAGCCCGCTGAGCAGGTTGGCAGGAACGTTGACCAGGAAAGAGTCGTCGACCCGGTAATCGTGGCCGAGGACCGAATAGCTGTGCGGGTTGCTCAGGTTGAAGTACAGGGCCATGGGGACGGCGAACAGCAGCACGAAAATCGGCGCCGGGATCACCCGGATGGCAGGATTCTTGATTAGCGGAAGTAAAAACAAGATCGCCAGGCTAATCACCCCGATGGTGGCGATCTCGGGGTTGAGATGCATGATCTCGTGCGGAATCTCGGCGAGCAGCTCGAGTGGTTCCCCTTTGGCGATTTCGCCCAGCACGACGGGCAACTGCTTGGCGATGATGATTACACCGATCGCCGCGAGCAGGCCGTGAACGGCGGCCGAGGGGAAGAAGTCGCCGAGGATGCCGGCGCGGAACAGACCGAACAGAATCTGCAGCACCGCCCCGGCCACGCCGACGGCCAGCGCCATCTTGTAGGCCTGCATGTCGGCGGCGGGATTTTCGCCCCCGGTGAAGCCGAAGTCTTGCACGCAGCCGAGCACGATCACGATCAGGCCCGCCGCGGGGCCTTTAATCGTCAGTTGCGAGTTGCTGAGCCAGGGAGTGACCAAACCGCCGACCACCGCCGTGAGCACACCGGCAATGGGCGGAAAACCGCTCGCCTTGGCAATCGCCAGGCAGAGTGGCAAAGCGATCAGGAAAACCAGGAAGCCGGCTATCGAGTCCGACTTGAGAGTCTGAGCCAGGGAAGGCTTGGAATCCGCAGAACGCAGGGCGGCGGGGCGCTGCATAAAAAGCCATCTCCATGAAGGCTGACAAAGTCGCCGCGGTGGAAGGCGGCGGACGGTGGGTCGCGGTGGGAGGGACGACCGGCGGGAAGGTTGCCTCTTTCCCTGTCGCCCGGAAGTCATACTTCGACAGTCTAGCCACGCCCGCCGCATGGAGAAGGAGCAGCGGCGTTACGTTTCCGTAAGGCATGGCGGAGAGTGCAACTTGCCGTGGGCTTTGGGTTTACGAAACCGTTAGAAAGCCCGATAATGGCTTTGCCGCAGGCGGTCTGCGGGGAACAATGCGACATGATCATTGAGTCGTACCATCGCAGTGTGCACACGATGCATTTGCTCGTCATCGAAGACGATTCCGTTCTGGGAAAGGCCCTGCAGCGCGGCCTGACCGATGCCGGCCACGAATGTGAGTGGTCGCGCAATGGTCAGAAGGGATTGCACGAGGCTCTAACGCAGCGGTTCGACGCGATCGTGCTCGACCTGCTCCTCCCCGATCTGGGCGGTATCGAGATTCTGCAAAAGCTCCGGGAGCAAGGGGTCCGGACACCGGTGCTCGTGCTGACGGCGCTCGGTTCGGTGGACGAACGCGTACAGGGGCTCAACGCCGGGGCCGACGACTATCTGGTCAAACCGTTCGCTTTTCCCGAGTTGCTCGCCCGGCTCGACGCCATCAGCCGGCGGGTGCTAGATCGGCCGTCGAGCACGTTGCATGCGGGGCCATTGTCGCTCGACCTGACGACGCGGCGCGTCGTCCGCGGCGGCAACGAAATCATGCTCACCCCCACCGAGTTCAGCCTGCTCGAATTCCTGATGCGCTACGTCGGCCAGGTGGTCACGCGCAAGATGCTCTGCGAGCACTTGTGGGAGTCGGACTGGGAAGGCGTGACGAATGTGGTCGAAGTGCACATCAACCGGCTTCGCGGTAAGATTGATCGCGGCTTTGACGAACCGCTGATCCAAACCGTCCGAGGCCGCGGCTATGTCCTTCGAGCTACTTAGCGCCACCTGCCGCTCCCTTCGGTTTCGGCTGCTGCTGTGGAATGCGCTGGCGGTCGCTTTGACCGGTCTGGCGGTGCTGGTGTGCATTCGCGAGGCGATGCGGCAAACGCTGATTCGCGAACTCGACTCGGCGCTCGAGCAAGACGTCGGCGAGCTTGCCCTTCTGCTGCGCGACACGCCCGATTGGGAACTGGTCAAAGAGGAACTCGACCGGAAGGCGAAAGGACATTCGCTGCGGCAGTGGTTCGTGCGGTTTTATAACGCCCAGGAAAAGACGATCTGGGCGAACGACACGGCGCCCGACCTGCCGACGCTGCGCGATCCGTTTCCGGCGCCCCGGACCTGGACCAGCGGCGAATATCGACTCGTGCTACGCAGCATGCCCGCCATGCAGAGCCGGGCTCATGCTGTCGTGGTTGGATCGTCGCAGGAGTTCATTGCGACCGACATGGCGCGCATCGATCAGCAGGTGCTCGGCATCGGGATCGCCTTGCTCGTGCTCAGCCCACTCGTCGGCTGGTTCCTGATGCGGCGCGTGACCCAGCCGCTGGCCAGCATGATTGACGCGACGTCCCGCTTTCGCCCAGCTCGACTGTATGAGCGGTTTCAGGTGCGGCACACCGGAGACGAGCTCGATCGCCTGGCGCAAACGATCAACGGCTTTCTCGACCGCATCGCCGAGCACCTGGAACGCAATCATGCGTTCCTCGCCAATGCGGCCCACGAGCTGCGCACACCGCTGGCCGCCATTCGGAGCAGCGTCGAGGTGGCCCTCGACGGCAGCCGCAGTCCCGACGAATACGAGGAACTGCTGACCGATGTGATGGACGGCTGTACGAATCTCGAAACGCTCGTCAACCAATTGCTGCTGCTGGCGGAGACCGATGTGGAACAGGTCGGGGTGTTCCGCGAGGCGCTCGATTTTTCCGTGGTGGTCAATCGATCGGTCGACATGTTCCAGGCCGCCGCCGAGGTGCAGGGCATTCAGCTCATCGTCGACGAGCTGTCCCCCGCGCCGATGCAGGCCAATCGCTATCACCTGCGGCAGATGATGAACAACCTGCTCGACAACGCGGTGAAGTTCACGGCCCTGCGCTACCAAGGGGACCAGTTCGGTCAGGGTCGGATCCACGTTCGACTCGCGCGGGACGAGGCGCTCGGCGAGGCGGTGCTGGAAGTGAGCGACAACGGCATCGGCATTGCCCAGGAACATCTGCCACAGCTCTTCGAGCGGTTCTATCGCGTCGACCGCTCGCGCACCCGCGGCGAAGGGAGCCCGGGCGGAAGTGGGCTGGGGCTGAGCATCGTGCAGGGAATTGTGCTGGCGCACGGGGGGAAGATCGAGGTGCGCAGTCAGCCGCACGAGGGAACGACGTTCACGGTCCGTTTGCCGCTGGCTGAAGCGGACGACCCGCTCGTCGAAGGCCTGCCGCCGGCCGTAGAGCAGCGAACCGCACGTCCGTCGCAGGCGAAAGCGACGCCCGGCGGCTGAGATTCTGCTTTGCTTCTCTCGCCCAGCGCACGAAAAAACCCGCTGATTCGCGTCAGCGGGCTCTTAGCGGAGTGGAGCTGATGGGGATCGAACCCACAACCTCGTCATTGCGAACGACGCGCTCTCCCAATTGAGCTACAGCCCCGAACGATTTGCAAATATAGCACGCCCCCTGGCGGTCGTGTAGAGCGGCTGGCGGCGATTCCTTCGGCTGGTTGGGGGCGTTTTTGGTGGGGATTGGCGGACTTGGAGAAATTGTCGGGGAGCCCGGGCGCCCTGACGAAACGCCCTGGGATGGAGGCTGGGTTTGTCTGAATTCTGGCGAATTCAGCTACGTTGGGGCGGCAAAACCGCTGGGTTGTACCGGGGCGGTTTCTGGCTGGCGGCGGAGTTTGGGGAATTCACGGTCGAGAATGGCTCCGATCATGTCGCGATCGAGCAGGCCGGTGAGCGCCGCGTCGTCGGGCAGCCCCAAGATCCGACGATACTCCCGCAGAAAGGCCGCCTTATCCTGGCGGAGCATCGCCACCAATTGTTGATCCCGCTGGACCAGTTCGGCGGAAGTCATGGGGTTGGCTCAAGGAGGAATAGGCCGAGCCAGGCGGTGGCAGAACCGTCTCCACTTCGCTCCGGCCTACAAGTCCCATTATACGCCGCGACTTCGCGGGACAAGCGCGGCCGATTGCGAGGGGGAGCGGTCCTGGGGCGTGAAACTGGCTTCCGCCGGTCAACTAGATCCGCGCCATGGCACAGGCGAGACGCCTGTGCCAGGTGAGCCTCAACCGCGTTCGGGGCGGTGGCCGCTGCTGCGGAGTGTTTCAGGCGGTCCAGCGACGCCGGCTTGCCTCCTGGGGGCCCACGGAAGCGGCCATGTGGCGAGGGGGTGGATACTCGCTGTCGAGAATCGCGCGGATCATATCCCGATCGAGCACACCGCTCAGGCTGGCGGAATTGGACAGGTTTATGGCCCGCCGATAAGCGGCGATCAGACCGGGTTTGTCGAAGAGGAGCAGAGCGACAAGTTCTCGCTCGCGTTGCAGACGACTAGCCGACACCATGGCAAAAACCTCCTGAGAACCGGCGACAGCCGAACGGCTGATGAGAGGATTTCTTTGTTCTAGTAATCTGGCGATGGCGATTGCAAGTTGGTTTGGGACTTTTTTCGGCGACGATGGCGATTCTGTCGGGATTTTTTGCATTGCATCGTGAGCGTCACCCATGTTCATGCGTTGCCGGCCGCTCGCGGCAGCCGGAGTGAGGCTCATTCCTACGAGAGGCGCGGCGCATCGCCAGCTGAATCTGCAACCGGCGACCGAATGGCTGGAAGTTCTGGTCCCGGCGCGCGAAGCCGCCTCGCGCGAGGCCGATCGTTACGCGGGACTTCTCGAATCGGCCCGGCGGGGAGAACAACGAAACGTTGGCCAGTCAGGTTGGGGGGCAGTTTGCTACAGCCGCTGGCGGCTGCATGACGAGTGGTTGGTCGCCGTTGCGACGTGCCGGACGGGGGAGTTGTGTGGGTTTTACGGGCAGGCCGGAGGCCTACCCTACGGAAAACGCTGGCATACCCTGCTCGCGATGGGTTAAGATAGCGACTTCGCGGCGGTCCGCCTTCGCGCGCCTGCCGATCTCCCCTACCCTTTCGCCTGCCTGTGCCAGCCGCGATTTGGTTGGCGTATTCCTTTCCGCCAGGAGTGATTGCTGCTCATGTCGAAGAAAAATCGTCGTCAGTTTTTGGAAGATTCGATGTTCGCCGCCGCAGCGGCCGTCGCTGCGGGTTCGACCGGCCGACTGCTGCATGCTCAAGACGAAGGTGGCTCGGGCAGCGCCAATGAACGGCTGAACGTCTGCGTGGTTGGCGTGAATGGCCGAGGCGGCACCCACATCGGCGCGTTCGCCGGGCGGAAGGACACCGTCATCACCCACGTGTGCGACGTCGACCACAAGATCGGCAACAACCGCGCCGCCGAAATCGGCAAGCGCCAGGGACTGACGCCGAAGTTCGAAGAAGACCTCCGCAAGGTGCTCGAGGACAAGAGCGTCGACATCGTCAGCATCGCCACGCCGAACCACTGGCACGCCCTGGGCGCCATTTGGGCCATCCAGGCTGGCAAGGACGTGTACGTCGAGAAGCCGGTCAGCCACAACGTGAGCGAAGGCCGCCGGATCGTCGAAGCGGCTCGCAAGTATGGCAAGATCTGCCAGACGGGCACCCAGTCGCGCTCGAACCCCGGCATGATCGACGCCATCCAGTACGTGCTCGACGGCAAGATCGGCAAGCTGAAGGTCGCTCGCGGCCTCTGCTACAAGCGCCGCAAGTCGATCGGCCCGAAGGGCAACTACCCGATTCCGGAAAACATCAACTACGACCTGTGGTGCGGCCCTGCCGAGGTGCTGCCGCTGACGCGGAAGAACCTCCACTACGATTGGCACTGGGTCTGGAACACGGGCAACGGCGACCTGGGCAACCAGGGCATCCACCAGATGGACATCGCCCGCTGGGGCATGGGCGTCGATAAGCTGTCCAACAACGTGATCAGCTACGGCGGCCGGCTCGGCTATGAAGACGCCGGCGAGACCGCCAACACGCAGGTCGTCGTGCACGACTACGGCGATCAGTCGCTGGTGTTCGAAGTCCGCGGACTGGAAACGGGCGACTACAAGGGCTCGAAGGTCGGCGTGATTTTCGAAGGAACCGAAGGCTACGTCGTGCTGCCGAGCTACAGCTCGGGCGCCGCCTTCGACAAGGACGGCAAGAAGGTCGCCGAGTTCAAGGGCGAAGCCGACCACTTTGCCAACTTCCTGAAGGCTGTCCGCAGCCGCAAGCACACCGACCTGACGGCCGACATCCTCGAAGGCCACCTGTCGAGCGCCCTGTGCCACACCGGCAACATCTCGTACCGGCTGGGCAAAGAAGCCTCGGTCGACGAGTTGAACAAGTCGATCGCCGATATGAAGACGACCGACAACGCCAAGGACACGCTCGAGCGGACGATCGCCCACCTGAAGGACAACGGCGTCGACCTGAACGCCACGAAGATCACGGCTGGGCCGCTGCTGAAGTTCGATCCGGAAACCGAAACGTTCCCGGGCAACGACAAGGCGAACGCCCAGCTGACCCGCATCGCCCGCAAGCCGTACGTGGTGCCGGCCGCTGGCGAGGTTTAAACCGTTATCCGATTGCGAATGTCACCGACCGAGGCCACGCCGCATCGGTCAGTCGCGGAGCGGCGGAACACTTGAGCCCACGGCGCGAGCCGTGGGTGAAGCAAGCGAAACGAGATGAAAGCCGCGGAGCGGC
The DNA here is from genome assembly GCA_023430365.1 of Planctomycetota bacterium. Taxonomy (GTDB): domain Bacteria; phylum Planctomycetota; class Planctomycetia; order Pirellulales; family Pirellulaceae; genus JAEZAS01. Next base: position 7,775 of record JAEZAS010000521.1, read on the forward strand.
GACACAGGAGCCCATGACGGGAGGCGCTTTGTGTAGCCGCTCCGCGGCGTTCGCGTTTAGTGGCACAT
>JAEZAS010000524.1 GCA_023430365.1 Planctomycetota bacterium
CTGCAGAACGATGCAGCCGGCGCCAACATCGCCGGCTGGAGTCTCCAAGCCAACGCGATGGAAATCATCAACTCCGGGGCCACGCAATCTGATCCATTGCAACTGACCCGAGACTGGATGACCCAGCTCAATCATGGACGGCTGCTCACGCCCGTCGGTTCGAGCGACTCCCACGATGTGGCCCGCCACTTCGTCGGCCAGGGACGCACCTACATCCAAGCCCAAGACGACGATCCGGCCGCCATCCACCCCGAAGAAGCCATCGCCAACTTCGTCGCCGGTCGCGTGATGGTCAGCTATGGCCTGCTGGCGGAACTGACGGTCGACGAAAAGTATCGCAGCGGAGAGTTGGCCGTTCCCACTGCCGACGAGGTGCAGGTCCGCGTTCGAGTGCTCGGCCCGCACTGGGTCTCGGCGACCAAAGTGATGCTCTTCCAGAATGGCAAGCTTGTTCGGGAGCAAGACTTAGATCCAAAGGAGCGAACCGACCAGCTGGGAGTAATTGCCCAGTTCGAGTGGACTCTCCCCTGCCCTGCTCACGATGCCCACCTGGTCGCTGTGGCGATAGGCCCGGGCATTTCAGGGCTCTACTGGCCGACGGCGAAGCCCTATCAGCCGCTCAGCCCGGACTTTCAGCCGACCAACCTGGGCTGCAGCGGTGCGGTCTGGCTCGATGGCGACGGCGATGGCCGGCGAACTCCGGCGATCGACTATGCCCGCGTCGTCGTGGCCGAAAGCAATGGCGCTTTGCAACCATTGCTACAAGGCCTGAAGCGGTACGACGGGGCCACCGCCATTCAAGCCGCCCATCTCTGGCAGGAAGCACACCGCTCGCTGCTGCAGCCGGAGTCGCTCTCAGCAATCGACCAGGCCGATCCCATGGTTCGCGAGGCTTTCAGTCGCTACCTGACCGCCTGGCGAGAATCGGAACAAGCCCGCGCCCGCTAATCGAGTTGCTCTGACATAAGGGCAAGCGCGAATCCTGATTCGATTGGCGTTTTGCCGACGGTGAGATGAACTAGTTCATCTCACCGGACGGTTTCCGGGCAATCACCACTGTAAAGAGCGACTGCGGCGAAGTCTTATACCGCACCACTTCGGCGAGGGGCGCGGGGCTCACGACGTCTTCAAACGTCAGCTTCGTGTGCCAGCCCAGTGCGTTGGTGATCGGCCCCAGCATGTCGACGAGCGACGCGATCCATTTCCGCTCGCTGCGCAGGTGGTTGATGATAATGATCTTGCCGCCTGGCTTGCAGACGCGGACCATCTCCTGCATCAGCCGGGCGGAATCGGGCACCACGCTGACCAGGTGGAAGGCTGAAACGTAGTCGAATGTGTTGTCCTCGAACTTCATGTTCAGCGCATCCATCGGTTCGAGATGGATGTGCGTCCAACCATGTTGGGCGATCTTCGCCCGGGCCCGGGTCAGCATGTCCTCGGAAAGGTCGATCCCGGTGACCTGCACGTGCTGGGGATATGCGTCGAGCGAGAGCCCGGTGCCTACGCCGACCTCTAATGCTCGGCTGCCGGGCGGCATCTGCATCTTCTTGATCGTCGCCTGAGCACGCGCCTGGAAGAAAGGGGCGAACAGGACGTCGTAGAAGCGGGACAGATTGTGATAGATCGTGGCACGATGCGGAGGCTTCATTTTCCGTCGTTTGGTCGAAATCATGGTGTCAACTGGCACGAATTAGGCTCTCCGTCGAGGAGGACGATTCCGAATCACCCACCACTTCCGTTTGTCGGTCGCAACTTTGACCTTCACGGGCGTTGCCGGGTGGCCGGGCCGCTGGGGACCTTCGCCATTCTCGGCCGCCTTGCGCCGTGCATTATGCGCGCCAATTTTCTGCCAGGTAGCGCTGATCGGGGCGCCGATCACGAAGGCACAAAGTATAAGCGGCGCGGACAACTCACCCAAGGCTACGACTGCGGCAATGGCGAACACGATCTGCGCCACCTGCCGGAACTGCCGCTTGCCCTTCAAAATCTGCTTAACCAGATGCGGGTAGCGAATTCGCGAGACCATCAGCACAGCCACGCCCAGCCCGATTAGCGGAACGAAGTTCCGCACCACGTCGAGCACGGCCAACTCGGCGCCCGCCAGCGAACTGCCGGAAACGCTCAACCGCCCCTGCGCCGGCAGGGCGATGGCGAACGAGGCCACGGTTGCAGCGGCGGCCGGAGAAGGCAATCCGCTAAACCAGTCGCTTTTTTCACTTGTGGCTGCCTCGACGTTGAAACGCGCCAGCCGCAACACCGTGCAGGCCATGTACAGGGCCGCGATGGCCCACAGGATCCGGGGCGGATAGACGTCCCCCATCTTCAAGATGAGAAACGCCGGAGCCACGCCGAAAGTGATCGCGTCGCACAGGCTGTCGAGTTCTCCGCCGAACTTGGTGGACTGCTTCGTCCAGCGGGCGGCGCTGCCATCGAGCATGTCGAACACCATCCCGCCGAAGATCAGCAGGCCGGCGATCAGCAGATACTGACCCTCGCTCCCCGGCGGAGCCTGGCTGGCCGCATAGCTGATGCTTCCGAGCCCGCAGACCGCGTTGCCGAGGGTCAGCAACGTGGGCAAGACCGGCATACGAGCGGCGCTCTGCAGAACTGCGCGGGTGGCAGGATGTCTCATAAGTTTGCCTTCACTGACGGACAGGAGCCGTCTTTCGTGTGATACAGCCTATTCGGCGGAAACGTCCCGATATCGGGCGAGCACCGTCACGCCGGCTCGTACGCGGTCGCCCGGCTTGACCAGCACCTCGAGCGACGGATCGTTCTGCAGCACGATTTCGGTTCGCGAACCGAGCTTGATCATGCCAAACGCCTCACCGCGGCGAAGTTCTTCGCCCGGAGCAACCCAACAGACAATGCGTCGGGCGAGGACGCCAGCAATTTGTCGGACCACGTATCGCCGATGCGGCGCCGCGACCTCTTCCATCCGCACTTCCAACCGTTCGTTCTCGCGGGCCGAAGCGGGCAGCAACGCGTTCAAGAACTTTCCCGGCCGATACGTCATGCCGATCATCCGCACCGCTTCCGGCACGCGGTTGATATGCACGTCGAAGACCGACAGGAAGATGCCGATTTCCATCGCCGGGCCAACGAACGAGTCGCTTCCCGCGTCGGTGCACGACACCACTACGCCGTCAGCTGGAGCAACGACCAATCCCGGTTCCGTCGAAGGAACCCGCCGTGGATTGCGGAAGAACCAGACGATGATGCAGCCAACAATGGCGAACGGCACAAAGGCCCAGAACCAAATCAGCGCCGCCGCGACGGCGAGGCCGAAGCACAACCCGCCAAGCAAGAACAACTCGGCCAACCCGGCGCGCACAAAGGGCAGGTGGTTCCGCCAGGTGAACGGGTCGTCTTCCGCCGCCCACCAGTAGCCAGGCTGATTACGATGAAACTTCAAATCGCGGGGATCCCGCACTTCCCACGGGCAGCAGTTCGTCGATCCGCGGCGGAGCTTCCGCATCCGCTCCACGTACCCCGGACGAAGCAGCTTCAGCAGGAAACGGCGGACATAGCCCCAGGCGATCTCGATCCGCATGCAGACGCCGCCGCCCGGCTGGACGGTGCTCAGCTGCGGATCGAGCTTTTCCACCTCGGCTCGCCCTGATCGGGACGAGCCCAATTGCGGAGGTTCCTCGGCAGGAGCGGATTCGGACGAGACATCTCTGGACGACACGGACGAACCCTGCTTTACATCAACCGCCGGTTAAGAACTTGGGAAGAACGAGAGGCCATTCTACGAAATCGAACGAAATTGCGCTACCCATTTGTCGAATTCTGCCCGAAAAACGGGAAGCCGGCACGACCGATCTCTACCAGTGGCAAGGCCTAGGCAACACCCGCCGAAAAGTGGGCTCCAAAGCCAGCAGATGAGTCCGGGTGCCGGCCGGGTGGCAGGGCCTAAGCGCAGCGTGGCCCCGAAACTCACGCATGCGGGTTCACGCCGCCAGCCCCCCATCTTTCTCAAGCGATAATGTCCTGCACCACCTCCCCATGCACGTCCGTCAGGCGGAAATTCCGCCCTGCGTACTGGTACGTCAGCCGCGTGTGGTCCAGCCCTAGCAGGTGCAGCACCGTCGCATGCAGGTCGTGCAAGTGCACCTTGTTCTGCACCGCGTAGTAGCCATAGTCGTCTGTCGCCCCGTACCGTAATCCACCTTTCACCCCGCCTCCCGCTAGCCACATCGTATAGCCCTGCGGGTTGTGATCGCGGCCATCGCTTCCCTCGGAGGTCGGTGTCCGGCCGAACTCACCTCCCCAGATTACCAGCGTGTCGTTGAGCAACCCCCGCCGTTTCAGGTCGGTCAGTAGGCCGGCGATCGGCCGGTCGACCTCGCCGGCGATCCGCTGATGGTCCTTCGTCAGTCCGCCGTGCTGGTCCCAGTAGCCGTGCGTCACCTGGACGAACCGCACGCCCCGCTCGGCAAACCGCCGCGCCATGAGACACTGCCGGCCAAAATTCTCCGTCGCCGGCTGGTCGACGCCATACAGCCGCAGCGTTTCCTCGCTCTCGTCGGCGATGTCTTGCACTCCCGGAACCGCCGACTGCATCCGGAACGCCAACTCGAACGAGTTGATCCGGGCTTCCAGAGCGCTATCGGGGCCGGTGACCTCCATCCGCTGCTCGTTGATCCGCTTCAGTAGGTCGAGCTCCCGCCGCTGGGCCGCGAGCGGAGTGTCGGCATTGGTGATAAACGGAATCTTGGCGTTTGCCACCTTGCCGCCGCCGGCGCCGATGGCCGTCCCTTGATAGACCGCGGGCAGGAACGCGGAACTCCACGCGTTTACCCCGCCGTGTCCGAGCGTCGGGCACATCGTGATGAAACCCGGCAGGTCCTGGTTTTCGGTGCCCAGCCCATAGTTGATCCACGAGCCCATGCTCGGGCGCACGAACGTATCGCTTCCCGTGTGCAGTTCCAACAAGGCCGAGCCGTGGCGCGAATTCGAGCACCACATGCTGTTGATGAAGCAGATATCGTCGACACAGCTTCCGACCTGGGGAAACAGATCGCTGACGTGAATGCCGCTTTCGCCGTACTGCTGAAACTTCCAGGGTGACTTGAGCAGCCCGCCGGTCTTCCCTGAAACCACGCGTGGCTTGGCGAACGGCAAATCTTTGCCGTGATCCCGCTGGAGCTGCGGCTTGTAGTCGAACGTGTCGACCTGTGACGGCCCGCCGTGCATGAACAGGAAAATCACCCGCTTCGCCCGGGGGGCAAAGTGCGGCTGTTTCGCGGCGAGCGGGTTAGTGTCGTCGCCAGCAGCGGCCCGCGCCTGCTCGTCGGCCAGCAAGCCGCACAGAGCAAGGCCCCCGAAACCAATACCGCTGCGCCAGAGCATTTCGCGCCGGGAGAGGGACCGGCGTGTCGCCGTCAGGCTGTCGTCCATCGCTTGGTTCTCCACTCTCCGAGCCCGTCCAGCGAGCGGGTGCATGTTGATTAACTGGGAGGGTTTTGCAACGCAAACCGGCCTACAGGGGCCCCCTACTTGTTGATAAACCTGCCGAGTTGATCAACATGCAGCCGGCCGCTTCGCGTTTCCTGAATCGGCGTCATCCTGCCCGAAAACCTGACCGCGACCCATTCCACAAGCTACCAAGAGCAAGACAATTTGTCAATTACTATTCACAAACAACAAACACCCGTCATCACTCTACATACAGAAATTCAGTCGATCCAATAAGCACACGGCAGAGGCTGCGCCAGGCCTTCTTTTGAGCCTGGCCCTCTTCATCGCCCGCGGCGACATAGTCGGCTCGTAGCTGGCCAAGCGTCGCCAGGAACGTCTCCGCCTCGCCTGACGCCGGCTCCCGCCCCAGCACGCGCCGAAAGGCTGCATTGAGCCGGCCTGCTTCCGTCGGGTTCTCGATCGTGACAAGTTCCTCGGCCAGTGCGGCTGCGCTGTCGGCCACAATGCCGCTGTTCATCATGAACAGGGCCTGCGGCGTAACGGTCGTCGTCGGCCGGCTCCCTTCGAGGGTGCTGGGATCGGCAAAGTCGAACGTTTGCAGCACGTCGTAAACGGCGCTGCGATAGACCGGCAGATACACGCTCCTCCGGTTGCTCTGGTAGCTGGCGACCATCTTGTCGCGTTTGGTCACGTACTCACGATTCGCAAATGGCAACAGCGAGCCTCCCATCGTCAGATCAAGACGCCCGCCGACCGCCAGGATCGCGTCGCGCACCTCTTCGGCTTCCAGCCGGCGGCGGTCGAACCGCCAGAGCAGCTTGTTCTCCGGGTCCAAAGCCGCTGCCGCCTCGTCGTAGCGCGTGCTCATCTGGTAGGTGCTGGACGTAAGGATCAGCCGGTGCATCGCTTTGATCGACCATCCGGAGCGGATGAACTCGACCGCCAGCCAGTCAAGCAGCGCCTGGTTCGTCGGTTGTTCGCCCAGCCGGCCGAAATTGTCCACGCTCGGAACGATTCCCTTGCCAAAATGCCACCGCCAGATGCGGTTGACCATGACGCGGCTGGTGAGCGGATGCTCGGGATGGACCAGCCACTGAGCGAGTTCCAACCGCCCACTCTGCGAACCGGTCGGCGGTGAAACGTCCGGCAAAGCCACTACCTGCAAATACCCCCGCGGTGTTTCGGCGCCGAGCGTGGTGTGGCTGCCGCGCAGGTGAATCTTCAGGTTCTGCGGAGCCCCCTCGCGCACCCCCATCGCCCGCGGCGCCTTCCGCCGCTGCGATTCCAGCTGTTTTTTCTCCGCTTCGAGCCTGGCAACGTCCTGTTTCGTGCTCTCCGCTTCCGGCTCCCGTTTCTTCCGCTCGGCGATTTGCTTGTCGAGTTCCTCGATCTGCTTTTCGATTGCCTCGCGTTGCTGCCGCTGCTCGTCGGTTTCGAGCGAATGCTCGTGCCACTCGGCGACGACGCGGAAGTTCTCCATCGTCTTGGTGCTTTTCAGGATGCCGGCCAGGGCGTAGTAGTCGGCGGCGGGAATAGGATCGAACTTGTGATCGTGGCAGCGGGCGCAACCGAGCGTCATGCCGAGGAATGCCTTGCCGAGCGTATCGACCTGCTCGTCGATGATGTCCATTTCCTTCTTCTGCGGATCATCGTCGGCCAGCATCTTGGGGCCGATCGAGAGAAAGCCCGTCGCAATCAGCCGGGACTGCTGCTGCTCGAGCGTTTCCCCTGCAACCGCCGGCAGCAAGTCGCCAGCCAATTGTTCGAGGATGAACTGGTCGTACGGCTTGTCGTCGTTGAACGCCCGGATGACATAGTCGCGGTAGCGATGCGCGTGTTCGAACGCCAGATTCTCATCCATACCGTTCGAATCGGCGTAGCGGGCGATGTCGAGCCAATGCCGTCCCCACCGCTCGCCGTAGCGCGGCGACTGCAGCAGCCGATCGACGAGCATTTGCACCGCCAGCGGCGACTCGTCGGCGACGAAACGCTCGATCTCCTCGCTCGTCGGCGGCAGCCCGGTCAGATCGAACGTGATCCGACGAACGAGCGTCCGCTTGTCAGCCCGCGGGGCGGGTTTCAGCCCTCGCGCCTCCAAGGCGGTGAGGACAAAGCGATCGAGCGGTGTTTGGACCCAACCTTCATCTTGCACCGCGGGGGGCACGGGCGAGCGTGGCGGCTGAAAGGCCCAGAACTGGCGATCAGTCTCCGAGACCGAGGCTCCCTGCGGTCGACTCGCCGCAGCCTGGGCCCGTTCCGCGGACTCGCCCGGCCAGATCGCTCCTCGCTTGATCCACTCGGCCAGGTTGGCGATTTCCTGGGGCGAAAGCTTCGCCTTCGGCGGCATCTGCAGTATTTCGCCATGGTTGATGGCGCTGATCAGCAGGCTTTCGTCCGGATTGCCGGGAACGATCGCCATTCCGCGTTCGCCGCCGACGATCAAACCCTGCAGCGTGTCGACCCGCAGGCCGCTTTCTGCGTTGTCCTGGCTATGGCAGTCGTAGCAATGCGTGGCCAGGACCGGACGCACTTGTTTTTCGAAGAACTCGACCTCGGCCGCTGGCTCCTCCGCTGTAGCAATGAGGCAGACCGAGGGCCAGAACACGCCAAGCAGGACGAGCATCCAGGAGCGGTCCATGCGCAGCCTTTCTCGAAGGCGGCCCTTCTTCGGCGTCGTGGCGAGCACGAGCCGAGATCAGGAACGAAGGTCGTCGGTAGGATACGGAGGCGGGAAGCCGATCGCGCGTCATACCGCGATCAAGCGCCGATTGTAGCCATCCCCTAACGCACTTGCGACCGTTGATGCAACTTAATTTTTCGCTGGACGGGTCGGGCGTAGCACTCAAAAGATATCGAGCACCGGCCGTCCTTCGCTCGCCGGTCGGCTGAAGCCGTCGAGTCCCAGCCGCGTTTCCGGCGAGATGCCCAGGGCGTGCAGCACCGTGGCCCCGAAGTCCTCGGGCGACACCGGCCGGTCCTTCACATACGCGGCATGACTGTCCGACTCGCCATAGATCGCCCCGCCCTGCACTCCCGCGCCGGCGAGCATCCCCGAGTAGCAATTGGGCCAGTGGTCCCGGCCGATCGCCGACGCCCCTTTGCTGATCCGCGGCGTGCGACCGAACTCGCCGACCAGCACCACAAGCGTCGTTTCGAGCAGGCCGCGCTGCTCGAGGTCTTCCAACAGCGTCGCCACCGCCTCATCGCAGCGTGGCAGCGCCCAGCCGAGCCCGTTCCAGCCGTTGTCGAAGATGCCGATCCCGGCGTTGCCGTGCATGTCCCAAGTTTCGACGCTCACGAACTTGTCGCTCGGCGCAAGGCCCGTCCAACCGACGACACTTACCAGCCTCACGCCCGCTTCGATCAACCGCCGCGCCAGCAGCAGGTTCTGACCGAGCGGATGGCGTCCATAGCGATCGCGGATCGCGTCGGGCTCCTGCCCAACGTCGAATGCCCGCTTGGCATCCGGCCCAGCGAGCAATTCGTAAGCCCGCTCCTGAAAGCGGACCATCGTTGCGCACTGCGTGGGCTCAGCCAAGGCATTGCTGCCTGCTTGCAGGCGGCTGAGCAGTTGCCGCCGCTGGTCGAGCCGAGCCAGCGGCAGGTCGCCAGCCGTGTCGAACGCTTTCACGCGGAAGTCGGGGGCCGCCGGATTGTCGTCGTGCTGCACGCCGACCAGCAACGGCGCATGCGACATTCCGAGAAAACCGCCGGTCAGGTAGGTCGGTTCCGGCGGAGCCGCCCCACCGCCGAACTTTTGCAGCCATACGTGGGACGGGAGCACCTTGGTGGCCGGTTTCACTCGCGAGACGATCGCTCCGAGCGGAGGGGCGTCGGTTGGCGGCTGCGAGTGACCCGCCAGGAGCATCTTATTGGCCACATCATGGACCGGCACCTTGTGGCTGAACGAGCGAATGACGCAGTACTTGTCAGCCAAGCCGGCCAGCCGGGGCATCAGCTCGCCGACCTGCAATCCCGGCACCCTCGTCGGGATCGGCTTGTATGGTCCCCGCAATTCCTCTGGAGCGTCCGGCTTGGGGTCCCAGGAATCGAGCTGGCTCAGGCCGCCATACTGGTAGATGAAGATGCACGACTTTTCGGCTCGGCCGCCAGCGGCGGTGGCCGCTTGTGCGGCGAGCAATTGCGGTAGCCCCAGGCCCACCGCTCCGACAGTTCCCACCTGCAACAACCGGCGGCGACTAAGACCAGGTTCGGCTGCGGAGGCTTCCGGCATGGGGCCACTCCTTAATCCGAAGCGTCGATTCACCCGCTCATTCGTCGATCAGGTTGCCGGCCTGCAACACGCCTGCTTCCTCGGCAACGTTCAAGGCCTTTTCGGCGGCCCGGCCGATCCGGCAACCCGTAATAAGATTGCCACGTCCCGCCCCTTTCCAGACAATTTGCGACTTTGACTTCCGCTCCTGGCGACCGTCGAGGAGCATGCAGCCGGTGATCGCCACATCCTCGCTGGAATCGACCAGGATGCCGTGCGGCGTGCCTTCGAAGAACTGGCTGCTCGACACGTTGATCCGCTTGCTCCGCTCGATCTCGAGCAGCGCCTGCTTGTCGCTCTGAACGGCCCCCATCACCGTGTTTTCGCCAGCCTGAGCGTCCTGGATCGAACAGCCGCTGATTTGTATGTCGCGACTGTCGGCGATGCGAATGCCGGTCGTGATTTCCTTCTCGCCGTAGTCCGGGTTGTGGTCGAAGCTGTTCGGCCCAACGACGATGTTCCGCGACCGTTCGATCAGCAGGTTCCGCCGATGACCGCTGTAGATGACGTTCTCGCCCACCACCACGCCGCGACAGGCGTCCAGATGGATGTTCGTTTCCTGGCTGCCGAACAGGTTGCCCGTGATCGTGAACATGCCGGCCCGATGATTGGCCTCGGCGCCGAAGCCGACGATCCGCACATTCGCCCCGCCCTTGCTGTACTTGGCCTGGATCGTATTGCTGACGATGGTGCCCTCGCGCACCGTCGATTTCTCGGCTGTGCAATCGATCAGCACGTCCGCGCACCCTTCCAGGTCCTCGCGGTAGTTGTACTCGATGTCATTGCCGGTGATTTGCAAATTGCGAATCTCGCTGCCGGCGATCTTGATGCCCGCCGTTTTGCAGTAGCTGATATGCGAAGCGCTGATGATCGCCTGATGCAGGTTCAGCCGATCAAAGAACACGCCGATATTGCGCAGGTTGTAGATATGGCAAGCGTCGATCAGCACGTTCCGCGCCCGGCCAAACACCCGCACGCCATCGCGCACCTCGCGAATCAGCACGCCGCGGAGCGTCGCCTGCATCGTCCCTTCGAGCAGAATGCCGTCCGCCTCTTCGTGCAGGCCTTCGATCTCGATGTCCTGGATCGTCGGCATCCGCTCGCGCTGCCAAACGCCCGGCTTGAAGGTCGCAGGAAGGGCCGACCCTTCGTGGGTGCCGATGAGATGAAACGCGGGCCCTGCCCCCGCCATCAAGATCTTGGCTGTCCCCTGCGAGCCGTCGATGGCGATCCGCCCCAACTTGGCCAGCGGCAGCTCAATCGTCCGCGTCAAACGATAGTTGCCCGGCGGAAAGTGAAGCACGCCGTCCCCGTCCTGCGCCGCATGCTGAACGGCCGCAGTATCGTCGGCCTTGCCATCTCCCACGGCTCCAAAATCGCGGACATCACTCATCGTTGCGGAATCCTTGGTGCTGAATCAATGTTGGGGACGAGGTCATTGGCTTCGTCCTGCTGCTGCAATCGGCGCACTTACGCCAGGATCTTCGTCACCACGTTCCCATGCACATCGGTCAGCCGATAGTCCCGGCCGCCGTGGCGATAGGTCAGCTTGGTGTGATCGAGTCCCAGCAGGTGCAATATGGTCGCATGAAAATCGTGCACGTGCACCATCTCGCTCGCCACGGAGCCGCCGATTTCGTCCGTTTCGCCGTAAACCATGCCTCCCTTCACGCCGCCCCCCGCCATCCACGACGAGAAACAGGCCCCGTGGTGTCCGCGCCCCTTGGGACCGTCTTGTCCGGGCGTACGGCCGAATTCCGTCGTCCACACGACGAGCGTCTCGTCGAGCATCCCCCGGAGTTTCAGATCCTTGAGCAAGCCCGCGATCGGCCGATCAATCTTCTCGGCCAGCCCTTTGTGCTGGGCCATGTCGCTGTGGGCGTCCCAGTTGTTGGACGCGCCCGTATCGATCAACTCGATAAACCGCACGCCCCGTTCCGCCAGCCGCCGGGCCACCAGGCACTGCCAGGCAAAGCTGTCGGTCTGCCCACGCTTCAGTCCGTATAGCTCCAACGTCTCGTCCGGCTCCTTGCCGATGTCAAACGCCTCCGGCGCCGCAGCCTGCATGTGAAACGCCGTTTCGAACGATCGGATGCGCGCGGCCAGATCGGAGTTGCCGCCATGCTCCGCGAGGTGACGACGGTCGAGAGCGCCGGCGAGGTCAAGTTCCAGTTCCTGCAATCCCTCCACTTGCGACCGGCGTTTCAGATTCGGAATCGGCTCCGCCCCGGGAACCACGCGAGTGCCCTGATGGTAGGCGGGAAGGAAATCGTTGCCCCACACCTGCCCGCCGGCATAGGGCAGATGTGGAGCAATGACGATATACGAGGGCAGGTTCTGGTTGAGCGTTCCCAGGCCGTAGCTGATCCAGGCCCCCATGCTCGGCCGGGTGAAGAAGAACGAACCGGTGTGCATCGCCAGCGTCGCCTGGTAATGCTCGTTGTCGTCCGACTTCATCGAGCGGATCAGGCAGATGTCGTCCATCGAGTCGCGGATGTGCGGAAACAGGTCGCTCACCAGCGTGCCGCACTTGCCGCCAGGACGAAACTCCCAGAGCGGCTTCACCAACGGCCGCTTGTCCCGCGACAGCCCGCCGGCCGGGCCGGTGATCTTGCCGTCGGCTTTGAACAACTCCGGTTTGGGGTCGAACGTGTCCATGTGCGACACGCCGCCGGACGAGAAGAGAAAGATCACCCGCTTCGCCTTGGCCACAAAATGCGGCGGCTTGGGCGACAGAGGATCCACCGGCCCCGTTTTCGCCGGCGGCGAATCCTCGGCGAGCAATTGCGAAAGCAAACCTGGCAGCACCAGCGATCCACCGACGATGGACCGCAAGCAAGACCGGCGCGAGAGGTTTCGGAAGTGTACGTCCATGGATTCTGTCTCGCTCACATTCCGCCAGTTTTTGCAGTCGTCGAAGCGAGTGGCTTGGCGACGGGATTTTATATCAATGAGAATCGTTAACGCTCGCCCGCAATCGCTCGCGAACCGTTTGCCACGATTCCAGTTTTGCGGTACCGGCGTCGATTTCGGCCGACCGGCGTTCGATCTCGTCGTGCCATTCTTCGGCGAGGGCCATTTCCGGGGGAACCGTCGCCCAAAGCTCGTCGATCAATCGGAGCCTCTCGGCGTCGGTGAGTTCCTTTGCCGCGGCGAGTGCCGTTTCAAATGCGTTCATCGTTTCTTGATCCACTAGCCAGTGCGGTTCGACCTGCCACACCCTTATTCTACGTACACAAACTCATTCGTCCGCAGCAGCGCCCGCAGGAGCGATTGCCAGGCTTGCGGATCACGTTGATCCTCCGCCACTCCCGCCGCGGCCAGCTTCTCGCGAGTTCGGCCGAAATACTCCAAGGCAGTCTGCCGGTCCTCGCTCGTGGCCGGACGGCAGAAGATCAGCTCGTACGCCCGTTCCAGCCGAACTGTGTCGTCGGCCGACTCTTGCCGCACTCGCTCCGCCAATTTCGCACTCTGATCGTGCACAAACGGATCGTTGAGCAGGTATAGAGCCTGGAGCGTCGTCGTGCTCGTCATCCGCAAACCGGTGCTCGCTCCCGTGTCGGGCCCATCGAAGATGGCCATGAACGGATGCCGCTGAATCCGCTGCGACATCAGGTACACGCTTCGGCGGTTCGTCTCATAAACCGCCCGGAATTGCTTGTGCTGCGTGAAGTCCCAATCGCGCTGGGGCGGGAACGGATGCGGCCCAGCCATCGTCGCGTCCAGGTTGCCTCCCAGCGCCAGCAGCGTATCGCGCAGCGACTCGGCATCCATCCGCCGGCGATTTTGCCGCCAGAGCAATTCGTTCCCCGGATCGGCCGCCAGCGCCACGGGATCATCGGCGGACGAAAGTTGATAGGTGCGAGACAGCAGAATCAGGCGATGAAGCGACTTGATCGACCAGCCACCTGCGACGAAACGCTGCGCCAGGTAGTCGAGCAGCTCCGGATGAGTCGCTCCCTTGCCTTGCTTGCCGAAATCATTGGGCGTAGGGACCAGCCCCTTTCCGAAATGCCCTTGCCAGATGCGATTGACCATCACTCGGGCCGTCAATGGATTGTGCGCACTCGCCAGCCAATCGGCGAGTTGCCGCCGGCCGCTGCCTGATTCTTCCGCCGGAATCAGAGCGCCGCCGAATACGGTCGGCATCCGCCGCGGTACTTCAATCCCAAGCCGCTTCGGATCCCCCTTCATCTGAATCTTGGCATTCGCCGGCTGACCTTCGGCCACCGCGTAGGCGTGCTCGAGCGGCAGGAGCGAGTCATTCAGTTCGTTCCGCTCCTTCTTCACCCGATCGAGTTCCTTGCGGAGCTTGTCCTCGCGCTTCCTGAGCTCTTCGAGTTCCGACTCCTTCTTCTTTCTTTCGTCCGCCTGATCGTCCCCTTGGAGTTGCTCAATTTGCTGCTTCGCCTCGGCGATGGCCTTGTCGGCTTCCTCTTTCTGCCGCTCCAGATCTTCGATCTGGCCGCCGAGTGCCTTCTTCTTTTCCTCGCGTTCCGCCTGGGCCTGCGCGACTTGCTCCGGTGTGGCCAGCGGAACGAAGTCACGCTGCTTTTTATCGAGCTCGATGCCGGGCCACGGATAGCGCGTGCTCTGCAGGATGCCGTAGAGCGCGTAGTAGTCGTCGGTCGTGATCGGGTCGAACTTGTGATGGTGGCAACGGGCGCAGCTCACCGACAGGCCGAGAAACGCCCGGCCCAGATTGTCGATCGTATCCTCAATCGTCAGATGCTGAGGATAGTCGGTCTTTACGCTGCCGAACCGCCGCGCCATCGCCAGATAACCGGTGGCGATGATCTGCTGCTGTCGTTGCTCCTCCGACTCAAAGGGGAGCAAATCGCCGGCGATCTGTTCGCGAATGAACTGGTCGTACGGCTTGTCATCGTTCAGCGCCGTGATGACCCAATTGCGGTAGCGATAGACCTGCGGAATCGGATAGTCGGAGTTATCCCCGGCCGTGTCGGCATAGCGAACCACATCGAGCCAGTGCCGTCCCCAGCGCTCGCCGTACTGAGGCGAAGCGAGCAACCGATCCACAACGGTCGCAAACGCCTGAGGTGAATCATCCGCGAGAAACGCCGCCACTTCCTCGGGCGTCGGCGGCAGGCCGATCAGGTCGTAGGTCACCCGGCGGATGAGCGTCCGCTTGTCGGCGTCCGCGACGGGACGAAGTTGTTTCTCTTCCAGCCTCGCCAGCACGAAGTGGTCGATGGCGTTCTTGGGCCAGTCGGTCGCCTGCACGCTCGGAACGGGCGGATCGAGTGGCGGCGCAAAGGGCCAGCGGTTCTTGGCTTCCTCGATGTCGACGGCATAGCGATTCGCGGCCGCCGCACCCTCGCGAGGATCGGGGGCGCCGAGCTTGACCCACTTCTCGAAATCAGCGATCACCTCGGCCGAAAGCTTCTCCTTCGGCGGCATTTGCAGGGCGCTATCGTCATAGCGCAAGGCCCGGATGATCAGGCTCTGATCCAGGTCGCCGAGGACCACGGCAGGCCCTTGATCGCCCCCCTTGAGCAGCCCAGCCCGCGTCTCGACCGACAGGCTTCCTTCGAGGGCCTTCGACTGGCTGCTGTGGCACTCGTAGCACCGCTCGACGAGTACAGGCCGAATCTTCTTCTCGAAGAACTCGAGCCCTTCCGCGTCCGGCTTCGGCGGCGGGGTTTCCGCCAGCGCAACGCCCCCCAGCAGCCCAACGACAACCGTAATCCACCGCCAATACCGCGCATGCATACGCCAGTCGCCTGTGAGACAGCCCAAACGACAACGCTGCATTACACCACAACTTCCGCGGCTGCGACAGCTTTTTGATTCCGTTATTCACGCCACCGCCTCCTTAGCCCATCCGGAACCAGCCAATGCTTCACAACCCTTTTACTAGTCCCCTCAATGACACCGAACTCTTTTAAAAAACGCCACTTATCACCAAATCGACCCACTGCGCCACAATAGGCTTTGCCCAATTAATGCCCTTCCGACCGGAATTAATGGGCAGACTGGGGAATTAATGGGCAAAAAGCCCTACTCCTGCCAACGCAAGTAATACGCGAGTTCAACGGCAACCAACGCCGTGTAGGCGAGGTAATGCCAGAGGCGAAAGCGGAAGGAGAGGAAGGGGCCGATGGCGAGGGGAAGCATCGCTGTAACTGCTACGATTATCGGGACGCCGACTCCAAACTGCCTGGAATAATAGAGGAGTATCGGTCTGTTGAGATGCTTTGCGCGGACTTCTGCTTCGGCCTGCGACTCAATGCGCAAATTTACAAGCCAAGTCACCAGCAGTACAACGGCAAGAGTGGCCGGAGTGTACTTCAGGATGCGGCGAAGAGTGGGCATACGGGCATTGTAGCCCACCGCGCGTGAAAGTGCCCCGCAACGCGGGGCGAGTGCCTTAGATCGCCTGCCCGCAGCAGAACGTCGGCTCAATCCCCAACTCGTACCAACTCTGAATCACGCAGCAGATGTTGTGGCAGACCACCTTCGCCATTACTTCGTTCATCATCGCGGTGTCCGTCCTGCTGCGAACCGAGTCGCCGAACTTCGCCTTAATCATCGCGAAGGTCGATTCCACGTTTGAGCGAACGTGGTAGTGCTTCATGTACTCCTCTTGATTCAACTGAAACAGGTGGAACATCTTCTTGAACAGTCCGCCTCGGGCTCCTGTCGTGTTCGACTTAAAGGGAATGTAGGCATCGGCTCCGACGCGGCGGATCGCCTCAAAGTTCTCTTTCGACAGGTAGCCCATATCGGCAGAGACTTCTTGAACGTCGAACTTCTTGGCCGTCTTGTTCAGCAGCTTCGGCAATAGCGGGCAGTCGTTCGCCGATGGCCCCTTGATCTCAACAGCGGTGACGACGTTCGTTTTCACGCCGCACATCAGGTGGCACTTCACCCAAGCCCGCATGAACTTCTCACCACCCCATTTGTGATCGTACCAGCGGTCGAACCGCGAACTGCCGAAGCCTGACGAGTCGCACGCGAACTGCGATTCGAGCGACTTGAGCGGTAAGGCTGATTCGAGAATCAATCGGTGCAGAAGTTTCGTGGTCGCCTTTGATTCCAAAATGTTGAAAACGCTGTTGTAACACGGCGACTGGCTGACGTAGCCGCGACGCTCCGACTCTCGCAAGTCGCTCATAAACCGCCGACCGGATTGCGTGGAGTAAACCTTGAACACCGCCGCGAACAGCGAATCGCGTAGCGGGATCGGACGACGACCGCGACCAGTTCGCTCCGGTTCCTCGATGCCGCTGCACAGGTCGTGCAACAGCCGTTGAAAGTGGTCCTTCTCATTCGTCTGAGCCGCGTTATACGCGGTCCAGTTCTGCGCGTAGGTCTTGCGCACGACCGTTGTCGTCACCGATCCGTCAGTGTGCTGCTCGCGCCGGATTGTGATTTCCACAGCGAATACGTGCTTGCACTTGATGCCGCGAGTTTCGTGGTCCGGGCAGGTGCAATGCGGATTGTCGGTGCAAGGGCGACGAACGATGTACTGGTCGCGAGTGCTTTGCGAAGGGACCAACCAGAAGTCGGACCGCTTGGTCAGTTTGCAGGTGGCGGCAATCGCAAGGCCACGTTGTTCGCGTTCGTTCGTCATCGGTGCAACTCCCCGCTGGTGTATACCACTTGTATATACCAGTAGTTCGTTGACCCGTCAATACTATTGGTATATACTTTCGGGAAATTCCCTTGGAGGAAAACCGATGGCTAAAGAGAAAAAGCCGGAACTGGGCATGGTACAGCTCTTAGGCTGCCGCTGCCGTTGTGGACACGAATGGCTGCCCCGCAGCGCCGACGAAAAACCGAGAGTCTGTCCCAAATGCAAGTCGCCAAACTGGGACAAGGAAAAACTGTTTGAGCGAAAATAAAAAAGCCCCGCTGATGCCGAAATCAGCGGGGCCAAATCAATCGTAGCCTAGCAAGGCTAGATTAATGGTAGAGCAAGTCCAACTTGCTTGGTTCGGTGTCTAGTGCTGCGGCAATCTTTTCAATTGTCGCTCGCGTGGGCGTGTGCTTTCCGACCTCCAGCCGACTGATATGACTCTGTGGCAGCCCGGCCTTTTCTGCCAGTTGCTCTTGAGTCATGTTCAATTCGTCACGCCGCTTTCGAATGGCGATTCCTATCTGACTATGGTATGCAGCAACCGCCTCCTTCGTTTCATCACTGACCCCAGACTCTAAATCGACAGCACGACCACCACGAGGGATTTGCCCTGTAGCCTTGGCTACGATCTCCGCGATTCCTGTGGCGATCTCATACGCTTCGTCGTGGCATTCGGCCAACTGCAGCATTGCCAGCATGCGAAAAACACGATCCCGCTTTCGTTCTGGCAACTTTCGGATTGTCAGCAGCAACTCCTGCCACCGATTCCGCTCAGAAATCAAATCCGATTCCATCACTCCCATGATGGTCCTCCTTAAACCGCCTTCCGGCGGTTTCCGCGCCATGAGGGTCTATCCGCTCCCTCGACGATAGACACTAATGCCTGCACGCTTGCCGTCCAGATAATCCTCAAGACGGTCCTCAAGCGTGTACATAATCGAAGGACAGGTTCGCCTGTCCTCCTCCTTCTTGTATGTCTTCAGGACGACAACTTCATGCAAGTCTGAAACGAATGCAAAATAGATGCGCACGTTCAGCTTTTTGACAAAGCCACCCTTCAGACACAACTCGTAGAAATCCCCGAATGGGCGGATTTCCAAATCGGCTGTCGCGTTGCGGTCTCCGAAATCGGTCAACCGCTTAACCAACAGCACCGCCTCCCAATACTGGGTCTCGGTGAACATGTCTCTGGCTTCGTCTTTCGACTCTGCAAGAGCCACCACCGTGCAGGGGGAGAACTCTGGCTCCGGGCTGCTACTCCCGGCGGCCTCCCCTGCCGCGTTTCCGTGCTTGCTCATTTCCGATCCCTCGCGTCACTCCGGCTTGACTGTAATTCGGCATCCAGCTCTTACCGTCCTGAGTCTAAGTATACAACGATATACAACGCGGGGCAAGTGTCGGAATATACAAAGTAGACAAATCGACGCAACCCTACTTCCGGAAATTTTCACGGAATGCCGCAAGTTGGCGACTGCCACCGCCCGACAAGTCGAAACCGAATTTATGGGCAGACTTCTGATTTATTGGGCAGAGTGGCTTTTATGGGCAAAGCCGCCACAATACCCCGAACGGGTGGGTCGTGATTCCTGGCGGCGGTCCATCTGGCCTATCCTACAACCCTTCGCCCCACCGCAGCGGTCGATCACGACCGAAATGGCCGTCCGCCCGACCGAATCGGCTGCGCAGCAACGAATCGCCCGGCACGGCGAACCAACCGCGAGACAAGCTCGCTACCTATCCTAACCTATTTTTCACGATTTTGTCAATACACAATTGGCAGCGGCCAGCCAGGCCCTCGCTTTGTTGCACCTCCCCCGCCAGCGGGCTAGAGTTGCAGCGACGCTCGTCCTTCGCCTCCACATCCTGTGACTTCTGAGGAGCCTCCATCGATGGCCAAGAAACTCGCCGAGCCCCGAACCGCCCCCGCGCCCGCCACGCCGAAGCCTGAGGAGCGGTTCGTCGAGCTGATGCTCGTGGCGGCCGACTTCGTGAAGAACTGCGGTGGGCTGGAGCCAGCCAAGAAGTCACTCGCCGACGCCGGTCAGTTCATCAGCAGCGCCGGCAGCGTCGACAACGCCAGCCGCGCCCTGGAAGTGCTCGAAAGCCTGAAAGACAAGATCGCGAGCTAATCCCCGCGCGTCTCGAACATAGCCGGAGGCTAACACAGGATTATGCACTCGCTAGCGGCCTAAAAAGAAAGGCGTTCGCGTCCTTCTACAATTCCTTGAAACCCCTTCCAAGGAGATTGTTTATGGAACGCGAACGCTGGTTGGAATTGTACGGC
>JAEZAS010000535.1 GCA_023430365.1 Planctomycetota bacterium
GGTGGGGTAAGTTGGCGGTTTCCCTTTGTGAACTCCAGATTAGCTGAGCCATGAGCGACCCGTATTTTCAGACTCTCTTCGCCGAGCGGATCGGCGGCGCCAACTACGGCAAGGGAACCGAGATCTACAAGTTCGAGAAGATCAAGCGAGCCAAGCGCAAAGCCCTGGCCGACTTCCCGAACCGCCCGATCGTCGATTTCGGCATCGGTGAGAACGACGCGATGGCTCCCGAGTCGGTCCGCCAGACGATGGCCGAGGAGATCAATCGTCCGGAAAACCGCGGCTACATGGACAACGGCAACGCCCGGTTCCGCGAAGCGGTCTCGCGGTTCATGCAGCGCAATTTCGGGGTTCAGCTCGATCCAGCCACTCAGATCAACCACGCCATCGGCAGCAAGCCGGCCTACGCGATCCTGCCGCTGTGCTTCATCAATCCGGGCGACATCACGTTGATGACCGTGCCCGGCTATCCGGTCGCGGGGACCTACACGCGCTACTGCGGTGGTTCGATCTATCGCCTGCCGCTGACGGCTGAGAACGATTTCCTCCCCGATCTCGACAACATCCCGGACGAGATCTGGAAGAAGGTGAAGCTGCTCGTCATCAACTATCCGAACAGCCCCACCGGCCGCACGGCGCCGCCGGAGTTCTATGAGAAGGTCGTTCGGCTGGCGAAGGAGCGGAAGTTTGTCGTCGTTCAAGACGCCGCCCACAGCATGTTGACCTACGACGGTCCGCCGACGAGCTTCCTGCAAACGCCCGGGGCGATGGACGTGGGCGTCGAGGTTCACTCGCTGTCCAAAGGCTTCGACATGATCGGCTGGAGGATCGGCTGGGTCTGCGGCAACGAGCGGATCGTGCAGGCGTTTGCCGACGTGAAGGACAACAGCGATTCGGGGCAGTTCGGAGCGATTCAGAACGCCGCCGCCTTTGCCCTGGACGACGACGAGATTCCGGTTCGCACCCGGACCAAGTACCAGCGCCGGCTGGAAAAACTGGTGGCGATGCTCACTCGCTGCGGGTTTCAGTGCCAGATGCCGGGCGGGACGTACTTCCTCTACACCAAGGCGCCGACCGGTCGGGCCGACGGTACGAAGTTCGAGAACGCCGAAGCGGCCAGCCAGTACCTGATCACGCAGCAGTCGATCGTCACGGTGCCCTGGGACGACGCGGGGCCGTTCCTGCGGTTCTCGGTCACCTACGAAGCGCCCGACGAGGCCGCGGAAGATCAGTTGATGGCAGCCGCCGAAGACCGACTGAAGCAGAGCCAGTTGGTGTTTAAGTAAGCGAGCTTGGAGCTGAATTCGCCGGAATTCAGCTGCCCTGCAATTCGATTCGTGATCGGCTGAATTCGGGTGAGTTCAGCCGCGGGTGGGATCAGCGTCAGACGAAGAGGCGACGGACGATGATGTATCGCGGCGGGATTGCCTTGAGCGTGGCGTTGGCTGGATTGCTGACCGTCGGTTGCGGCGGAGGGGGCGCGAAGGCGGAGAAGTCGATCAATGCTCAGATCGAAGACGCCGGCAAGCTGAGCGATCCCGTTCAACGAGCCCGTCGCTTCCTCGCGATTGCCGATAAGCAAATGCAGGCAGGCGACGTTGCCGGAGCGCGAGGCACTCTCAACGGCGCTAAGGATTCGGCTGGAGCCGTCGAAGATCCGGTGAGCAAGGCGACGACGCTCGTTCTCGTGGCGGCCGCCTACGGCAGGGCAGGGGAGAAGAGCCAGGCGAGCAAGCTTTGCAATCAAGCGGCGACTGCGGTCGAGCAGATCGCCGAGCCCGAACGCAAGGTGGAGCCGCTCGCCGCTCTGGCGGCTGCGTCTGGCGAGCACCTGCAAAACGATTTGCTCGCGGCTGAGTATCTCGCTTCGGCCGAGAAGGCCGCCGAGTCGATTTCCGACCCGGTGCAGAAGGTTAAGGCTCAGGTGCGAATCGCCGCCGCCCTAGAGAAGCTCGGCAAAGCGGACGAAAGCGCCAACCTGGTTGCGGGAGCGCAGGAAGCCGCGCGTGGGTTGTCCGACGCCCGACAGAAGGCAGACAGCCTGACCGAAGTGGCGGCTGGGCTCAGCCGCATGAACAAAGCGCAGGAAGCGGAGGCCGCCTTCGAAGAAGCCCAGCAGGCGGCCGAAGCAATCGAGGCCGACGACTCGCGGGCCTACGCCATGCTGGGCATCGGTCGCAAGCTCGTGCTCCTGAAGCGTTTGCCAGCCGCCAAGAAGGTCCTGCTCAAGGCCCAGGACTTTGCCCTGCAGGTGAAGGACTCCAGCGTTCGCCAGCCGCTGATCAATGAAATCGACGGCGAGCTGAAGAAGATCTAGCCGGCGGGGATTCCCGCATTGGTTCACTGCTACAACCGCTAAGGCTGGGCTGGCAGATTGTGACGAATGCGATTGCGCAGGCCGAACTATCTCCGCGCAAACCGATCCACGACAACGAGTTACAAACAAGGCAAAATCTTCGGCCGGCCGCTTTCCGCACGTGCAAATTCGTTGCTGGATTTGTAGAGCACAACTACGATGGAGCGTGACTAGCGGGCGACTGCTGCGCCCGTGGGGTTCGAGCCAATAGGGCAGGACGAAGCCGGAACTCGTCGCTGCGAATGCTCCGCATCCGTCCCTGACGCGATACAACTATGAAGTGGCAATCCCTCCGCCGTGTCTCCGAACCTCGCCGCTTCGGCCAGCGTCCGCGCTCGCGTGGCGCCTTCTTCGAGCCGCTGGAGACGCGCAACCTGCTGGCCAGTTTGCCGTACGGGGCTCTGCCCGACGACACGGGCGAGTTCATGCTCGGCGACGTGCTGGTCACGGTCGTGCTGATGGAGTCGGATCCGGCACTCCTCTCCACCGACGCGAACACCGAGAACTGGACGGCGTCGACGATTAATGATGTCAAAGCGAAGATCACCGAAGGCGTGCGGTGGTGGAGCGAAACGCTCGACCGGATGGATTCGGTACGCGACGGTCTGCTGAACTTCACCTTCGACTGGACGTTTGCCGACAACCCGGTTTCAACCGGCTACGAACCGATCTCGCGAGCTTCGACCGATTTCAATCTTTGGATTTGGGACTTTCTTGCTCCGCAAGGCTTCGACGCGACGGGCAACTTCAGCAGCGACATCCGCGCGTTTAATAATCATCAGCGCGAGCAGCACGAAACCGACTGGGCGTTTACGATCTTCGTCGTGAACGACCAAGTGGATGCCGACGACAAGTTTGCTCCGGGCGGTCCTGGCTCGTTCCCTCAGGCCTTCGCCTTTCCGGGAGGGCAGTTCTTCGTCTCGCCAGCCAGTCGCCCCGCGAGCACCTTCGCCCATGAAACGGGGCACATGTTCTGGGCGCTCGACGAATACTCCACAATCGGCAACGGACATAACGCGTCGCGAGGCTATTACAACACGTACAACACGAATGCGGCCAGCAATCCGGACCATGCGCATGAGCCGAGCATCATGTCGTCGCATGAACCGCTCCGAATCGCCTATGAGGAACACTTCTCCGCACCGACGTCGCTGGAAATGGTCGGCTGGCGGGACTCGGACGGAAACGGCATCTTCGACGTGCTGGACGTGCCGTTCGATCTGACGGGCGTGGGAAAGTACGACGCGGCGACGGGAATCTACTCGTTCACCGGCTCATCGGAAGTCCGCACGCTCACCAACCGCAATCCTGCCGGGTTGGCGAATGACATCACGATCAATCGCATTCGCCGGGTGGAATACTCGATCGATGGCGGCGACTGGACGGCGATCGAGCAGCAATACAACTCGCACAAGGCCAATCTCAACTTCGGCTTTGCCGTTCCGGACGGCGATCACGAGATTCGCATTCGCACGGTCGATACGCGGACCGGAGTGACGTCGGTCGAGTTCATCGGCAGCACCTCCACCCCCGCCACGCAGACCATTCCCAAGGGCGGGTCCGGCGGCATCCTGTACAACGACAGCAACAACAACGGCACTTACGACCAGGGAGAAATGCCGCTGGTCGATTGGGCTCTCGAACTGGTCGACAACAACGGCCAGTTGATCAAGCTGAACGATGTGGTCGAGCCCGACGCCCTGGAGGGAGTCGTCAACGATCAGGTCCAGGGAGCGATTCTGACCGCCTTCGGTTCGGACGTGGCCAATGGTCAGGTGATCAGCAAGCAGAGCGAGCTCGTGGCGGATGAAGGCTCGGTCCTATACAACAACAGCTCGTTGTTCGGTCAGACCGAGACCTGGACGAAGAGCCGCCGGCTGCGAATCGACTTCACCACGCTGCAGACCGTCGTCAATGTCAGGGCGATCGGCGTGAATGGGGCGAGCGTGGGGCGCCTGGAAGCCTACAACACCCAAGGCGAATTGCTCGGCCGGTTCACGACCCGCCAGTTGGGCCACGGCAGTGGGCAAATGATGAGCATCGCCCGGCCGGAAGGAGACATCGCTTATGTGATCGCCAGCGGCTTATCGAACAGCGAGGTTCTGCTGGACATGGTCTCTTGGGGCCCGAAGGCGGTGGTGACCACCGACGTGAATGGCGCCTACGTGCTGCCCAACCTGCCGGCTGGTTCGTACAAGATTGTGGTGCTTGCTCCGCCGAGTTTCCTGCCAACGACGTCCGCCAACGGCGAGGCCCAGTTTGTGATGGCCGCTGGCCAGTCGGTGAGCGATCTGCACTTCGGCTTCCGCTTCATGGGAAGCGCCTGGCAAAACACGACCAATCCGCTCGATATCGACGGCGACGGGATCGTGGCTCCCATCGACGCTCTGATCATCATCAATCGGCTGAATGCGTTCATCGATCCGCAGCTCACCGCCGAACGCCCCGACGGCGAGATGTTCTACGACGTCAATGCCGACATCAACGTCACGGCCCTCGACGCCCTGATCATCATCAACTACCTGAACTCCAACACGTACACGCAGAGTCTCAGTAACGGAGAAAGCGTCGCATCGCCAGAGGTCACGGACCCCACTCCTCTGCTGACTGCTGCCGGTGATCCGGATGGTGAAGAGCCAGACCTCGCCCCCGCGCAAAATGCGGAGGAGTATTTCTCGCGTAAGCCGCTCCATTTGGTCGACGATGCGGGGGATGAACTGCCCTGCATGTGCGGCGCCTGTGTCGGAGCGGCCGTTGAGTCGCTAGTCGCGGAACCCGTCCTGCCCGCTGCCCAACCGAGCAGTGCGGAACCGGTGGCGAATTTCATCCTTTGGGATACCGCCCCGGCCGACGGTGAGTGGTCTGAAGTTGTCAGCCGGCAGTTGAACGAAGTCGCCGCACTGCGACCGAAGCTGCAACTGCTCTCTTCGCGATTGGCGGATCTTCGCGACCTCAGCCGAACGATCCAGCAGCGGCTTGAGGCCAGCGGTGTCGCCACCGCGCTTAACGCGATCGGCGATGCCAAGCGCGCCGAGATCATCGAGCGTGTGGATGAACTCGTCGAGACCGAACTGAGCGCCGCCTGGACTCGGCTGCGAAGCCGCTTGCTTCGAACGTAGTGCCTTCGGAAACAAACTGCTTAAAGCTCAAGTCTTCGCTTGAGCGTGTATAGCAGTCCGAAGTGCCCATTGCCGCTATTCGGGCGGCGCCTTGATACAAGCGGCCAGATGCCGCTTGCCTTCTAGCAGTGGAACAATCTCGCGGCATCGCTGTTCTGCGATCGGACAGCGATCCGCAAACGGGCAGCCAGGGTACTCGCGGTCCGGCGACGGAACTTCGCCTTTCAGGATGATGCGCTGCCGCGTTCGCTCCACCACGGGGTCAGGCACCGGCGCCGCCGACAGGAGAGCTTGGGTGTAGGGATGACGCGGGTTGGCGTGTAGTTCGTCCGCCCCAGCCAGTTCCACGATTCGTCCCAAATACATCACGCCGATCCTCTCGGAAATGTGTCGCACCACCGACAAGTCGTGGGAGATGAACAGGTAGGCGAGTTGCAGCTTGTCGCGTAGTTCCATCAGCAGGTTGATCACCTGCGCCTGGATCGAAACGTCGAGGGCGGAGACCGGTTCGTCGCAGACGATCAGCTTCGGCTGAACCGCCAGGGCACGGGCAATGCCGATGCGCTGCCGCTGCCCGCCCGAGAACTCATGCGGATAGCGATTGAGCAGTCGTGGGTTCAGCCCCACCAGGTCCATGAGCCGCAACGTCTCCAACTGACGCTCGCGCGGCCGATGCAGGCCAAAGATGTCCATCGGCTCGCGGATAATGGCCCCGACCGTCATCCGCGGGTTGAGCGAGGCGTACGGGTCCTGAAAGATCATTTGGACCTTCCGCCGGTGCTCGAGCATCCGGGCCGGCGAGACATCGTCGATCCGCTGGCCGTCGAGCCAGATCTGTCCCGCCGTTGGTTTGACCAGGCCGACGATCGACCGCGCCGTGGTGCTCTTGCCACAGCCCGACTCGCCCACGAGTCCCAAGGTTTCGCCCGGACGAATGTCGAAGCTGACGCCGTCCACGGCTCGCAGCAAGCGGTGCTCGCCAAAGAGAAACCCGCCTCGTCGCACGGGGAAGTGCACCTTGAGGTCGCGCACTTCGAGCAGCGGCTTGCTGGCTTCGTGTTGGTCGCGACGGACCGAAGAAGCGATCACAGTTGACATGCGGGTCGCTCCTTATTCGGGTCTGGCCAGTGTGGCTTCAACAGGTTCCCCTTCGGGATTGGCGAGCACCCAGCAGGCGCTTCGGCCGCCATGGGATACCGGCGTGAGCAGCGGTTCCTCCTGGGGGCAACGCTCGATTCGGAGCGGACACCGGGGGTGGAACGCACAGCCAGTCGGCGGCTCCGCCATATTGGGCGGCTGCCCTTCAATCGCCTGGAGCTTGCCGTGGGTCGAGACGTCCCAGCGGGGAATCGACTTCATGAGGCCGAGCGTGTACGGATGCTTCGAGGCGGCAAATAGCGGATCGACTTTCGCCTGCTCCACAATCTTGCCGCCATACATGACTAGGACGCGGTCGCAGACGCTGGCGACGACGCCGAGAGCGTGCGTGATGAGGATGACGGCGGTCCCCTGGCTTTGCTGCAGCTCCTTGATGAGTTCCAGCATTTGGGCCTGAATCGTCACGTCCAAGGCGGTGGTCGGTTCATCGGCGATGAGCAAATCCGGCTTGCACGACAGAGCCATCGCGATCATCACCCGCTGCCGCATGCCGCCCGAGAATTGGTGCGGATAGTCGTCCACCCGCTGCTCCGGAGCCGGAATCCCCACCCGCTCGAGCATTTCAATCGCATGGGCGCGAGCCTGCTTACGCGTGTGCCCCAGATGCAGCCGGGTGACTTCTGCAAGCTGCTCTTCGACCGTGAGAAATGGATTGAGCGCGGTCATCGGATCTTGGAAGATCATCGCGATCTGCCGCCCGCGCACTTTTCGCAGTTCCGCGTGCGGCATGCTCAATAAATCGCGACCGCGGAAGAGCGCCCGTCCCTCCGGAATGACGCCCGGAGGCTGGGGAATGAGCCCCATGAGGGCAAGATTAGTGACGCTCTTACCCGAGCCCGATTCTCCCACGACGCCGACCGTTTCGCCGGGGTGCACGTCGAACGAAACCCCATTCACCGCCTGCACCAGGCCGTCGCTGGTGCGGAAATGGACGTGCAGGTTCTCGACTTGCAGGAGTGGCTCAGGCATGTTCGGGCACGGGGGTTCCTACGAACGCGTTGCGGGCGGCAGTCACGCGACTCACCGCTTCTTCCGGACTGTCAGCGAGGGCAGTGAGGTGCCCCATTTTACGGCCGGGCCGAGCGGATGCCTTCCCGTACAGATGCAGCTTCACATCGTCGTGGGCCAGCACGTCTTCCCATCGCGGCGCCCCTGGCGACCAGAGATCGCCGAGCAGATTGGCCATCGCGGCTGGACGATGCTGCCGGGGGGATCCAAGCGGCAGGCCACAGATGGCGCGGACCTGCTGTTCGAACTGGCAACTGGTGCAGGCGTCGATCGTGAGATGCCCTGAGTTATGTGGTCTTGGAGCAAGCTCGTTCACCAGCAGGCTGCCGCTCTTCGTCACGAAGAACTCAACGCACAGGACTCCGACTACCTCCAGCCGGGTCAGAACTTCGCGGGCGATTTCGACCGCTTCGCGAGCCAGCTTCGGATCGATCGGCGCGGGACAAACCGAGATGTCGAGAATGTGATTGGCGTGTGAGTTGTACATCGGCCCATAGGCCACGAACCGACCGGCCAAATCGCGAGCGGCGACGACGGAGATCTCGCAATCAAAGTCGATGAACGCTTCCAGGATGGTCTCCTGACCGGCGAACGAAGGCCAGTGCCGGTCCACATCGCCCGGGCTGCGCAGCGCGGCTTGTCCTTTGCCGTCGTATCCCCAGGCAGCCGTCTTCAGCACCGCCTGTCGACCGAACTCGTTCAGTGACGACTCCAGCGACTCGCGCGAAGTGACCGCCCGGAAGGGAGTGACTGGGATGCCTGCGTCGCGGAGAAACGTCTTCTCTCGCAGGCGATTCTGCGTGATGTGCAGCACGTTCCCGCCGGGTCGCACGGGAGCAAACCGCTCCGCCGCCGCCGCCGTGGGGGCCGGGACGTTTTCGAATTCGAAAGTCACCACCGAGACTAGTCGGGCGAAGTTGGCGATCGCGTCGAGGTCGTCGTAGCTGGCCCGAATCTCCACGTCGGCGACTTGCCCCGTCGGCGTGTCATCGTCCGGCGACAGCACGTGCACTCGGTAACCGAGCCGCCGGGCCGCGATCGTGAACATACGGCCGAGTTGGCCACTTCCGAGCACACCGAGCGTGCTGCCAGGAGGAATCAATGCAGTCATGCAGCACGGTCTCAATCAGTCAAAGTTTCGCTGCGCACTTTGGCGGCCTGCTCGGCGTGGAACTCATTCAATTTGGTCCGCAAGTCGGGACGGCTGTTGGCCAAAATTCGAATGGCCAGCAGCGCCGCGTTCTTCGCCCCGGCAACGCCGATTGCCAAGGTTCCGACGGGTACTCCACCGGGCATCTGAACGATCGAGAGGAGCGAATCGAGGCCGGAGAGCGTTTTGCTTTGAACCGGCACGCCCAGCACCGGCAAGATGGTCTGCGAGGCCACCATTCCCGGCAAATGAGCGGCGCCTCCCGCTCCAGCCACGATTACCTCAATGCCTCGCTTCTCCGCGGCCGCGGCATACTCGCACATCCACTGCGGCGTGCGGTGAGCCGAAACGATCTGGCATTCGTGCGCAACCTCGAATTGCTTCAGGACATCGGCCGCATGGCGCATGGTCTCCCAGTCGCTCTTGCTGCCCATAATGACGCCTACCAGGGGCGGCGTGATCTCAGTCATCCAGGGAGGTTCCCATCAAGGAGGGCGAATCAGTCTCAGTTCACTTGCGGTCAGCAATCCATTCTATCGACTCGAGGCCGGCTGCGTAGCGATGAGCCTAGCCCAAGCAGGCCTGCAGATTCAGGAAAAATGAATTGACAATCGATACATAGCCAGCCTACACATAAGGACAGCGGCAAGGTTTGGCCGGGATTTGGCTGTGGCGGACATCCAGCGACTATGACGGACCGATTTGAGCGCGACTTACTCCGGGGCAGTTGGGACCTGATGATTTTGTCGGTCCTGGCTCAGGGGAAGAAATACGGCTACTTGATCCAAAAAGAACTGCGCGACGCCAGCCACGGCCGCGCAGAACTGCAAGCAGGCACTCTCTATCCCATCCTCCACCGGCTGGAGCAGGAAAAGCTGATTCGCAGCTTTTGGGACGACGAGTCCGGACGCAAACGGAAGTGGTATCAACTGACCTCGGCAGGTCAGAAACGATTGCAGGTTCAGGCACAGCAGTGGGCCGACTACGCGGCCTGCATCACCTACCTGCTGAATCAGGCGGGACAGGCCCCAGCCCCTGCCTGAGGTAGCCAATGATCCCCGGCTCGCGATTGGCGTCGACTATGTCCACCCGCGAATTCGAGAACTATCTCGCTCTGCTCGTCCGACTGATGCCGGTCGATGCGGTCGAGCGTGAAGCGATTCGCGAGGAGCTCCGATCGCACCTGGAAGATCGCTACGACGAACTGCTCGCCCAAAAGGTTCCGCCTGCCGAAGCTCTTCGCCAGGCGATCGACGAACTCGGAGATGCGGCCCGTCTGGCCGCTGCATTTGTTTCCCTTTCCCGGACTCAGAGACGGAGGCGTATCATGCGGTTTTCTTCCGCCACGCTCGTGGCTGCCGTGCTTTGCCTGCTCGCGCTAACGGTATTCTGGCCTACCAATCCGCCAGGCGGCCCCGCCGCTTTCCAAGCTCCCGTGGCGATCGCCCAAGCTCAGGCTCAAGCTCCGCCCGTTATTGCTGAAACCAGTCCGAGAAAGTCAGACATCCAGCAGAGATTGTCCCGTCCGATCGAAGCAGAATTCGTCGAAACGCCCCTGCAGGACGTACTCAGTTTCCTGGCGGACAAGCTTCAAATCCAGTTTCATGTAAACCGCCGAGCCCTCACGGACGCTGCGGTCGATATCGATACCCAGGTGAGCATCTACTTGAAGCAGGTCAAAGCCGACACGGTTCTACGCTTGGTACTCCAAAGCGTCGATCCAAGTCTCGACTTCGTCGAGCGAGACGGATTTGTCCTCGTTTCGACGATCGAGGACCTCGACCGGGTAACGGAAGTGCGAGTGTACAACTGCCGGGACTTACTGTCTCTCGCCCCTCCCGCCCCGGGTGGTGACGTTGGGGGCGGTTTCGACGGAGGCCTCGGACCGATGGGGCCGCCTGCAGCGTCCGGCTACGCAGAAGGTATGGGAGGTTTGGCGGTTCCCGTCGGTTTACAGCCGACTCAGTCACGATTGATCGGGCTGATCATGGATTCGGTCGAGTCGAGCTCCTGGGACACCAACGGCGGCGTCGGGAGCATCTCCGAGTTCAACGGACTGCTCGTGGTAAAGCAATCGGCGCGAGTGCATGAGAAGGTCGAGGACCTGCTCAATATGCTCCGCAAAGCGGCGGACCTGAAAACGGCCGAGTGATTTACTGAACCAAACTCGCCACGCCGTCCCAGAACAACTCGGGACGGCGCTGTTGCACTGCAAAATCTACGACGGCTGCCGTTTCGGCTATTCAATCTCAAAGATCGCTTCGATCTCGACGGAAATGTTGCCCGGCAAAGAGCCCATGCCAACGGCGCTCCGGGCGGCCACGCCGCGTTCCCGGCCGAAGACTTCAGCCCACAGTTCGCTGCAGCCGTTGATCACGGCTGGGTGCTGGGCGAAGTCCGGCGTGCAGTTGACCATGCCAAGCGTCTTGATCACCCGCTTCACGCGGTCCAGGCTGCCGAAGTGGGCCTTCAGGGTTGCGAGCATCGCCAGACCGGTCTGACGGGCCGCGTCATAGCCAAACTGCTGGTCAACGTCCGCGCCAACCTTGCCAGTCATCAGGCTGCCATCCGACTTCCGGGGACCGTGCCCCGAGAGGTAGGCCAGGTTTCCAACCACAACGACCGGCATGTAAACGCCGACCGGTTTCGGGGCAGGGGGGAGTTCGAGTTTCAGCTCAGCAATCTTGGCTTCGGCGCTCATTGCGATTCAGGCTCCTGCATCTTGGCCGGGAACAAAAGGAACGATCGCCAAATATACCCGAGACGCCAACTCTGGCGGAGTGGCGGCAGCGAGTGAACCTGCCAAGAGCTAGTGACCGGGCTTCTGATAGACGTCGGTCGGGTCGACCAAGCGTTCACCGACCACCTGCAGGCCCTCAGACGTGACCTCGCGAAAGAAGCAGGTTCGATAGCCCTCGTGGCAAGCGGCGCCTACCTGGTCGACCTTGAGCAGGATCGTATCGGCATCGCAATCGACATAGATGGCACGAACCGTTTGTGCGTGGCCGCTCTCTTCCCCTTTTCGCCAAAGCTTTCCTCGGCTCCGGCTCCAGTAGACCGCCCTACCCGTGCGCAGCGTTTCGGCGAACGATTCCTCGTTCATCCAGGCCATCATCAAAACCTCCCCCGTGGCGGCATCCTGGGAGATCGCGGGCAGCAGGCCGTTATTGCGAGTGAAATCCGGGCCTTTGGAGGACGATTCAGACATTGTCGGTCACTGGCGGGTAGGAAGCGGGTTGGGTTCAGCATAGTGCGTTCGGCAAGCGCGGCACAATGCCTAGAGACGTCATTGCCGGGGTAGCGGGATTAGAACCACCTTGCATTGCAGAGTTGGATGCCGGCCCGCGGTGTCGACGATGATTGCTACGTCTCGTTGAGCAGCCGCTCTCGTCCATGCCCGCAATGACGGCTGGCGAGGTGGAACGGTTCGCCGGGAAACGATCTGGAAGGATTTCAGATCGGCAAACATCGCATGCATGATTTGGCTAAGGAGGGCGATGGAAGGTACGTACCGCGGAAAGGGAGTCGCCTTGGATAAGTCGCTTAGCCTGATTGTTCCCGTCCACAATGCCGAGCGGGCTTTGAGCCGCCAGGTTGCCCGCCTGCTGGACCTGCTGCCGGATCTGACGCAGCGGTTCGAAGTCGTCATTGTCGACGACGCTTCAACCGATCACACCGCGGACGTAGCCGCCGAACTGGCCCGCACCTACCCGCAAGTGCGTTTCCTTCCCCAGAGCAAACGGCTCGGCGAAGCCGCCGCGGCCCGGCGTGGTATGCAACAGGCCACCGGCGAAGTTGTGCTGCTGCAGGAAGAGATTGCTGGCCTTGGTTCCGCCGATCTTCGCAAGCTGTGGAACGAGCGTCGGGAAGCGGGACTCCGAATCGCCCGCTCCGCTCCCCAACCGACGCCGTTTGAGAGCCCGCTGATGGATCGCCTATCCGCCTGGGGCAAGGCCGTCCAAGTGCATGAGCCCAGCGAGTCAGCCGACGCCAACCTGCGGTTCACGATCCCAGACCTGGGTCGAGCCGATCCTTCGCACGCCAGCTCCACGAAAGCCAAGCCCGTGCGCAGCTTTCTGCGACACCTGCGTGAACTGACGCTTGGAGAATAACCAGGCAAGGCGGTCGCGGATCTAATACCGCAGAATGCACCACAGGGCCCAAACACCGTCCCGCCAACCAATCTTCTTCCCCTCGGCGTAGGACCTGCCCTCGTAGCTCACCGGGCGTTCAAAAAACCGAACGCCCGGAAGGCGGGCCAGCTTCTGGGTGATTTCGATTTCGATGCCAAACCCTCGCTCACGCAAGGTTGGCGTGATCTGCTGAATCAGCTCTCGCCGCGTGAGCTTGTAGCAGGTTTCGACGTCGGTAAACGTGCGCCCCGAACGCCAGTTCGATAGTCGCGTAATCAGCTGGTTGCCCCAGCGATGCCAGTAGTGGAGCACAGGCCCGTCGTGCTCACTGAAGCGGCTGCCATAGACGACATCGGCCCGATCTTCGATGATCGGCTGAATGAGTGTCAGGAAGTCTTGCGGATCGTATTCCAGATCCGCGTCCTGAATGATGACCGCGTCGCCGGTGCAATGGCTGAAGCCGGTCTTGAGCGCGCCGCCCTTTCCTTGGTTGCGCTCGTGGAAAATGATCTTCAGGTCGGCGTTCTTGGGATCGCCGCCGTCGCGCCACTCGGCCAGTAGGTCCCGCGTGCCATCCCGGCTGCCATCGTCCACAATGACGATCTCGCACGGGATGCCGGTTCCTCGAATGCGCTGGACCACCATTTCGATGGTCCGCCGCTCGTTATAGACCGGGATGACGACCGACAGGCGAAAGCCGGCCGGGATGCGATAGATGCCGATCCGGCGCGCAACCGCCTTGCCAAGCACCAGTTCCGCGAGCGTCACGCGATCGACGCTCGCATCGTCTTCGACATCCGCCGCACGCAATAGCGACTCGCCCAGTTGGCGCAACTGGGCGGGGTTGATTTCGTCGGAGGGCGATGGTCGGTACACGCTTACCTGCTGGTGTCGCTAAAGGCGAGTCGTAACCGACTATTGTTACACGGCGGCAGCCGCGAGACCAAGCGTCACGCCTGGAGCCGGCAGATCGCTGTAGCCCATCAGGAACTCATCGATCGCCCGGGCGGCGCCCCGGCCTTCGTTGATCGCCCACACCACCAGCGACTGACCGCGACGGCAGTCTCCGGCAGCAAAAACCTTGGGAATGCTCGTCGAAAACCGGCCGTGGGCGGCTTTGTAGTTGGACCGCGGGTCGGTTTCGATGCCCAGCATCTCGGCCAGGTATTGCTCAGGTCCCTTGAAACCCATGGCAAGCAGCACCAGGTCAGCCTTCCAGAACTTGTCGGTGCCCGGCAGTTCTTTCAGCTTCCACTGGCCGTCGACCTTTTCCCATTCGACCTGCACCGTGCGGATGCCGGCCACATTGCCGTTGTCGTCGCCGACAAATTCCTTGCTCATGATGCAGTAGGTGCGCGGGTCGTCTCCGAACTTGGCGGCCGTCTCCTGATGGCCATAGTCGGTGCGATAGATGCGCGGCCACTGCGGCCAGGGATTGTCCGGAGCGCGCTCTTTCGGCGGCTTCGGCAGCAGTTCGAAATTGACCATGCTGCGACAGCCGTGGCGGAGCGAGGTGCCGATGCAGTCGGTACCCGTATCGCCACCGCCGATGACGATGACGTCCTTGTCCTTCGCGCTGATATACCGGCCATCTTCCAGGCGGCTGTCGAGGAAGCTCTTGGTGTTCGCGGTCAGGAATTCCATCGCGAAATGGATGCCTCCCAGACCACGGCCGGGGATGGGCAGATCGTTCGGCCGGGTGGCGCCCGTTGCCAGCAGGACGGCGTCGTGCTGCTCGTGCAGCTGCTTGGGATCGACGTAGTTGGCCGATTCCTTGTTGCCGACGTCGGCGTTGACGACGAACTTGACGCCTTCCTCGCGGAGCAAGTTGATACGCCGCTCAACCACTCCCTTGTCGAGCTTCATGTTCGGAATGCCGTACATCAGCAGCCCACCGATGCGATCGGCCCGCTCGTAAACCGTGACCGTGTGCCCCACCTTGTTGAGCTGCGCGGCTGCCGCAAGCCCTGCCGGGCCCGAACCAATGATTGCCACGGTCTTGCCCGTTCGCGACGGCGGCGGCTGCGGCACTACCCAGCCTTCGGCGAAGCCGCGATCGATGATCGCGTTCTCGATGTTCTTGATCGTCACTGGCGGATCGGTGATGCCCAGCACGCACGCGCCTTCGCACGGAGCCGGACAAGCCCGTCCGGTGAACTCCGGAAAGTTGTTCGTCTTGTGCAACCGATCGAGGGCTTCGCGCCAGCGACCGCGATAGACGAGGTCGTTCCATTCCGGAATCAGGTTGTCGATCGGACACCCGGTCGCACTTTGACAGAACGGCACGCCGCAGTCCATGCAGCGGGCGCCTTGCACCTTGAGATGCTCTTCCGGCGGATCGGTATAGATCTCGCCGAAATCGCCCAAGCGCTGGGTCGGATCGCGATAGGGAACTGGCTTGCGGGGAAACTCTTTGAAACCTGTGGGCTTACCCATGGTGGTGAACTCCGTGTACTCCGGCCTCGACCTCTTCGTCGTGCTTCGCCCGCTCGGCCAGCACACGCTTGTAATCGGTTGGCATCACTTTGACGAACTGGGCCGTGCTTTCCGGCCAATGGCTCAAAATCTTGTCCGCGACCGTCGAACCGGTGTAGCGGCGGTGCTGCTCGATCAAGTCGAGCAGTTCAGCGACATCCTGGGGCGTTTCCACCTTTTCGAGTTCAACCAGGCCCAGGTTGCAGCGGGTGATGAAATCGCCCGCCGGGTCCCAGATGTAGGCGATGCCGCCCGACATGCCGGCCGCGAAGTTGCGCCCGGTCTCGCCGAGAATGACAACCCGACCGCCGGTCATGTACTCGCAACCGTGGTCGCCGCAACCCTCGATCACCGCATGGGCGCCGCTGTTTCGCACCGCGAAACGCTCTGCAGCCCGGCCGCGGAAGAACGCCCGACCATCGGTCGCTCCATAGAGGCACACGTTGCCGACGATGATGTTTTCTTCCGGCACAAACGACGAAGCAAGCGGCGGATAGATCACGATGCGACCACCGCTGAGCCCCTTGCCGACGTAGTCGTTCGCATCCCCTTCCAGTTCGAGCGTGACGCCTTGGGCCAGGAAGGCGCCAAAGCTCTGTCCCGCCGAACCGTTGAACTTGATGTGAATCGTGTCGTGCGGCAGCATCTCGTCGCCCCATCGCTTGGCGATCTCATGGCTGAGCATTGTGCCGACGGTGCGATTGGTGTTGATGATGGGCGACTCGATCCGAACCCGCTCGCGGCGTTCGACCGCCATCCGGCACTTCTCGATCAGCTTGTTGTCGAGCGCCAGTTCCAGACCGTGGTCCTGCTTGCGGGTGCAGTAGACCTCGACATCGGGCCGCGGCTTGCGGGCGGGCGTGAGCATGGGGGTCAGGTCGATGCCCTGAGCCTTCCAGTGCTTCACGGCGGCTTCCGTTTCGAGGCAGTCGGCCCGGCCGACCATCTCGTTGAACGTGCGGAAGCCGAGCTGAGCCATGATCTGGCGGGCCTCTTCGGCCACCATGAACAGGTAGTTGACCACGTACTCCGGCTTGCCCATGAACTTGCGGCGGAGGACCGGATCCTGCGTCGCGATCCCGACCGGGCAAGTGTTCAGGTGACACTTCCGCATCATGATGCAGCCGAGCGTAACGAGCGGCGCGGTCGAGAAGCCGATTTCCTCGGCGCCGAGCATCGCGGCCATGACCACGTCGCGCCCCGTCTTGATCTGACCGTCCGTTTGCAGCACGACGCGGCTGCGCAGATCGTTCATCACCAGCGTCTGGTGGGTTTCGGCAATGCCGAGTTCCCACGGCAGACCGGCGTGCTTGATGCTCGTGATCGGCGAGGCGCCGGTGCCTCCCGAGTCGCCCGAGATCAGGATGTGATCCGCGTGGGCCTTGGCCACACCTGCGGCGATCGTACCAACGCCGACCTCGCTCACCAGCTTCACGCTGACGCGAGCAGCCGGGTTGCTGTTCTTCAGGTCGTGAATGAGCTGCTTCAGGTCTTCGATCGAATAGATGTCGTGATGCGGCGGCGGGCTGATGAGGCCGACGCCCGGCGTCGAATGGCGGATGCGAGCAATGTTCTCATCCACCTTGTGACCGGGCAGTTCGCCACCTTCGCCCGGCTTCGCGCCCTGGGCCATCTTGATCTGCAGTTCGTCGGCGTTGGTCAGGTAGTTGATCGTCACGCCGAACCGGCCCGACGCCACCTGCTTGATGGCCGACCGCTTCGAGTCGCCATTGGGCAGCGGCTGGAACCGCTCCGAGTCTTCGCCACCTTCGCCTGTGTTGCTTTTGCCGCCGAGGCGGTTCATGGCGATGGCGAGCGTCTCGTGCGATTCCGAGGAAATCGAACCGAGGCTCATCGCGCCGGTGCAGAATCGCTTGACGATGCTGCTGGCCGGCTCGACCTGGTGCAGCGGGATGGGCGAGTTGACGCCCTCCTTGAACTTCAGCAGGCCGCGGAGAGCACACTTCTTGGTCGCTTCTTCGGCGGCATGTTTGGAAAAGCGCCAGTAGGCGTCGGCGGAATTCTCACGAGCGGCCATCTGCAGGTCGGCGATCGACTGCGGGTCCCACATGTGGCGTTCGCCTTCGGCGCGCCAGTGGAACTCGCCAACGTTCGGCAACACCGGCAACCGCTGTTCGGCCCGCTTCGGGAAGCCGATTGCATGCCGACGGAGGGCCTCCTCGGCGAGCACATCGAAACCAACGCCCTTAATCCGGCTCGCGGTGCCGACAAAGCACTTGTCGATCACTTCCTCGGCCAACCCAACGGCCTCAAAGATTTGAGCGCCCTTGTAGGAGGCGAGGGTCGAGATGCCCATCTTCGACATGACCTTGAGCATGCCCTTGGCCACGGCCTTCTGATAGCCGTGAACGATCTTGTCGTCGCTGTACTCGCCGCCAAGCAGTCCGTCGCGTTGGGCTTGCCACAGCGCCTCAAACGCCAGGTAGGGGTTGATGGCATCGGCGCCAAAGCCGACGAGCAAGCAGTGGTGGTGCACTTCGCGGGCTTCGCCCGACTCGACGATGATGCCGATCTGGGCTCGCTTGGCCTTCCGCACCAGGTGATGGTGCACAGCGCCACTGGCAAGCAAAGCACTCACCGGCACGCGGTCGGCGCTGAGCGCCCGATCCGAGAGCACCACGAGCGAATAGCCGTCGGCAATCGCCTGTTCGGCTTCGTTGCAGATCCGCTCCAGCGCGGTTTTCAGACCAGCCGCACCCTCGCTCACCGGCCAGGTGATGTCGATGGTCTTGGTCTTCCAGCCGCGGTGGTCCATGTGCTTGATGGCCGCCAGTTCCTCGTTGGTGAGGATCGGATGGGGCAGCAGCAAGCGATGGGCGTGCTCCTCGGTCGTCTCGAGCAGGTTGCGCTCGGGACCGACGTAGCACTCGAGCGACATGATCACTTCTTCGCGGATCGAGTCGATCGGCGGATTGGTGACCTGGGCGAAGAGCTGCTTGAAATAGTCGTACAGCATTCGCGGCTGATCGCTGAGCACGGCCAAAGCCGAGTCGTTGCCCATCGAGCCGATCGGGTCGCGTTTCTCAAACACGAGCGGCAGCAGCATGAACTGCATCGTTTCGATCGTGTAGCCGAGCGCCTGCATGCGAGGAAGCAACGTCTCGGGGTAGAACCCGTGCGAATCGCCGTTCTGCTCCAGATCCTTCAGCTCAATCCGCTGGTTACGGAGCCATTCGCCGTACGGACGAGCGGTGGCGATCGTCTTCTTGATCTCTTCGTCCGGAATCAGGCGGCCCTGCTCGAAGTCCACCAGGAACATACGCCCCGGCTGGAGGCGTCCCTTGGCCTTCACGATCTTCGGATCGACCGGAAGCACGCCGACTTCGCTCGCCATGATCACGCGATCGTCGGTCGTGATGTAGTAACGGCTGGGACGCAGACCGTTGCGGTCGAGCACGGCGCCGATGTAGCGGCCATCGGTGAACACCACCGAAGCGGGGCCGTCCCACGGCTCCATGAGGCAGCTGTGGTACTCGTAGAAGGCCCGCTTGTATTCCGGCATCGATTCGTGGTTCTGCCACGCTTCCGGAATCATCATCATCACAGCTTCGGGCAACGACCGGCCGGCGAGCAGCAAGAGCTCGAGCACGTTGTCGAACATGCCGGAGTCGCTCGTCGAGAGATCGGTGATCGGACGCAGGCGTTCGAACTGCTCGCCGAACACCTCCGACTTCATGATCCCTTCGCGGGCCGCCATCCAGTTGACGTTGCCGCGAACCGTGTTGATTTCGCCGTTGTGCGACATGAAGCGCATCGGCTGGGCCCGTTCCCACGAGGGGAACGTGTTGGTGCTGAAACGCGAGTGCACCATGGCCAGGTGGCTGGTGTAGCGCGGGTCGGCCAGGTCGGGGTAATACGGCACGACCTGCATGCTCGTGAGCTGACCTTTGTAGATGATCACGCGCGACGAGAAGCTGCAGACGTAGTATCGGCTGCGCTGCTTCAGGTCGAGCTTTTCTATCGCGTGAAAGGCCTGCTTGCGGATCAGATAGAGTTGACGGCAGAACTCGGTGCGGTCAGTCCCTTCGCCGGCGGCGACGAAGACCTGCTCGACGACCGGTTCGCCGGCGAGCGCCGTCGGGCCGCCGTCGGCCTTCCCCGGATCGGTCGGCACGCGACGCCAGCCGCTCAGCGTCTGTCCCTGGCGGGCGACGTACTTTTCGAGCGTTTGCTTGCAGAGGTCGCGCTCGGCG
This sequence comes from Planctomycetota bacterium, assembly GCA_023430365.1. Classification (GTDB taxonomy): domain Bacteria; phylum Planctomycetota; class Planctomycetia; order Pirellulales; family Pirellulaceae; genus JAEZAS01. The sequence continues at coordinate 19,614 of JAEZAS010000535.1, forward strand.
TCGTCCTTGGGCAGGAAGATCTGGCCGACCGCGTAACGCCCTTCTTCGGGGAGTTCGACGTTGAACAGCCGCTTGGCTTCGCTCCGCATGAACTCGTCAGGCAGAGCCGTGAGCATGCCGGCGCCGTCGCCCGTGTTGGGTTCGCAGCCGCATGCGCCGCGGTGGTCCATATTGCGCAGGGCTTCGGCCGCGTCGCGAACGATCGAGTGGCTACGCACGCCCTTGATGTGGGCAATGAAACCAACGCCGCAGCTGTCTTTCTCGTTGGCCGGATCGTAAAGCCCGTGCTTTTCCGGGAGTCCGCTTGGAAGTTCCATAGTCATTGCACTACCTGTCCTTATGGGCCGCGACACCCTCATCCCAGTTACTTGGTTGTCGTTCGCGGCCGGATGCGTTTTATGAGGAGATTCGCCGTGCCGCGGCGACTGTGGTTGCCGTCGCTCCGCTGCCGGAATCGGCTGCGCTAGACGACGCGGAGTGTTCGTATTCGACCGATGCCGACGCAGAGACATCGAGCCGGTTGCCGGTCTTCTCGCTCGCTTCGCCCGCGTTCTGGACGAGCGTCGGAGCCAGACTGAGCAGCATCTGGCGGAAGCGGTTGGCCGTTTTGCCAAGTTCCTTGCCGCGCCGCTGGATGATGCCGATCGGCCGGGCCAATTCGACCCCGGAAAGAGGCCTGGCCACGAGTTCACCCGCCTGAACTTCGCGATCCACGGTCGGAGCCGGCAGCAGGCTCACCCCTGCGTTGATCTCCACCGCCCGCTTGATCGTTTCCGTGTTGTCGAACTCCATCGACACGCGCACTTCGACGCCGCGGGCCGTCAGCACGCGGTCGATCTCGTGGCGGATCTCCAGGTCCGGATCGAAAGCGACGATTTCCTGACCGTGCAGGTCTTCGATCGTCACCCGCTCCTTGGTGGCCAGGCGATGGCTCGGCGAGCAGACGAGCACCATCGGCTCTTCGCGCCAGGTGGTCGCCTTGATCGTGCGGGACGACTTCGGATAGCTCACCAGCCCCAGATCGACCCGGTCGCTTTCGACCAGTTCGTAAACCCGGGCTGGATGTTGATATTGCAAACGAACGTTGGCCTTCGGAAAGCTCTGCAGAAAGCTTTGCACGAAGTGGTTCATGTGGCTGAGACCGACCGAGTAGATCGAAGCCACACTCACCCGGCCCGCCACCTCCTCATGAAGCGTGCGAACCTCTTCCTCCAGGGCAAAGTACCGCTGGACCAGTTTCCGGCAGCCGTCGTAATAGACTTCGCCTTCCGGAGTGAGCACAAACGGCCGCTTGGTGCGGTCGATCAACTTGACGCCCAGGTGCTCCTCCAGATGGTTCACGATCTGACTCGCCCCGGACTGCGAAATGCCGTTCTCGCTGGCGGCGCGCGAAAAGCTCCGCCGGCCGACGACATCGCAGAACACTTTGAGCGATTTCAGGTGCATGAGTGGGAGAGGCTGGCATCAAGCCGGGCGATAGAACGCCGGCTCACAATTACTGGTAAGCATGCCAAGATATTCGGCAGCGTAGGGCCGGTCAATTACCTTTTCAAACTTTTCCCCAGCCCACCATTAGCCCACCTAATTCAACAAAATCATCACCACTGATGCATCGTGCCTATATTAATGGGATTCGATGCACCAAGAAACGCGATGACCTCAGCTAAACGCTGAGGCCAGAACGACTTGCAAACAACCGCCCGGTAGAGCTAAGCAAACAAGTTGGTTACCGGCTCGGCTTTGACCAATTCGCGTGGCTGATTCAAGTGATTGTAGACGATCGTTTGCGGGTTGATGCCAACCGCGTGATAGATCGTCGCCAGCAATTCGATCGGGTGCACCGGCTTCTCGAGCGGCGCCGATCCCGTCTGGTCGCTCTTGCCGTACACCTCGCCCCGCTTGATGCCCGCTCCCGCCACAACCGCTGTGTAGCAATAGGGCCAATGGTCGCGTCCATCGGCGCTGTTGCCGTTGCCCGAGGTGCTGACGCCTCGCTGCGGCGCCCGGCCGAACTCGCCGAGGGCCACCACCAGCGTGTCTTCGAGCAGGCCGCGCTCGTCCATGTCGGCGATCAACGTCGACAAGCCGCTGTCGAGCATCGGGGCCGCTTGCTTTCGCATCCGATCGGTGAGGCCGACGTGGCAGTCCCAGGAGTGATTGTCGCTGTTGGCAACTTTCGGCCAGATGACCTCGACCACCCGCGTGCCCGCCTCGACCAGGCGCCGGGCGAGCAAGCAGCTTTGCCCGAACGTGTTCCGGCCGTACTTATCGCGAAGAGCGTCGCTCTCTTTGTTCAGCGAAAACGCCTCGCGAGCCCGGCCCGACGAGATGAGATTGAGCGCCGAGTCGTAGTACTTGTCCAGGTCATACTTCTCGACCGCTTTGTCGATCGCCGGCATTCCCTGATTGATCAGGTCGCGCAGGCGAGCCCGGCGATCCAGACGAGCCTCGGAAACTTCCGGTCGCAGCGTCAGGTCGTCGACACGAATCTTGTCCATCTTCGACATATCCATGTCGTCGCCCGGCGGGAACAGGTAGTACGGATCATACGCCCGGCCGAGGAAACCTGCGGTGCCCGACTTGTTGA
>JAEZAS010000093.1 GCA_023430365.1 Planctomycetota bacterium
ACAGCCGGCACGGCCAGCGTTGTTTGTGGATTGGAGGTCGAGCTCGAATAAGCGGATTCACCCGTAACCGTTTGCTGTGCCTGCAGCGGACCCGAGGCCGAGAAAACGAGCGAGAGGGCAAGGATGACCGCCGCTCCGAGACGTCCCAGCGTTCGACCCGTTCGGGCGGAGGTCGAATTGGCGTCCGGCGGGGTGGTTCCGACGAAGCCAGCCGTCGTCGGCTCCCGTTCGAACTCGCTCATCACCTGGCGAAAGCTGGCCGACGAGCTGCCGCTCTTGTTGCGGCGGCAGAGAGCCGTAATGCGCTCCACCTCCAGCAAGTCCGTCACTTCCGTCAGCGGTTCGGCGGCCCCGTTGCTCACCGAGATGAGCACCAGCTTGTTGCCAATCCGCACGAGCTGCATCTGCTGCCGTCCAGCGAGGGGAGCCCAACCGAGCAACTCGACCGCTTCCTTGGGGAGGGGGGACGAAGCCTGAGGCAGATAGCGCTTGCTGAACCATACGATCACAAAGAACAGTCCGAGCACCACCGCGAGGCTTCCCGCAACGCCGCCCAGTGCGCCGGCAGTGCTCGGCGGTTCGGGCTTCAGTTCATCGCTGGCAGCTTGCTTCGTTCGAGGAGCAAGCGGCAATGGCTCTTCCGCGGCCACCGGGGTGACGGTCGCCGGCACAGTGATGGGCTGCGGAGGAAAGGGGGCCGGCTCCTGCGATGCGGCGGGTTCGATTTCGGTCTCGAGTGTCGCCGGAGTCGCCGAAGGCAGCGGCCTGGCCGGGCGGGTGTTGGTCAAATCGGGGCCGGAGTCGCTGATTGGCATCCGCAGGGCGCCGGGCGAAGGTCGCGGGATTTCCGCAGGCTCGGTGGCGCCGCCCGAGTAGCCTGGCTGACGATCGTAGTGCGAGCCGGTCGAAGGAGCGGCGTAGTTTTGGTCCGGCGTGTCTGTGGCTGGGTAGCGCGGCGGCTGATTCTGTGGTTCCGGACGACGCACGAGAGGGTTCTCGATCATCGTCGGCATCGGAGGCGTTTCGGCGGGCGCCTGGTTGTCCCAGCGATTGGCGGGAGCGTAAGCAGAGGAGGAATCGCTTTCGGACGACTGCGCCGCGGCATGATCGGCGACGAGGACCGACGCGACGATAGCCAGCAGCAATTTGGAGATTCGGCTGAGCATCCTAGCGATTCCCGCAGTTAATCCTTCAAGTTGCCGGCCGACCTGTTCGATAAACGATGTGGGTCGGTCCAGGCGTTCTCAACCACCGTCGGGAAGTCGAGTGTTTACGATCCTCTCGCAAGCGTCGCTGTGGACGCTTGCCTTCTTGGCTCCATCGATGGATTAGCCGACCTCGTCTCCAGCCAGCAGTTCGCCGATTCGCACGCAAAAGTTGTCGTTGAGCACGAGCACTTCGCCGCGGGCAACGAGTCGGCCGTTGACATAGACGTCGACCGGATCGCCGGCGAGCTTGTCGAGCGGCACGACTGCGCCGCGCTTCAGCTTGAGCACGTCCTCCAGATACATCTCGGTGCGGCCGAGTTCGATTCGCACATCGAGATCGACGTCGCGCAGCAGTTCGAGCGAAGCCTTGTCGCCCGACGCTGGTGAACCGCCGAAATCGCGGAACTGAAAGGGCGTGATGCCCTGGATGGCGGGATCAATCGGCTGGTCGACCGAGGCGATGGCCTGCTCGGCCTGATTGATCAGAAACTGGATATCGTCGCCGACCGCGTCGCCTGAGGCGCCACGCGGGGGCGTCGCTGCTGTGCGAGCGTGAGTGGCAACGGCAGCGGGGGCCGCGGCTGCAGCGGCGAAGGATGAGGGCGCGTCGGTTTCGCCGATGGGGTTTTCGGGCGTCGGAGACGGTGCACCCGAGCCAGCGACCGGCTGTCCGGCGGCCATTTGCGCCTGACGGAGCAGCTCTTCGATTTCGTCCTGGCTGATTTTTTCCGGTTCGCCTGCCATGGGCATCCTTTCCCGCGGGCAAGGGACTCGCCGGCGATGGACAGGCACGATCCTTGTGCCAGTGCAACACCGCCAGGGCAGGCGGAGGACGCCTGCTCGCTTCCCTTACTGCTCGATAAACGCAAAATCACTGAACACAACCGTCTTCAGCATCGGCTTGCCGAGCAGGTCGTTGCTTTTCGCTAATATCTTGCGTTTGATCAAGCCCAATCCGGGGTCGGTCAGGTCGCTGATCTCGCTATTGCGCACTTCTGATAGCACCTGGTCGCGAAGCCGGTGCTGATTGGTGGCATACAGCTTCTCGAAATCGTGGTGTTCCTTCTCGCCGACCAACCCGATCAGGTGGAAATTGATCCGCAACGTCAGATTGGCCGAGGGCTGGTGGACCACGATGTTGTACTTGCCCAGGTCCACTTCGACCTCATGGCTCGCATGACCGCCGTGGCCACCATGATCGTCGCCATGTCCGGCCTCAGCGTCTCCGTGGCCATCCCCGTGTGCGGCGTGAGCCGCTTCGGCGGCCGCCTTCGCCTTGGCTTCGGCCCAAGCTTCCACCTGGGCCTGACTCGGGATGAGCGAGTAGGCGGCAATGCATTCGACGAGGATCACCACGCCGACGAACAGCGAAACGAGGATCAACTTGAGCATGGATAGGTCTCCGGCAGCGCGAGCACCCTCCATGGCGTTCGGTGCTTCTTAGTGGCCCAACCTCGGGCCAGCAGGTTCGCTTTTCTCCTAGAACCTTTGGGGGGAATGGGCTTCGGCCGTCCGAGTACCGGGCAGCGGTTCGGGGGCGATTTCATCGAGCAGAAACACTTCCACTCGGGAATTGGCTTGTTGCTGATCGCGGTCGACCGCCGTGCTGGCAGGCTCATGAGCGCCAGCCACCGAAAGGCGAATCCGCTTGGGTTCGATCTGGAGTTGGTTCACCAGGAAGTCCATCGTGTTCTCGGCCCGCTCGAAGGCGAGTCGCCAGGCGTTGGCGCTGTCTTCCTCGACCGCCTGCGGCGATGTATGGCCGCGAACTTCGATTTTCTGCGGCTTCCCACGCAGCAAGTCGGCCGTCTGCAGCAAGTCCTCACGGGCCGTAGCGTCGAGTTCGGTCGTCCCTCCCTCGAAGTAGATGACCGTGCCGACCGCCGTCCGCGAACCAGGGCGGACCACTTGGATGCGTGGCTGGGCCTGCTGCTTGTCCTTGGTGGGATCAAACAGGTTTTCGAGCAAGCTCTTACGTCTCGCCCGGCCGGCGAGTGTCAGCGAGGCGAACAGGGCGCTGCGCGGCTTGGTTTCCCCCGGCATAATGGCGTCGGCGGGGAGCGACTGGCCGAAATGCTCGTGCAACGATTCGGCCATCCCTTGATACTTGTCGTTCTCTCGAATCTCGCTCATCGAAGCGAGCAGGATGAAGAACGTCAGCAGCAGCGACATCAAGTCGGCATAGGTGACGACCCACTCCGGAGCGCCAGCCGGTGCTTCTTCTTCCAGGTTCATGCCGCCCGCCTTTCCTGGCGGTTGCGCACCGAAGGCGGCAGAAACATGTTCAACTTCTGCTCGATGACGCGTGGGTTTTCGCCCGACTGCATCGCGAGGATGCCGCGGACGACAATCTCACGGATGACCATCTCTTGCTTGCTCATGAAAGCCAGCTTTTCGGCCAGCGGCATGAACGACGCATTCGAGAGGCAGGCGCCGTAAAGCGTTGTAATCAGGGCCACGGCCATGCCGCCGCCGATGCTCGACGGGTCCGACATGTTGCCCAGCATGATGATCAAGCCAAGCAAGGTGCCGATCATGCCGAAGGCTGGGGCGTACTTGGCCATCTGGTCGAGAATGGCTTTCCCTTCACGATGGCGGACGACCATGGCGTCGATGTCGGTGCGTAGCACCTCTTCGATCGTTTCCGCCCGAGCGCCATCCACCATCAGTTCCACACCGCGGCGAATGAACTCGTTATCGATCTCGGGAATCCGCGTTTCGAGAGCCAGCAATCCCTGTCGCCGGGCAGTTTCTGACAGGCTGACGATCGATTCGATCAGCGATTCCGGCGAGGGAAGCGAGCCACTCACCCCTTTGAGCAGGACGCGCGGAGCGCGGGCCACCATCCGGAACGGCAAGCAAATCAGCAGCGCTCCGATGGTGCCGCCGCCCACCATCATTACGGAAGCCGTGTCCCAAAATGCCCCGAACGAGCCGCCACCCATATAAACGGCGGCCGCCATCATGCTCCAGGCGAGCAGGAGTCCGAAGACTGTCGCGATGTCCATGGTGGTTGGCTTTGGAGAGGCGGGTTAAGGAACGGCTACTCGCTCAGTGGCGATCTGCTGGGCGCGGGGAGCAATTGTTTGGTTTGTTGGTAACGGATGGCGAGGTCCATCACCTCGTCCATCGACTGGCGGACCACCAAGCGTTCTCCGTTCGTCAGGGTGATGAACGTGTCAGGCCGAGCTTCCACGTAGCGAATCAGTTCGGCATTGAGCACGAACGCTTCGCCATCGAGTCGAGTCAGCTTGATCATGGTGGTGCTCCGAGCCGAGGCGTTTGCAGGGCAAATGCACAGGCTGGGCCAGCAAAGATAGGTCACGCTCCGGGCCGCGGCAGTCGCGCCAGTTGCGCGGAGGGTACAACTTATTGCAAAAAAAAGCCCGCCTGACCACAGCAATTGGTCGGCGGGCGAAATAAGCGTCACAAGTGATACGACCGCTAGCACGATCGCCGGCAGGCGTGGCGACTCCTCCTTGAGCGCCACGTCCCTGCCGGGGACGCCCCTCGCATGACGTCCCCGTTTCGTCAGGCCACAACCAGCCTGACTTAGCGGCGCAGGTTCAGCAGTTCGTCCATGAGCTGCTGGGCGGTCGTAATCACGCGGGCGTTGCCTCGGTACTGGGTGGTGGCCAGCACCAGGTCGATCAGGTTCTTACCGATGTCGGTGTTGGACAGCTCCAGGGCGCCGGCGATCACCTTACCCATGCCGTCGTCACCTGGAGTGCCTTGCACCGGAAGGCCGGAGTTCACGCCAATACCGAACATATTCTGACCGAGCTGCTCGAGACCGGCAGGGTTCGAGAAGCGAGCCAACTGAATCTGTCCCAGGTCGCGCGTCACACCGTTGCTGAACACACCGCGCACCTTGCCGTCTTCGCCGACGATGAAGCTGGTCAGCGTACCGGCGGCCGAACCGTCTTGCCGCGTGGCGGCCAGAGAACTGTTGTTCGACGACAAACCCGAGACCTGTCCGAAGTTCAACGTGAATTCGAGCGGATCAGACGACGGCATGTTGCGACGCTGGATCGTCACGCGATCGTTCGTCGTGCTCACCAGGTTGCCTTCACCGTCGAACGTGATCAGGCCGGTGCCGACCGAGATGTCGCTGCCCGTAGCCGGGCTGTTGTTCGCGGCATCGGCGAACCAGCGGTAGGTCGTGGCGGAGTCGCTGACCGATTCCAGCACGGCCGTCACGCGGACGTTCATCGGAATACCGAGCGAATCGTAGGCGATGAAGTCGGCCACGGCGCTTTGGCCGACCGCATTTTGAATCGTCCCGAAGCCCAGGCTGGGCGTCTCCACCGCTCCGTCCGACGTGGTGACGCGGAAGCTCGACAGATCGATTTCGACCGAGTTGTCGACGCCGTTGTTGCCGACCACTCGGATGCGGCCGTTCGAGATCACGACGCCCGGCGCCAGCGGAGCCGATTCGCCCGTGATATTGTTCAGCGAGTTCGGCAGCGGATTCTGCGGGTCGTCGATCGACGTTTGAATGCCCAGCGAGTCCTGCATGAAGCTCATCAGGTCCTGCAGGGTCGACGTGGGGGTGACTTCAAACGTTTTGGTAGCCAAAGCCCGACCGCCCTTGCGGGCCGTGAACGACAGCGTGCCTTCGGAGAACATGTTCTCGAAGTTGAGTCCGTCGCGCTTCACCACGTTGACCAGCAGCGTGTTGGAGTCGACCTTCGGTCCGTCCAGGTCGATCGCCTTGTTGCCAGGTGTGGCGAGGTTCGAAATGTCCGCGTCGGTGCGGCTGTCGGTAAATACCTCGCCGACGGCAACCTCCCCGGTCAGAAAGAACTGGTTGGAATCCGTGGAAAGGCTGCGATAGATGCGAATTTTGTCGTAGGCGGGAAAACCGTCCTCCGGCCCCGGAACGGGAGGAACCGGGAGGTTGTTGAGCTGGATTCGGCCGTTGACGATGTTTTGAGGGCCGATCAGGGGAGACGGTCGGCTTTCCTCTTCACCATCCCGGTAGTAGGTGACCAGATAGGTGTAGTTACCGTTGATCGAGGTGGTGTCGAGCGGGTCCGTCGAGAGAGGAACCGTGTTGTCGTCGGCATAGGAGGCCCCGGTGGCCGCGGTGTCGAGGTGGAAGAAATCGCTGCCCCCCGCCTCGGTGCGGTAGATCTTCACGTTCGAATAGCCGGCCGCGCTCGGCATCGGATTGAGCGTGATCGTGTTGTCCGCCAGGCCGTTTCCGGGCGGGATCGTGACGACCACTTCATTCGAGGGGAGCGACTCGGTGCCGCTATCGTCGACAAACGTAAAGCGATAGCGATACGTCACGCCTTCCGGATGCGTTCCGCCCGTGCCTTCGATATTCGTAGCGACGACGGTCGACGAATTGGGAGTCGCGGCCACACTGGCGGTGGTCGTGCCAGCCGGTCGCGGCACGATGGTGTCGCCCAGGACGGTGCTTTGAATGACACCGGCGGTCGTGGCTACGTTGCCTGAGGGCGACAACACACCTTCGAGATAGACGTTCTGCGTCGCCTGGGCGACCGCCGCTGAGCCGAGCGGAATCTCGAGCGGAACGAGCGACGTGGTTTGAATCTGGAAGTTGTCGTCGATGCCGTAGCCCAGCACGCGATGGCCGGTGACGGTCACCAGCTCGTTGTTCGAATTGGTCTTGAAGACGCCGTTGCGGGTGTACAACTGCTCGCCGGAGCTCCCTTGTACGATAAAGAAGCCCTCACCCTGAATGGCGAGGTCGGAGGCGTTGGCGCTGACTTCGATCGTGCCCTGGGAGAAGTCGGGCGTGATCTCCGCGATCCGAGTTCCGAGACCCGTCTGACGCGGGTTGGTACCACCGCTGCCGGACGAAGGGGACGAACCCAGACCCTGAGTCTGGAGGAACTGCGTCGCAAACACGGAGCTCGAAGCCTTGAAGCCCACCGTCTGCGAGTTGGCCAGGTTGTTGCCGACCACGTCGACCTGCGTTTCCGCGGCCGTCATACCAGTCAGTGCGGTGGTGAGTGCTGATGCAAGACCCATATCGAGATCCTCCGTGCGGGGCGATCAATTTCGTTGAATGCGGGCGGTACTGTGATGAGGATGCGTATGAATAAGCGTCGCGACGATCCGTTTCGCCGCGTACGGTTGTCGAGCTACGGTTTCACTTCGCGGATATTCTTCAAATCGACTTTCTTCTCGCCGATGTGCACTTTGTAAAAGCGCTTCGAAGAATTGTCTTCGTCGACCTCAACTGAAACACGGTCGACCTTGCCGGTGACGTTGTCGCCTTGATCGTCGAGCGCGTTCACCGTCTTGCCGATCAAGCCGCCAGCCGTCGCTAGACTCTGGCCGGTCTGAACGCCTTCGAGCGTGCTGATGAGCTTGTCGTTCGAGGAAATCTCGCGCAGCTGGCCGATCTGTTGCACGAGCTGCGTGTTGTCCATTGGGTTGAGCGGGTCCTGGTTCGTGAGCTCAGCGATCATGAGCTGCAGGAACTGGTTGACGTCGACGTCTTCGAGACTGGTCGGCTTCTTCTTTCCGGTGACCGGATCGACACCGTTGCCCGCGTTGGTTCCGGTCGTACCTGTGGTTCCTGGAATGGTCGCCATGCTGGCCTCGCTGGATTGCTTTTGTTCGGAGTTGCGCGGCGTGTGCGCGTTCGTACTGGCTTGTTCGCTTAGACGATCACGTTCAGGCCGCCGGTTGGGACGGGGCTTGCAGGGACGGCTTTGGTTTCAGCAGCCGCCTGCGAGGCTCGGCGAGTCGGTCCGCCCGATCCGCGGCCGGCAAAGGCCTCGTCCGGTTGACGATCGGCTGGGCGATCGGGAGTTCCGGTGGAACCCTGCTGCATGAGATCGACGTCAAAGCGCTCGATCCGCACGCCTTGCTCAGCCAACCGCTCGCGGAGCTGAGGCAAATGTTCCATCACGGCTGCCTTCGCGGCCGCGTTTTCAGTTTCCACCTTGGCGGTCATCACCCCTTCAACCACCTTCACCTCGACACGCAGCGAGCCGAGTTCCGGCGGGCTGAGTCGCAGTTGCACTTCGCCGCCGCGCTGCTGAGCGACGGTAAAGGCGCGAGCGACCCGCGACAGGAATCGCGCGGAGTCGACTTCGACGGGGCGAGCGTGGCTCGTTTCGCGGGGACCGGCCAGCACTTCCGCCGCCAGGCGAGGCGCGCCCGCGGGGCGCGTGTTGCCATCGAGAAGCGTTGGTGGCGCTTGCGAAGCCGATCGTTGATCGGTCCGGGAAGCGTCGCTCGCCTGGTTCGGCGCCGATTCCGCTGGCGGGGGCTCGGAGCGGCCGGTTTCAACCGCAGGCGCTTCGGCGGCTGACTCGACGCTCGGCGTTTTGATTTCGTTCGCCGCCGAGTCGTTCCGCTCGCGTTTTTCGCTGCGTGGACGGGAATCGTCGACTGCTTGCACGTCGGGCAGGATCGACTCGGCGCCCGCCGCGACCTCGGCCTCTGCCGATTCGGACTCTGGTTTTTGCGTCCCGTCGACCGCCTCGTTCTCGTTGCCGGCTTCTTTCAGTTGCTTGGGGTCGACGTCGTGGAAAATCGAGTCCGACGTCTTGGTGCGCGTCGATCGAAGATTCGAGATTTCGACTTCTTTTTCGTCTTCCGCTGTGGCCTCCGCCTCGGAGACGACTGTGCTCGCGTCCTGCAGTTCGGTCACAACCTCGACTGGCGACTCGGCGGTCACATCGGGCGCTACGGGAACTTCCGCCGTGTCGCCGTTCTCTGCGGCGGTTGGCTGCTTGAGATCGGTCGGGTTCAGCTCGATCGCCGATTTTGGGGCGGTGGCTTCGGCCGTGGCTGCTGCCCCCTTTGCGCCTTCCGCTTCCGCATCGGGATTCAGCTCAGCAGCCCCTTCGGCCGACTCAGGATTTTCCGCGGCCGGCTGATCGACGACCGGAGCAGGCTGCCCAGCCATCGCCACCAATTGCATGGCGTCTGCGTCGACTTGCTCTGCCGCGGCATCTTCGGTTGCGGCTTCGTCCTGTGCAGCAGCGGTCGCTTGATCCTCGGCGGATGCTTCGCCTGAAGCTTCGGTTTGGCTCGTCCCTTGTTTGACATCCTGAGCCGAGGCGTTGTCCGAAGGATTCACCGGAGCGGCTGCATCGGCGCGCGCGGCATCCTCGTTGCGCTGGCTCTGGTTGGTCTCCTGCGACCGGTTCACGTCGTCGCGGCGGTCGCTGGAGCGGTTGTCCTCGCTCCTTGACGTGGTAGAGGTGTAGTCGTTGACCTCGCGGCGTTCGTCGCTGGCGGATGGAGACGGCCGATCTTGGGCTGGCGGTCGATCGGCCAGCGGTTGGGGCGGCGCTAGCGCGCGGAGCAAGCTGTCGAAGCCGGCGCCGCCGTCGCTCGTCCGGCCAGGGGCGCTGGCTGGAGGCAATAGCAGGTCGACGGCCGTCTTGGCATAAGTCGCGTTGCGAATATCGCTGGGCATGCTCGCCTCTTAGCGCTGGGGATTGAGTTGCTGCTGCAATTGACTGCGGGTGTCGCGAATCAAGGGCGAATCGGGTTTACCGAGACGAATCTCGTCCAGGATCTCGGCCAGCTTTGCGCTTTCGTCCGGAGTTTTGAACTCACCCAGAATCTTCTTCCGCTTATCGATCGGCATGGACTTGAGAAGCGTCACGACGTCGCGCATCGGATCGTCGGTTTTGTCGCGCGTGGGAGCGTCGAGCATCATGAGAATCTGCTCTTTGGCCTGCTTGGGGTTCATGGCCTCGAGCGTTGTCTGCAGCTCACGCATCGCGGTGTCGCTGGCCTGGGTTTCCAGGTTGGCCAGCCGCTGGTCGAACGACAGCTTCCAGAGGTCGAGCCGTTCGCGTTCGGTTTTGGTGAGCGACTCCAAATTGCGCAGCTCGCCGAGGGACTTGTCGATCGCGCTCTCGCGCAGGTCGAGGTCGAGCCCAGCCAGGGCCCGTTTCTCGAGAATCTGATCGTAGGAGACTTGCTCGTCGTTCGGCTCCTCGGTCACCGGCAGCGTGGCGGCAGCCGTCGCCATATCGATGCCCTGAAGCGAAGCGAGCAGGCTCATGAACCGGTCCCCCGTCAGACCGCCTTTCCACCAGAGCATGCCGAGAAAGACGACGATCGAAAGCACCGTGCCGATGCAAAAGGCAACAAAAAGCGACGAGAGCAGCCCCAGAACCTTCTTCATCGCGTCACCTCCCGCTTACGGTTGGCGGCGATCGACCCCATCTCGTCGAGCAGTTTCACCTCGATTCGATCCTCGCTGCGCTGATGCTCCTCCAGCTTGCGCTCGTGGAGTTTCTCGACCACGCGCACCTGCCGGTCGGCTTCGACCAGGACCTGGCGGCGGCGCTGGATCTCGGTTTCGATCTGCGCCCGTTGCATGGCCAACTGGCGCAGCTCGGCCTTGAGAATCAGCTCGTGGCGATGCACGCGAAGCAGGGCATCGATATCGGCGGATCCTGGGGAGGCCAACCGGCGAGCTTCCTCTTTGGTCGCTTCCTGCTCCGATTCGATCTGGACTCGCTGCTGGTCGAGGATTCCCGCCGCTTCGTACGCCTGCGCAAGCTCGGCGCGACGGCGATCGCGGTCTGCGATTCGCAGTCTCCAGAGCGTTTGCAGTCGAAAGCGGAAGGTGCTCATGTTCTAAAAGCGATTAGGCCCTGCGGGCGTTGGCGGCGACCGGCTGCATCGGCGCCGGCGCGGGTTTCACGCGTGCGGCGGCACAGCGCTGCGCTAGTTTCACTAATTCGGCGCGCGCGCTGTCAACGCTCGTGCCATCTTCGACGGCCTGGCGCAGATAGCGGTTGATTTCCTCGCGCATCGCGATCGCGGCATCGACCGTTGGATTCGCGCCGCTACGATACGCGCCGATCGAGATCAAGTCCTCATGTTCGCGCCAGGCGGAGAGCAGTTCCCGCACGGTCTGCGCGCCTTGCTTCTGATCGCCCGGCACGATGTCGTTGAACAAACGACTGATGCTCGAAAGCACGTCAACGGCGGGAAAATGGGCCTGAGAGGCGAGTTTTCGCGACAGGATGATGTGACCGTCGAGCAGACCGCGAACGGTATCGCTCACCGGCTCGTTCGTGTCGTCGCCCTCGACGAGCACTGAGTAAAACGCGGTGATGCTTCCCACGGCGCTGCGCCCCGCGCGCTCGACGAGTTTCGGCAACAAGGCAAAGACGCTGGGCGGATAACCTCGCGTGGTCGGTGGCTCACCGGCGGCGAGGCCGATCTCGCGCTGCGCCATCGCAAAGCGCGTTACCGAGTCCATGATGAGCAGGACGTTTTTGCCCTGGTCGCGAAAGTATTCGGCGATCGACGTGGCAGCCTGCGCGGCTTGGGCTCGCATCAGGGCGGGCTCGTCGCTGGTGGCCACGACGACAACGCTGCGTCTCAAACCTTCAGGCCCCAGATCACGCTCGATGAATTCGTTCACTTCGCGACCGCGTTCGCCGATCAGGCCGATCACATTGACGTCGGCGGACGTGTAGCGCGACATCATGCCGAGCATCACACTCTTGCCGACACCTGAGCCGGCGAAAATGCCGATGCGCTGGCCCAGGCCGCAGGTCAGCATGCCATCGATCACCCGCACGCCGGTCGACAGCGTCTCATCGATCCGCGGACGATCGCAGGCGGCTGGCGGTTTGCGAAGCAGCGGAACGCGGTCGGGCAAAAGGGGCATCGGCCGACCGTCCATGGGGCGACCATTGGCGTCGAGCACGCGGCCAAGCAATTCGTTGCCGACGCGAATTGCGCGCGAGGTCCGACGAAGCGTCACCCGGTTTCCGTGGCGCACGCCGGTCATGTCGCTCAGCGGGTAGAGCAGCGTCAGCCCTTCTCGAAAACCGATCACTTCGGCTTCGACGGGTTCGCCCGCCTGACGATCGATCGTGGCGATGGCTCCGATCGGCGCCGGAAAGCCCGCAGCGGCGGCCGCCACCCCTTCGGTGCGGACGATGCTGCCGGTCAAACCGGTCGGCAGTACGGAAGCGAGTTGTGTATGCAGGTCGTACATGATCGGTTAGCGCAACTCCTCGTTAATGCGAGCCAGTTGGCTTTCGAGTTGCTGATCGACGGAGCCGAACTCGCTTTCGACGCGGCAGCCGCCGACGGAAATGGCGGGGTCAGCGACGACACGAGTTTCGCCGACGCGGGCCAGTTGCTGCGTGAGCGCCGTCACGCGATCGCCCAGCGCCGCGTGGTCGGCAGGATTCATGCGGAGCGTCAGGCGAGGGCTGCCAGCCGCGAGTTCGAGCGCTTCGCGGATCAGATCGAGGGTAATTTCGGGTCGCTGCGACACTTCGCGGCGAATGATGCGTTCGGCAATGGCGGTTGCCAGGTGCAGCCCTTGTTGTTCCCAGTGATGTTGCCAGGCCTGGCGAGCGTCGAGGATGGCGGTGACGGCCTGCTGCATGGCGGGAACGACCGACTGCAATTGTTGATCGACTTTGCTTTTCAGGGCCTGCTCGGCCGCTTGCATGGCGGCCTTTCGCCCCTGTTCGGCGGCCTGAGCTTGCAGGTTGGCGGCTTCCTGGCGGGCTTTGGCAATGATGGCGTTGGCCTCCGCTCGAACCTTCTCGAGGTAGGCGTTTTCCATGTCGCCGAATTGGTAAGTCGACCCCGCGGTCCCGGAAGAGGGATTGAGTGCGGTGCCGGCTTTGATGATTCCCGCCATCGGGTCAGTCTCGTGCTAAAGCAGTTCGTGTGTTGCTCATGCCGCGGCGGCAAAGCCGCGCCGGCTGGGAAGGGTGATCTCGTTCTGACGGGCCAATCGCACGGCAAGTCGCACCAGCGCCTCGCGAGCCAGTTCGATGTCACGCAAGCGAAGGGGGCTTGGTCGCTCGAGCCGCTGCCGCCAGCGGGCCGCTTCGCGTACCGGCAAGAGCCGCAGGACGCGGCGAACGATGCGGACATCGGCGCCTGTCAGGGCGAGTTCCAACGTGGCCTCGTCCGCTTCCTCGACCACCCGGGTGAACGATGGCTCGTTCATCAGGTTGAAGTGCTCGAACAAGAACGGCGGAGTGTTTTCGCTTGCCTCGCCGCGGATCGGCTGGCGCTGGGCAGTTGGATCATTGGTCAAATCGAACCCCTCGTCGGCGAGCGTGCGGAGGGAATGGATCTGCTGCTCGATCGCCTGGTCTTCGTTCGGTGAGTTCGCGTCCCAGGGAAAGCGAGCGAAGCTCGGGGCAGCCCCCTGGGGTTGTCGAGGCTTCGCTTCTTCGGAGAAGGGAACTTCGCCAGCCGGGACATAACCGAGGCGACGGAGCAGACGAGCGTCTTTTTCGCCGAGCTTTTCGAGGATTTGAGCCCGCTTGGATTGGTCGAGCGCGTCGAGCACCGCTTGAATGCTCGCGACGCCTTGCGGCTGCAGCCGAGCGG
>JAEZAS010000167.1 GCA_023430365.1 Planctomycetota bacterium
GCCGGCCGAGCGGAAAGTCGCCGCCAGTCAGCTCTTAAGACGCCGGCTGGCTGCCGGGGCGGATCAGCCGCTGCAGGCGATCCAGGCGGGCAATCCCCGCCGCCCCAATAAAGCCCGGATCCCCCTCCAGGAGCGCAAAATCGATGGTAGTGCGCTGGGCCGGAATGGGGAAGGCGTGCTCCCGGACGACCGAGCGGATCGTCTCCAGAAATTTGCGTCCCAAGGGGGTGTCCGACCCCCCGAAATTCATCGCCCCGCCGAGCACGACAGCCCCCGGATCGATCGTGTGCATCAGGCTGACGATGCCATAACCCAGGTAGGTCGCCAACTCGTCGATCACCTCGTGCGCCAGGGCGTCGCCAGCCTCGGCAGCCTGGGCAATGAGCAGGCCCGTCAGGTGATGATCCTCGTCGATCAGCGAGGAGAGGCTGCTCTTGCGTCCCTCGGCGATCAATTCGGTCGTCCGTTTGATTAGGGCGGTGGCGCTGCAGTAGGCCTCCAGGTGGCCGCGGTGGCCGCAGGGGCACATGCGGGCCGTCGGGTTGCAGTCGATGATGATGTGGCCGCATTCGCTGCCGGTGCTGTTTTCGCCGTCGATCGATAGGTCGCCGATGATGATGCCCCCGCCGACGCCGGTCCCGAGCGTCAGCAGCACAATGCTATGGTACTGCCGGCCGCGACCGACCCAGAACTCGCCATAGGCGGCCGCGTTGGCGTCATTCGCATAGGAAATCGGCAGGGCGAACGCGTCGGCAAACGCCTGCTTGATCGGATAGTTGAACCAGTGGGGCAGGTTGTGGGGCTCCAGGATCATTCCCTTAGGGATGTCCATCGTCCCGGGCGTCGCGAGCCCGGCGGCGGCGATCTTGCCGGGATCAATGCCCGCTTCGCCCAGCATGTCGAGCACTGCCGCATGCGTGCGGCGGACGGCGTCGAGCGAGCCCCGCTCCTCGAACGTCGGGATCTTCCCCTTGCAAAGCGGTCGGCCGAGGTCGTCCACCACGCCATACTTGATGTTCGTCCCACCGACGTCGATCCCCAGGCAAAGGGGCGTTTGGGCGTCGGCCAGCGAGGTGAAGGCGTAGTGGGTCGTCATGCGGCGGGCGGTTTCGATCGAAGTTTTCGCGTGCGAGAGGACTAGCCGAATATACGGATTCAGGTCAATTCCCTCTATAGCCGGGACGTAACACGTCCCGGAGAAGAGCAGGTGGACGCTGCTTTTAGTGAAATACGACTTGGGCGTCGGCCGTTGCGTGAATTGCCGGACGTTACGGCCGTTCTCCGGGGCGTGTTACGCCCCGGCTACGGGGTCCGGCTTGCCCCGCGCCGTTATGATGGAGCATCCCCCAACAGCCTCTGCAAGCAGCGACACCATGCTCGACATCCTTGTTATCGCCCCCCATCCCGACGACGCCGAACTTGGTTGCTCCGGCGCCGTCCTCAAATTCAAAGCCGAAGGCTTGAAGGTCGGCGTGCTCGACCTGACGAGCGGCGAACCCACGCCGTTCGGTACCCCCGAGATCCGGGCTCGCGAAACGGCTGCCGCGACCGAGATCCTGGGGCTCGACTGGCGGGGCAATCTCGGCCTGCCGAACCGTCGCCTGGAAGCCACGCTCGACGCCCGCTTTCAGCTGGCGGCCAAGTTTCGTGAGTTGCGGCCGAAGTGGCTCTTTGCGCCTTACTGGGTCGACGCCCATCCCGACCATGTGGCGGCGACGGAACTGGTGGAGGCGGCTCGCTTTTGGTCGAAGCTCACCAAAACCGACCTGCCCGGCGAACCGTGGCATCCGCGGCGGATTTTCAACTACTACTGCGTCCATCTCAAGATGAATGCCCAGCCGGCCTTCATCCTGGATATCAGCGACTACTGGGAACAGAAGCTGGCTTCGATCCGCTGCTATCACAGTCAGTTCATCGAAGGCCGACCGCAGGACTCGCCGACCTTCCTCGACCAGCTTCGGGACGAGGCGGCCTACTGGGGCAAGTCGATCGGCGTCCGCTACGGCGAACCGTTCACCAGCCGCGAGCCGATCGGCATGAGCAGCATGACATCGCTCATCTGACCCGCGTGACCCCTGCAGCCGGGGCGTAACACGCCCCGGAGAAAAGCAGGTCAATGTTCCACTTGAGTGCGGGCGGCGAAAAAGTCTCCGATGGCGACATCCACACCTCCTTCTCCGGAGCGTGGTTACGCCCCGGCCGCGGTCGCTTCATCGGGAGGGTGGTTAAAAACTGGAGGACCTGCGGCGAGTTTTCCGATAACGAGAAGGCTACCGGCATTTTCGGCCGGTTGCGCTCCACCGGATTGCTCGAATGCCATCGCACGGAAGCCACCGACGCCTGACTCTGCTCGCCCTGCTGGCGAGTTGGCTGCTAGCGGGCTGCGCGGCCTTCCCGGACCGGATGGTTCAGCCGGTGTACCACAATCCGTTCCCGCAACTGCATAAGATCGCCGTCCTGCCGTTCTACAACCAGAGCGACGAGCCGACGGTGAACGGCGAGCAGGTGGCCATCGCCTACTACAACGAATTGCAGGCGATTCCGGGCTTCGAGGTCATGCCGGTCGGTGTCGCGAAGCAGATGCTTATTGCCAGCCGCATCGAGCCCCGCACGGGGGCCGATTTTCAGCAACTCGCCCGGCTGATGAACGTCGACGCGGTCGTTGTGGGAAGCGTCACCGATTTTTCTCCCTACTATCCGCCGCGGATGGGCATCGCGGTTGACTGGTACGCCGCCAATCCGGGCTTCCATCTCGTGCCAGCGGGCTACGGCCTGCCCTGGGGAACTGCGGACGAGGAGTACATCCCCACGCAGCTCGTACGCGAGGCCGAATTTGCTCTCGCTCGCGAACAACTCAAAACGCAAACGCCACCCGAACCGGAACTCGGTCACGCTCGCGTCTCGCAGGCGTCGCATGAGTCAGCCGGTGGGGAGCCAGCGCTCGCCAAAGCCAACGGCGCCCCTGCTGTCGGTCCGCTGCTGGAAGGTCAGGGGGAAGGAAGCGTTGAAGTCGGAGCGCCACTACCGCCCGCCTGGCCCGATCCGCGCGGCTTTGTGCCGCCGCCGCCGAATCCCACGCGGCCACCGCTGCGTCCGCAGCACGAGCCGGTCATCACGCATACCCGGATCTATCACGGCCAGGACGCAGAGTTTACCCAACGCCTCGAAACCTACTACTACTTCCGCGACGACGCCCGTTTCGGCGGTTGGCAGGCATATCTTCAACGACCGGACGATTTCATCCAATTTTGTTGCCACATGCACCTGACTGAAACGTTGGCAGCGAGAGGTGGGGCAGGGGAGTCGCGAGTCGTGTGGCGTTGGCCCATCGGCCGATATGAGCGGTAACCAGGTGGCGTCCGGCAAAACGCTTTTGCCAGCGGGAAAGACGCCAGCAGTCATTGGTTGCCGCCGGCTGTGCTGTCGCTACCCACGACAGCAACTCACACAGGACGGCATCCCCCAGGCCCAGAAAGGTTGCTCTGTGACGCAAGACATCAATGTGCTCGCGCTGGTCAAAGGGGAAGAGCGCTACATTTTTCTGTTCGACGACCAGCGACGCAGTGAAGCCTTGCGCACGCTCGGAA
>JAEZAS010000190.1 GCA_023430365.1 Planctomycetota bacterium
GCGTGAGGGAGTAGAGGATCACGACCGCGCCCGCCGACATCAGGCTCCAGGGAGCCCATTCGGGCGGAACGACTTCCCGCTGCGGCTTCTGGAACGGCGCCGCCCCGAATACGGGGATCGGGCTAACCGGTTGTTGCGGACGTTCTCCCGCCATAACGAAGCGTTCGACCACCATGCATTCGGCGCCGATCACGCAGGCATAGATTCCGATTGCCAGAAAGAAAGCTCGCCACATGGTGCGCAGACCCTCTCGATATGCCTAAGCGTCATGGCTCGTACAACCCTCCTCGGTCGGCCATGAATGGGCGGAATCCTTTCCAAGGCTCGTATCGACGCCAACTCCGTTCGGTCTGCAGTCGCCCGGCAAGGCAAAGCATGACCGCTACGGCTGATGCGAAGCATGACGAGGGCAGTCCTTCCGCAGTCGGAAGAGTCTGCCAGCGCTTGAAGCGACTTGCGCGAGCGCGATAAGATGCCAGGGCTTCTCGGCTGGTTTCTTTCACCCTCGCCCCTCGCGTGACAGGTGGGTTCGTTGCGCTCGCGTCGCTTATTCCTGGCAACCGCTCTCGCCGCTGTCAGCGGGGAGTTGCTCCGAACGGAGTCGGCAGCGGCGGAGGGACCACAAGCGACTCTGGCGGCGGCGGGCCTCGTGCGCCAGGGCGGCAGCCTGTGGGTGCTCCCTGCCGAACGCCGATTGCGGAGTCAATTGAACGATCTGCCCACGCTGCGAGACGCGATCACTGTACTCGACCGCGAAGTGGCGGAACGAGCCCGACAAAACCGCGAAATCTTCGAGTCCTCCCAGCCCACAATCGAATCGCTCAAGCAAGCGATTGCACGTCTCCCTGCGAACGATGCCAAACGCCGGCCGCTCGAACGACAACTCGCCGCCGAGCAAGCCCGTTCGACGCCCCCCGATCGCCTCGCGGGTCGACGCGACGTTCGCAACCTTCTCGTACAACTGAGCCAGCAGCGCACCACGCTCACCCTGCGACTGCTGTCCGCCCGCCGGACGATTCCCGAGCTTCGCGCCGAGTACGGTCGTCTGGCAATGGACGAGGGAATCGCGCAAGCGCTTGCCGAACTTGGCACCGGAAATCGCCTGGGTCCTGCTCGACCGTTGGAGCCAGAACTTCGCCGGCTGGTTGAGTCCGAAACCATTGCTTTCACACCTTACGTCCCGATCTGGTTGCAAAGCGGACGCTTCCGCCTGACGGCGATTATCGATGAGCGTCAACCTCTCACCCTCTCGTGGAACGAGTATCCCGGACAAGGGTTGATCCTCACGGCCAGCGCCGCCCAGGCGCTCGATGTCCGCCCTAGCGCGAAGGAGGAATCGCGAGACCTGGACCTTGAAAAGGGTCGCAAGGTTCGCGCGACGCGAGCGACAGTCAGCAGCCTGCGATTGGCCCGAGCGATGGTGGAGGATGTACCCGCCTGGGTTCTGGCCCCGGAGGGCGAAGACCTCGGCTCGCAGATCGACTCGACCGCGCTGGAGGGCTATGTGGCCCGTTGCGAACCGGCCGCCCTTCGGCTTACGCTTCAACCGCGCGAATGACAGTCCTTTTTCGTTCGCGTCCTACTCCCCGCACTGGTATCGATCAGCGCCCCATGAGCACCACCACCGCGACCGAGCGTATCGAGCAACTGCGTGAGCAGATTCGCCACCACGACTACAAGTACTATGTCCAGGCCGCTCCGGAGATCAGCGACCTGGACTACGACCGTCTGCTCGAGGAGCTCAAGCGGCTGGAGGCCGAGCATCCGGAACTCGTCACGTCCGATAGCCCCACCCAGAGGATCGGCGATCAACCGGTCAGTTCCCTGCCGCAGGTGCCTCATCGCCTGCCGATGCTGTCGATCGAGAACTCCTACAGCACCGACGAACTGAAACAGTTTGCCGATCGAGTAGCGAAGGGCTTGCCCGGCGAGAAGGTCGAATGGGTCGTCGAGCTGAAGGTCGACGGCGTGGCCATCTCCGCTTTGTACGAGCACGGCCGCCTGGTGCGCGCGGTGACTCGCGGCAATGGGGCGGTAGGGGACGATGTCACCCACAATTTTCGCACGATTGAAGGGGTCCCGCTCAGGCTCTTAGGCGACAACCCGCCGGCGGTTCTCGAAGTCCGCGGCGAGGTCTATATGACCAACTCCGACCTGGTCACGCTCAACGAGCGGCAGAAGGAGAAGGGAGAGCAGCTTTTCGCCAACACCCGCAACGTCTCGGCTGGCAGCATCCGCATGCTCGATCCCCGCATTGCCGCCGAACGCAAGCTTCGCTTCTTCGTCCACGGGGCGGGCTACTGCGAAGGAGTCCAAGCGACCAACCACATGCAGTTCCTCGCCGAGGTGCGGTCGTACGGCCTGCCGACGACACCGCTCGTCGAACGATTCGACAGCTTCGACCAGGCTCTCGAGCACTGCGAGTCGGTCATCGGCCGGCTGCACGAATTGGACTTCGAGATCGACGGCCTCGTTCTCAAGGTGAACGACTTCGCCCAGCGCGAGCGACTGGGCATGCGTTCCAAAAGCCCGCGCTGGGTGGTCGCCTACAAGTTCGAAAAGTACGAAGCCAAGACCCGGCTCAACGCCATCAACGTCCAGATCGGCAAGACCGGAGCGATCACCCCCGTTGCCGAACTCGAACCCGTGCTCCTCGCGGGAACCATTGTCAGCCGAGCGAGTTTGCACAACGCGGACGAGATCGAGCGCAAGGACGTTCGCGTCGGCGATTGGGTCATCGTCGAGAAGGCTGGCAAGATCATTCCGCATATCGTACGCGTGGAAGTGCACGAGCGGACTGAGGATCTGCCCAAGTTCCCCTTTCCGACCGAGTGCCCCGAATGTGCGACGCTTTTGGTCAAGGACGAAGAAGGGGTCTACATCCGCTGCCCGAACATCAATTGCCCGGCCCAGCTGCGGGAACGGCTGCGATTCTTCGCCAGCCGCAATGCGATGGACATCGAAGGCCTCGGCGACAAGCTCGTCGATCAGCTCGTCGCCCACAAGCTGGTGACCAAATACGGCGACCTTTATCGGCTGACCGAGGCGCAGCTCACGGGCCTAGAACGCATGGGTCGCAAGTCGGCGCTCAACCTGCTTGAGGGAGCGGAGAAGAGCAAGTCACGCGGCCTCGTGCGCCTGCTCAACGCCCTGTCGATCCGCCACGTCGGCGCCCGTGTGGCTCAGGTGCTCGCCGAGCACTTCGGCTCGATGGAGGCCCTGCAGCAGGCGAAGCTGGAAGAGATCAACGCGGTACCGGAAATCGGCGGCATCATTGCCCAAAGCGTCTTCAACTTCCTGCACAGCGACTATGGCCAGGAGACGATCAACGATCTGAAGCAGCTCGGCCTCGATATGACCGCCGAGCGTCGAGCCCCCGTCGTCGCCTCCGGTCCGTTCGTCGGGAAAACGGTAGTCGTCACCGGGAAGCTGCAGAAGTACGCCCGCGAGGAAGCTCAGGCGCTGATCGAGCAAAATGGCGGCCGGGCGGGCTCAAGCGTTTCGAAGAAGACCGACTACGTGCTCGCCGGCGAGGACGCGGGCAGCAAGCTCGACAAAGCCAAGCAACTCGGCATTCGCGTCCTCACCGAAGAAGAGTTCGACGCGATGCTCTCCTCCGGCGAGCGGGAGACGTAAGTCTCCCGGTGAATTTCGGGACCTGGCTACTGTTCTACCGGGAGACTTACGTCTCCCGGTAGAACAGTAGCC
>JAEZAS010000192.1 GCA_023430365.1 Planctomycetota bacterium
GGGCCGGACCAGGAGAAGAAGGTCGGTGTGCTCTCGGGTGGTGAACGCAACCGCGTGCACCTCGCCAAGCTGCTCCGCCGCGGCAGCAACGTGCTGCTGCTCGACGAACCGACGAACGACCTCGACGTCGACACGCTCCGCGCCCTCGAAGAGGCGATCTTGAACTATGCCGGTTGCGCCGTGGTGATCAGCCACGACCGCTGGTTCCTCGACCGCATCGCGACGCACATCCTGGCCTTCGAAGGCGAAGGATACGTGCACTGGTGCGAAGGAAACTTCCAGACCTACGAAGAGCAGCGCAAGGAACGACTCGGCATCGCGGCCGACCAGCCGCACCGGTTCAAGTACAAAAAGCTGGCTCGCTAGTTCGCTGGCTGCCCCAAGGAGAATTGCATGCAACACAAGCGACTGCGTTTCTCCAAGGACTTTCAAGTCGCGATCGGCAACCGCCGGTCGCAGGCGGCCGAGATGACGCTGCCTCCCGGCCAGAACGAAGGGGGCCCCGACAATCGGCATCGGGGCGCCGATCAGTGGCTGTTTGTCGTCAGCGGCAGCGGCGTGGCGATCGTCGAGGGAAAGCGGGTCCAGCTGAAGGCCAACTCGGTGCTGCTCATCGAGAAGGGAGAACGGCACGAGATCCGGAATACCGGGACCACCCCGCTGAAGACCGTAAACTTCTACGTCCCACCCGCCTACAACGACGATGGAGACGAGTTGCCGCGAGGGAGGAAGTAGCGGGTTGGCCGCGTGTGCTGTTTCATCCGTTGGTCGGAGCAGCGACGGCACACGGAGTGTGCCTACTACAAGCGGTGGCCTTGCGAGGCTAAAATTTGCCTTTTCGTTTCTTGCCCTGATCGATTGGAAGTATCGTGGCCAGCCATCTGAAGATCGCCGTAATTCCTGGTGACGGAACGGGTCCCGAAGTCACCGCCGAAGCCATCAAGGTGCTCGAGGCCGTCTCGAAGCTCGAGAAATTCACCTATGAGACCAAGTACTTCGATTGGGGCGGCGAGCGGTACCTGAAGACCGGCGAAACGCTCCCTCCCGGAGGCGCCGACGAACTGCGCAAGTTCGACGCGATCTACCTGGGCGCCGTCGGCCATCCCGACGTGAAGCCGGGCATCCTCGAGAAGGGCCTGCTGCTGGAGCTGCGGTTCCAGCTCGATCAGTACATCAATCTGCGTCCGGTAAAGCTGTTCCCGGGCGTCGAATGCCCCCTGGCCGGCAAGGGGCCGGACGACATCGACTTTGTCGTCGTCCGCGAGAACACCGAAGACATGTACGCGGGCATCGGCGGCTGGCTGAAGAAGCATACGGCCGACGAGGTGGCGACCCAAACGGCGGTCTACACCCGCAAGGGCTGCGAACGGTGCATTCGCTGGGCGTTTGAATACACCCGCAAGCGCAACAACCCGAAGGGAAAGAAGCTGACCCTGGTCGCCAAGACGAACGTCCTCACGTTCGGCCACGACCTGTGGTGGCGGACGTTCCAGGAAGTGGCGAAGGAATATCCCGATGTGCAGGCCGACTACAACCACGTCGACGCCTGCTGCATGTGGCTGGTGAAGAACCCCGAGTACTACGACGTGATCGTCACGACGAACATGTTCGGCGACATCATCACCGACCTGGGCGCGATGGTGCAGGGTGGTCTCGGCGTGGCTTCGGGCGGCAACATCAACCCGGACAAGGGTGGTGTGAGCATGTTCGAACCGATGGGTGGCAGCGCTCCGAAGTATACCGGCCAGAACGTGATCAACCCGATCGCGGCGATCGCGGCCATGAGCATGCTGCTCGAACACAGCGGCCAGCCCGCTGCGGGCGCTCGCGTGATGAAGGCCGTCCAATCGGTCACCGGCAGCAAGATGAAGAGCCAGTCAGCCGGCAAGATGGGTCACGGGACCCGCGAGATTGGCGATTTGGTGGTGAAGGCGCTGTAGCCGCAGCGGGCGCTAATCTTCCGAGTCCGAGGATCGGCACTTCCGACTCGGAAGCACGCCCAGCAGAGTGAGGCCCGGAGGGCCGGCCGGTAATAGGCCGGTCCGTCAGGGCCGGCAAAGCGAATCTCCGGTGGCGATGTAGGTCCGAAGGACCGGCACTTCTTCTTCTTCGCCAAGTGTCGGCCTTTCAGGCCTCTCGATGCTCGCTTGGCAACTGGCCCCCGGCCTCCCGGCCGGGGCTACTTCTTGCCGGGCCTTCGGCCCTGAGAGTGATCGTGTTGCAGTAACATCATCATTCGACGAGGAACCGCATCGGCTAGGAAACTCGTTGCAGCGATCGAGCTGCAAACAGAAAGCAAGCTCGCAGATCGTCGATTTCGAGACCCGGATACTCGGCGACGATCTCGTCCATGGAACTGCCGTGCGACATCAGGTTGAGCACGAAGTCGACGCTGAGCCGAGTACCTCGCACAACAGGCTTGCCGGTTAGAACATCGGGGTTTACCGTGATGCGCTGCAATAGTTCGCTATCGATCATCGAACGCTGCCAAAGCCACTCCTCTATCATACCTCATTAGTGAGTCGGACTCATGCTTCGAGAACTGTTTGATCTGCAGGGCCGTGTTGCCCTAGTCACTGGTGGCAGCAAGGGGATTGGCAAGGCTGTCGCTCGCGGGCTCGCTGAGGCTGGGGCCAAGGTCGCCATTTCTGCGCGGACCGAGCCGGACTTGATCAAGGCTGCAAAAGAGATTGGCGACGGCCTCAGTACTGAAGTGGCGACGTTTGTCGTCGACATGAACGACCGTGGCCAGGTCAAACAGCTGGCCGCGGATGTGCTCGCTCGCTTCGGCCGGTGCGACGTGCTGTTTAACAATGCGGGGAGCAACCGCCCGCAGTCGCTCGTCGATACCACCGAGGAAGTGTGGGACTACATCGTTGAACTTAATCTCACGAGCTGCATGCTGCTCAGCCGTGAGCTGGCCCCCTCGATGATTCAGAACAAGTGGGGCCGGATCGTCTACACGTCGTCGATCATGGGGCTGGCGTCCAATCCTGGGCGCGGCTGCTATTCGGCGACGAAGGCGGCTCTGCTCGGTTTGGCTCGCGCCCAGGCGCTCGAGCTTGGCCCCTACGGCATCACGGTGAACTGCCTGGCTCCGGGGCCGGTCGCGACCGACCTGCCGATGAGCTTGCTCTCGGACGAGCAGAAGAAGACGTTCGCCGAGCGAACCGCAGTGAAGCGGTGGGGCCAGCCGATCGATATGGTCGGCCCGGTCCTGATGCTGGCGAGCGAGGCCGGGGCGTTCATCACCGGCAACGTCATCCTGGCCGACGGCGGCATCCTCTGCCGCACCTTCGACTAAGCGGCCTGCTCGGCCCGCCGCTCGGGACGCAACGTGGGAACGATCGTCAGGGCGATCGTCGTGATTCCGAGGCCGATCAGGGCCAAGATCTGCCGCAGCCCAAGACCGCTCCCGCCGATGAACGTCAGCGCCACGGCGACGGCGACGATCGCCAGGATGGTCAGCTTCACGCTCAAGCGAATGGCCCGTTGCTTGTGCCAGTCGATGAGAATGGGTCCGAGGACGCGGGACCGGATCAGTCGGCGGTAAGCCTGCGGCGACGAGCGGCTGAAGCAGGCGGCAGCCAGCAGCACGAACGGCGTGGCCGGAACCAGGGGCATCACCACTCCCACGAGGGCGAGCCCCACAAAGATCCAGCCGAACAGGTTGAGCAGCGGCGCGAGCATGTTGAGCGAGGTACCTCGGTTCAAGTCTGTCTCTATTGTGCCCGTTCGGTCAATGGGCGGACAGACTTGAGCCGATCATTCCACGCCCAGCTCAGCCAATCGCTTTTGCGCGGAGGCGCGAGCCTTTTCGAGCACATCGGCGATCTTGGCCGGCTTGCCGCCGTTTCGCTTGCTCTCGTCGGCGGCTTCCATGAAGGCGTACAGCTCGATGGTCTCGGCTTCCGGAATCGGCGTCTCGCCGGTGCGGAAGAACTTCACGATCTCGACCACCAGCGGGCGATAGCCGCCGTAGGGGCCAATTTCTTTGACGGCCTTGGTGCCGAAGGCGGTGCCGCCGTAGCCTGACTTGCCTTTGCGGATGCCGCGGAACGTGCCGATCCGACCATCGCTCCAGCGGCCGACCGCGACATCGAAATCCTTGGTGGACACCCGGCTGACTTCTTCGCATCCTGTGCCCATCACGGTGAAGAGCGTTTCGCAACCGTGGATGCCGTACCAAAAGAGTTCCGGGTGAGTCTTCTCCAGCGAGCAGGGACTATAAGCGTCGCAGCCGAGAACCTCGCCGATCTCCCCATTGCGAATCGCTTGGGCGCCGGGAGCGTAGCGGAGCGACGAGGCCGAGAACATCGGGCAGTTGAACTTCTTCGCCGCCTCGTAAATGGCGATGGTGTCGGTCAGCGAACCAGCCACCGGCTTGTCGATGAACACCGGCTTGCGAGCCCGAAAGACGGGCAGCGCCTGCTCCAGGTGCGGCCGGCCATCGTTGGTTTCGAGGAGCACGCAATCCACTTTTTCGAGCAGGGCCGGAATCGAATCGACGATCTCCACGCCGAGCTTTTGAACCTCTTCCGTATAGCCGGGAACACGGACCACGCTCGACTCGATATCCGGGCTCCCCTTCGGATAGGCGGCCACGACGCGACAGTTGGCCACTTCCTCCTTGGCCTTCGGATCGTTCAATTCCTTGGTGAAGGCGATGGCGTGCGAGGTGTCGAGACCGATGATGCCAACACGCAGTTGCACGGGTTTCTCCTGGGCAGCGGAAAACGGTTGAGCCATGGCGAGAGCTAGGGCGGCGAGAACAAGGTGGGCGTACTTCACGGGAGTCTCCGCAGGAAGGACCAATCACGGAAGGTGGGAATGCGTTACGGCTTGCGAGCCGACCAGGTCCAGTGCCGGTCGCTGGTTTGCATCACAGTAGCTGAGTCAAAACCGAGTTGCGAGACAAGCGCCCGGATTTCGTCCAGGCTCAGCGCCGCGTGGAGCGATTCGGCAAACATGCGTCGTTGGTGCTCGTTCGAATCGCCCGCGTAGGTCGCGACCAATTGCTGAAGTGTCGCCTCATCCTCGGGGCGAAGCAGATCGCGGAAAAAGAGCTGTCCGCCGCTCGCGGCGACGCGGACCGCCTCGGCCAGAACCCCAGCCGGCTCCGGAATATGGTGGATGATGCTATTCGACATGACCGTCGCGAACATGCTGCTCTCAAACGGCAACTGCTTCGCGTCGACATGCGACAACTGGATGCGGTTGATCAGGCTGGCGGCTTCCACGTTGTAGCGGGCCAATTCGAGCATCGAGACCGCCGCGTCCGCGGCAATCACCCGGCATTCGGCTTCGGCCCGGCAAAGGGCGATCGGAATTTGGGCCGTGCCTGTGCCCAGGTCGAGGGTGTCACCGGGAGCCGGGCAAACCGCGAGCAAGTCCTCGACGAACTTCTGATTGACCGCCGCATGGTCCATCGAATCGTAGTCGATTGCCTCCTGCGGGGAGTCCATGACCTCGGGTTCGAGGATGCGAGTCAGTGGCATCGGAAAACCTGCCGCTTGGAGTGTGCTAACGCAATCGAAGGGCTGCCGGCAGTGGCTTAGGAGTGATCGTGCGACGATGGCGCGTCTTCGGGCAGCGGGTCAATGCCCTTCCACCGCAACCACTGTCCCCAAGCCAACAGCAGGACACCAACCACAAGATAGCCCGACACGTACTGCGTCACCACCCGCACCGAGTCCCCGGTCAATCGCCAGGGAAAGAACATCGGGCTGCCGGGCTCCGGGGAATGAATGATCCCAAACAACGCGCACGCGGCCGCGACGAAGAAAAACACCGCTGCCCGCCACAAGCGGCGATCGATCAGAGCCGCCAGCGCCGAGGCCCAAAGCAAGCTCGTCACGATAAAACCGTTCGACAGCACGCGCAGCGTCTGAATCTCGGTCACGAGCGTCGGGTTGGCCAGCGTTGAGGCGGTGATGCCCGCTTCGCGAATCGACGCATCGCCGAGGATGCTGTCCAGATAGATGATCGCCAGTTGAGCGAGCGCCGGAACGCAGGCCAGCGCCACCGCCGGATAGTGTCGCCGCCGGGTCGCGAGAAAGCTTTGCGACGTGATTTCCAGTCCGATGAAGATCAAAATCGGATAGACGGTCACCTTGGGAATGATGGCGTACAGGTAGCCGAAGTAGCCCAGCACGCCGGCGCTGCCGACAAACAAGGCCGTTGCGAGCGTGTAGGCGGCCCGGCCTCCCATCACCTTGTAGGCGGGATGCCCGATGTAAGGGGTCGTCTGGATCACTCCGCCGCAAAGTCCCGCGACGAGCGTGGCGAACGCTTCCACGCCGATCACCTGACCGGTGTCGTACTCATCCCCGACCGCCGCGGCGCTCTCGGTACAGTCGATGCCCCCGACAACGGTCGCCAGGGCGAACGGAATCACGATCGGTAGATAGTTCAGCGACTCGTTGAAGGCGGAGAGCCATTCCAGCGTAAAAACGCTGAGCCATTCGGTCGGCAGCAGGCCTTCGGCAGGGTTGATGGCGCCCGTCTCGTGCGGCAAAGAGAACGCAGGGGGCAAAATCCCGGCAACTTCCGCCCACTTCAGCACGTAGTACATCGTGCCGGCGATGAGCAGCGCCCCGAGTGCCCCGGGAACGTGAAATGGCAGCGGCACCCGGGCGACAAGCGTCGTCAGGACCACCGCCAGCGCTAGAAATCCGACGAGCGGAGCATGCAGGATCTCCAGCAGCGGCAGGAAGCTAATCAGCACCAAGGCCACCGCCGTCAGGGAGCCCAGCAATCCGGCTCGCGGCAACGAGCGGCGAATCCAATTCGACCCGAACGCACAAAGGAGCTTGAACAGCCCGCTGACGACAATGGCGCAGACACCGATATGCCAGGTGTGCAGGGCGGCGGCCTCTTCGCTCAGCCCCGCCTGCTTCGCCGCCACAAACGCGGGTCCCAGAACGAAGAACACCATCCCGAGCGTGCTTGGCGTGTCGAGTCCCAGCGGCATTGCTGTGACATCGCTGCGCCCCGTTTTCCTCGCCAGCCGCAGGGCCAACCAGAAAAACAGCACATCTCCTACAAACACCCCGATGGCCGTCCCTGGAACCATGTAACGAAGGGCGATTTTTGCAGGAAATGCAAACACCGCCGAAAGCAGGCTGACGGTCAAGACCAAATCGGCGATATTGTCTAACATCAAGCCGAAGAAGGCATTTACGTCGCCAGAAGTGGCCCATGAATAGCCTTTTTTCTTGTTCAATACGGCTTGTGGCATGGGCTGTGCTTTTAAGGGCAATCGTGAATGTGTGAAGCCCTGATTGGCTGTCAATTCGGCCGACTCTGGGCTGCACCTCGAGCGACGTAAGATCCGGCCAACGTATCACTTGCGATACAACCGGTCCAGCTCCAATCGACGCTCGACACGACGAGGCCAAGCCTGGCGGAAACCCGCCGACCGCTGCGATAAGCGAGACCTTATCACCGGACAGCGGTAAAATGCGGTGGCCCCGAAGTCGTGACCGTGCAGTCGAGAGGCTTGTCTTTCCCTTTCGTCGTCAGGGCGGCAGTCACGCGCGAACTCTCCTCTTATTGGTTCGTAGATAAAAATGAAAGCCACCCTAGCAGATAACCGTGTATCCGTTTCGCAGGCGTCGGACGAGTTGTCGACCGACGAGCAGCTCCTCCTGGCCTACCGCGACAGCGGCGACCGGGATGTGTTCGCGGAACTGGTGCACCGATACGAACGCGAACTGTATAGCTACCTGCGGCGGTATCTCGGGGACGCGGAAATGGCCGAAGACGCCTTCCAAGCCGCGTTCCTGCAGGTCCACCTCAAGTGCCAGCAGTTCGAGGCCGGGCGGGCTTTCCGTCCGTGGCTGTACACGATCGCCATCAACCAGGCGATCGATGCCCAGCGACGGAGCCGGCGGCACCGCATGGTTAGCCTTGACCGCACCAGCGGCGCTGGCGGAGAAGAAGTTGGCAAATTGCTCGACCTTTTGGTGAGCACCGAGCCGAACCCCACGATGCAGCTTGGCAAGGACGAACGGCGCGAGTGGCTCCAGAACACCATGGACCGCCTGCCCGAAGCCCTTCGCGACGTGCTGCAACTCGTCTACTTCCAGGACATGAAGTACCGGGAAGCAGCCGAGGCCCTCAACATTCCGGTCGGCACGGTGAAAAGCCGCGTGCACGCCGCCGTCCTCAAACTAACCGAAGCCTGGAAGCAAGCTTACCCGGAAACCCCATGAGCCCTCCGAATCGCGAAGATTTGCTTGGCTATCTGCTCGGCGCTCTCGAGCGCAGGGAACATGAGCGGATAGAAGAACAACTCGTCCAAAATCCGCAACTGCGGCAGGAACTGGCGGCCCTCTCCCGATGGGTCGACGGGATGGGCCTGTCCGACAAGTCCGACCACCTGGAGCCACCGACGGGACTTGCCGCGCGCACCTGCCAGATGGTCACGCTCGAGCAATCGGACGACATCTCGGTCGACGCTCCCCTGCCGGTGGGCGTGGCCGCGCTCGAAACACGCAATCAGTTTTCCCTGGCCGACTTCCTGGTGGCTGCCGCGGTGATGGCGGCGGCCGTCAGCTTGTTCTTCCCGGCCCTGGCGTCGAGCCGTTTTCAGGCGAATGTCGCCTCCTGCCAGAATCGGCTTCGCCAGATCGGCTTTGCCATCGGCAATTACGACGAGATTCACGGCAACTATCCCTCGGTTCAACTCGTCGGCAACCGCACCACCGCAGGTGTGGTGGCTCCGATCCTGGCCGACGCGAAGTTTGTCTCCGATCCACGTTTGTTCCTCTGCCCCACATCGAAGCTCGCAGGCAATCCGGACGGCTGGAAGGTTCCAACGCTGGACGAGCTCGATCGCGCGACCGGATCGACGCTCGACCGCTATCAGCAAACCATGGGGGGCAGCTTCGCCTACAACATGGGCTACCTCGATGGCGGCAAGCTCCGTCCAGCCAGCAACGAAGGCCGCAACTACTACGCGATGCTGGCCGACGCCCCGAGCGACGCTCATCCGCAGCGCCGTACGGTGAACCACGGTGGCCAAGGACAGAACGTCCTCTTCGAGGACGGCCACATCGAGTTCCTGAAGTCGCTGCCGAGCCCGAAACTGTCCGACGATCCGTTCTACAATCGCGACGGCATCGTGGCGGCGGGAACCGATCGCGATGACTCGGTACTTGGCAATAGCGGCGACCGCCCGCTGCCCATCGACTGGATCAGCGAGTCCGATCGGTAGTAGTTAGGGGCCGAGCCCTCGACCGTAGTTCAAGCACGAAAAAAGGCATGGCTGGGTTCGTCTCCCCCAGCCATGCCTTGTGCGTTTCTTGATGGACCGTCGCGTTACTTCTTCGCGGCGGCTCGCAGGGTGACCAGATAGGGTACCGGCTCGCTTCCCAGGGCGTTGAGAACGGTGCCGCCTGCGGTGAAGCAGTGCGTGACCCAGTCGCCGCTGCCATACTTCTCGAGGGCCGTGCCACCTTCGCCGCCACCGACGTAGACCTTCAGGCCGGCGTCCTTCATCCGCTTCAGTAGGGCGATAAACGACTTCGTGCCGTTTTCGAACCGCGGATCTTCGAACATGCCGAACACGCCGTTGTGGAACACAACGGTGTTCGCAGCGTTGGCTTTGTTGGCTTCAATGAACTCGCCCACTTTCTGCTCGAAGAGGGCAATCGTCTTGGGACCGACGTCGAACTGCTGGTCTTCCTTGCCGAGCTTGTCGACCACGCGGCCATCGCCGAGGACGAAGTCGACCGGCAGCACGAACTCGATGCCGCGCTGCTTGCCGTCGGTGATCATCCGCTTGGCCTGCTCGATGCGTTCGGCGGGGATGAAGTAGCCCTTGTCCTTATGGGCTGGGTCTTCCGAAAGGCCGAGCGAGAATTCGCCGCCGCTGAGGAGCACGTCAGCCTTCTTCAGGGCCATGGCGAGCGAGCCGGCGCTGAAGATCGTTTTGATCGTGCCGCGATCGATCATGGCCTGCATGTCGTCGAGCTTGTCGATCTTGATGCCGCTGAAGATCACGAGGGCCGCCTTGAGGCACTCGCTCATCGGCCGCTCGAATTCGCCGGCGACGTACTTACCGAGGGCCACGCGATCCATCGCGAGCGGGATCACGGTGCTGGAGGTGTCGAGGCTGCCCGCCGAGAGGGCTTCGTTCACATAGACTTTCGCAACCTTGTCGGCGAACGAGTTGGCCGCCTTGGCCAGCTTCTCGGCGAGGCCCGGCAGGGCGTCTTCCTTGGCCTTCCAGAGCACGGTCTCGATGTCGTAGGCCCGCACGTTCTGCAGCACTAGGACGCTGCCAGCCGGAGCGGCAGCGATCTTCTGCTGCACCTCGTCCTTCACCGTGCCGCTGGCTTCGTCGAACCAGTCTTCGATGAGCGTCACTTCGGTCTTCAGCAACTGGCCGAGGCGAGCGGCGACCTTGGCCAGCGAGCCGATCGGCTTGTCCTTTTCCTTGCGGCCCAGATGGCCAAAGATAATCTGCTTCCAGCCCTTCCCGCGACCATATTCGAGCGTTTCCACCATCGAACGGAGGCGAATGTCCCCCTGGCCGATCTCGGCGCCAACCTTGGCGTCGACGTCGCCGCGAACCAGCACCGGGGTGCCCGAAGGAACATCGGCAAGTGAGTCCAGACGCGGGATTTCCTTCAGGTAGTCGGCCAGCTGCAGGTTCTCGCGGGGAGCGGCCCCCTTCAAAATCTTGGCGATTTCCAGAACACGTTCGGCGGTCACGGCCATTGCTTAAACTCCGTCATTCGAACCCATGATGGAAGCCGTCCGACTTCCCAGGCAGAGGCTTAAAGTAGCGCCCAAGAATATCAGCCCCGGGGCGTTCTTCCCAGGAGGGCAGACGCGTCGGAGACCGCACGCTGACCGTGGGGACTACCAGCTGCAGCGGATGCCCACCAACACCAGATTCGGGACGAACTGCACGTTCTGCCCCAAGGCGGAAGCCAGCCGACGGACGTCCCCCCCGGTGACAAACACGTCGACCGGGTCATCGACACCAGCCGACATCTGAGCGATCAGCTCGCGGACGGCCCCCACCGTACCCCAGAACAAACCGCTTTGGATGGCCTGGTCGGTGTTCTTGCCCAGGGGCGATGGGGCCTCGTCCGAGGCGGGCGCCGTGAGCGGCAGTTGGTCGGCGCCGAAAAGCGCTTCGGCCTGCATGCGAAAGCCAGGCATGATGGCTCCGCCAGCAAAGGCGCCGTGGCGAGTGACTAGATTGACGGTCACCGCAGTTCCGGAAGTCACCACGATGGCAGCGTGCGAGGGGCTTCGCAGAGCATTGGCCGCCACCGCCGCCGCCAGTCGATCCAGACCAACCCGCTCGGGACAGTCCACCTGCAACTCGATCGGCAGATCGCGATAGGTCAGCAACTGAACCGTATCGCCGACTCGGTGGGCTTCGATCCAGCGCTGCAGCCGCTGAGCCCCCTCGCGATGGACGCTGGAAATCCGCCAGGTAACCGGATCGGGCGGCAGTCTCTCACGGAGCGAGTCGGGCGGTGTATCAGCAGTTGGGTACTGCTCCACCCAAGTAGGCTGCGACAGGCGAAGCGTGTCTTGGGAGCCGGCCCCGCCCGCCGACGGTGGATACCAGCCGAGCTTCACCGCTGAGTTGCCGATGTCGACCGCGATGAGTCCCGGCCGGCTCATGCGACGGCTCTCTCGGCGAGGGCCTGCGAAATGGCCACGATGAGCTGATTCAGCCCCTGCCCCGTCACCGCCGAGATCAGCAGCACGTTCTTGTTCGACTTGAGCGCAATCGCATCGCGCACGGCGGCCGCATCGGGAAGCTCCGCCTTGGTGACGGCCAAGATCTCGGGACGTTCGCCGAGACGGGCGTCGTACTGCGTGAGTTCTTCGCGAATGACGCGGTAGTTCTCGAGCGGATCGCTGCCGTCGGCCGGCAGCGGTTCGATCAAATGGACGAGGATGCCCGCCCGCTCAATATGCCGCAGAAACTCATGCCCAAGTCCGGCGCCCGCATGAGCCCCTTCGATGAGCCCGGGAATGTCAGCCATCACGAACGAACGATCGCCGTCGACCACTACAATGCCCAAGTTGGGATGCTTGGTCGTGAACGGATAGTCAGCAATCGCCGGCCGAGCGCGCGTCAGCCGGCTCAGCAGCGTGCTCTTGCCTGCATTGGGTTTGCCGATCAAGCCCACGTCGGCGATCACCTTCAATTCGAGGATGATCTCCCGTTTCTCGCCTTCACCACCAGGCGTCGACTCGCGTGGCGCTCGGTTCGTCGGCGTCTTGAACCGGAGATTGCCTTTGCCCGGTTCTCCGCCGCGCGCGGCGATCACACTGTCGCCATCGCGGGCCAGATCCTTCAGGACAAAGCCACCCTTGGCGTCGTACACGACCGTCCCCGGCGGCACTTCGACGATCAGATCCTCCGCGCTTTTGCCGTAGCGATTCGATCCGCTGCCGTGCTCGCCCGACTTCGCCCGCCAGAACTTGTGATGCGCGAGCGCCGAGAGATTGTTGACCCCTTCGCGGGCCACAATGATGACGCTCCCCCCTGCTCCGCCGTCGCCGCCGTCCGGCCCACCCTTGGGGACGTACTTCTCGCGCCGGAAGCTGACGCAGCCGTTGCCGCCGCGGCCTCCCTGGACTTCGATTTGTGCGCGATCGACGAACATAGCAGTGAAAACTTTCTCTCTACAACGCAACAAAGCCCACGAGCCTTCGCCCGCGGGCTTTGCGAATTGTTTCCTGGAGCGATCGCCGGGGCTAGTTGGCAGCCGCAGCTTCAGCGGCCAGCACGTTCACCCGGCGGCCTTCGCGGTCGAACTTCACCACACCGTCAACCAGGGCGAACAGCGTGTAGTCCTTCCCCTGACCGACATTGGCGCCCGGGTGGAACCGGTTGCCGACCTGGCGGACGAGGATGCTGCCAGCCGTAACCGACTGACCACCGAACCGCTTTACACCGCGACGCTGGGCGTTCGAATCGCGACCGTTTCGCGACGAACCCTGGCCCTTCTTATGTGCCATGACGCAACTACCTTAGCTCTTTAGGGTTAACGCGACCACCGGCCGCTATCGTTTACCGTTTGACCACGCCGAAACGGGCGCACCTTTGGCGTGGAACCCCAAAGTTTACTGGTAGACCCACAGGTAATCAAGGCGTTCCGTCAGCCCGTACAGCTTCAAAATCCGCTGCTGTTCGGCCGGATCGCTGTCCAACCGCACCCCGACGCGAACTTCTTCTTCGCTTTGGTTGATTCGGTCTCCCGGCCGCCAGAAGTTCAGTTGGAGCGTCTTGTGAAGCAGCTTGCGGCCCGTCCCCGGCGGATCACCCGCCTTGT
The DNA here is from genome assembly GCA_023430365.1 of Planctomycetota bacterium. GTDB lineage: Bacteria > Planctomycetota > Planctomycetia > Pirellulales > Pirellulaceae > JAEZAS01. The sequence goes on from JAEZAS010000192.1 coordinate 13,317, forward strand.
AGGCCCCGGCCGGGTCCTCGTACTTGTAGGCGTTGGTCAGCCCCTTCACGAAGATGCTGAAGTAGTCGATCGCCGGGTCCACGTCCTCCCAGGTGACGACGCCCCAGACGCTGCGATCGTGCGTTTCGTCGCTCAGTTCGATCGGCACTTCCGAGATCGTCAGCGAGTCATACAACTGCTGTTCAATGCCGGGAAACTCCCGGCGACGAATCGGGCCAAGAGCGGCTGGAATGACCTTATCCAGATACTCCACGTTCTCTTCATTTGAACGGAGCACAAACTGCGGAAAGAAACGCAGGCTCGTCGACTGCCGGCCGAAAACTTCGGCTTCGTTGGTCAGTTCCTTGGTGTAGACGACTTTGCCCTCTCCCTCGGACTCCGAAGCGCTCACTGCCTTCGGTTTCCAGTGATTTCCGTTGTTTTTCACCCGGTAAACCATGTACCAGATCGCCTTACGCTGCAGCCGGCCGTCGGCTCGAGGCACGTCGACTTCGATCATCCGCAGCGGCTTGAAGGCGAATTCCAGGTTCCAGATCGTTCGCCGCAGAGTGCTCGACTTGGCCCGTTCGAAAACGGTCGTCGACTTCGACTCGTAGTTCGGCGTGTAGTCGAGATCCGGAATCGACGCCGGCACTTCCACCAGCGGACTCGGCCCGCTGAACAATTCTTCTTCCTGCGGCGAGGGGGGAATGATCGTCAGCACCCCCTCGGCCAGCGTCCGGGTCCTGACCGGAGCCGGAGCGGCCGCGTCAGCGGGAGCGGCAGCCTCTTGAGCCCACGCGGCGGCGCCGGCAAGCAGCGAAACCCCGACACAAGCCAGGAGCGCAGTCCACCTACGGGATAACACGACGATCGCCTCTTTCATGTCCGTGCCGCTTCTGAGTGAAAAGACGCGAGACGAGCCCCAGGGGTTGGTCCCCCAAGGACATCCGCGGATAGGAATAGGCTTAAGTATACCTACCCAGATTTACGCGGCGAAGCAAAATCCGGCCGTGCGCATCGCCGCAAAGCCGGAAAAGTCGCTACAAACCATCAAGCCGGCCGCTGGGATCGTTCCAGAGGCCGCGAGAAGAAGGTCGCAAAACGAAAGAGGCCCCGGATGATCCGGGGCCCCAAACTCTCAGAGGCTTCGGCCTACTTACCGAGCGAAGCCTTCAGCTCTTCGGCAACGCGTTCCGGCGTGATGCCGAAGTGCTTGTAGAGGGCCGTGTACGGGCCGCTGGCCCCGTAGCTCGACATGCCGACGAACCGACCCTTCGTGCCGATGTACTTGTACCACGACTGCTCGACGCCGGCCTCGACGGCCACGCGGGCGGTCACGCTGCTGGGCAGCACGCTCTCGCGGTAGGCTTCGTCCTGCTCGTCGAACCACTCGCAGCACGGCATGCTGACCAGGCGAACCTTCACGCCCTCCGCGGTGAGCTTCTCCCAGGCCTTCATCGCGATGTCGAGTTCGCTACCCGTGGCGATCAGAATCGCTTCCGGCTTGCCGCCAGGGGCTTCGGCCAGCACGTAGCCACCCTTGGCCGCGTCGGCGGCAGGAGCGAACTTCGTGCGATCGATCGTCGGCACGTTCTGACGAGTCAGCACCAGGGCGGCCGGTTTCGTCAGCCGCTTCACGATCGTCCGGTAGCACTCGGCCACCTCGTTGGCGTCGCCCGGGCGAACCACGTCGAGACCGATCATCGCTCGGCAGGCGGCCAGGTGCTCGACCGGCTGGTGGGTCGGGCCGTCTTCGCCGAGGCCGATCGAGTCGTGCGTCAGCACATAGACCACCGGCCGATGCATGATCGCGCTCAGTCGCATCGACGGCCGCATGTAGTCGGTGAACACGAAGAACGTGCCGCAGTACGGACGAATGCCGCAGAGCGACAAGCCGTTGCACGCGGCAGCCATGCCGTGTTCGCGGATGCCAAAGTGCAGGTTTCGGCCAGCAAAGTTGTCGTGCTCAAAGCTGCCTGCGCCTTCGAATTCGAGCATCGTCATCGTCGACGGCGCCAGGTCCGCCGAACCGCCGATCAGCCACGGATAGTGCGGCGCGAGCGAGTTCAGCACCTTGCCCGACGAAACGCGGGTCGCCATACCCTTGGCGTCGGTCGGGAAGGTCGGAATGCCCTTCTCCCAGTCCTTCGGCAATTCGGCCTTCCACATCGCCTCGAGTTCGGCGGCCTCTTTCGGGTACGCCTTCTTGTACTCGGCGAACTTGGCTTCCCACTGCTCGCGCGATTCACGACCGCGGCGACCGATGCCGTTGGCAAAATGCTCGCGGACTTCGTCGGGGACGAGGAACTGAGCGTCTTCCGGCCAGCCGTAGGCCTTTTTCGTGAGCTTGATTTCGTCGGCGCCGAGCGGAGCGCCGTGCGCGGCGTGGCTGTTGGCCTTATGCGGCGAGCCATAGCCGATGATGCTCTTGAGCACGACGATCGTCGGCTTGTCGTTGGTCGCCTTGAACTTGTCGATCGCCTTCTGAATGGCGCCCAGGTCGTTGGCGTCGTCCACTCGCAGGGCGTTCCAGCCGAGCCCTTCGAACCGCGTGGCCACGTCCTCGGTGAAGGCCAGATCGGTCTCGCCTTCGATCGTGATCTTGTTGTCGTCGTAGATCCACAGCAGGTTGTCGAGCTGCAGGTGCCCGGCCAGCGAGGCCGCTTCGTTGGCGACGCCTTCCATCAGGTCGCCGTCGCTGCAGAGCACATAAACATTGAAGTCGAACAGCTCGAAGCCCGGCTTGTTGTAGCGGGCGGCCAGCCACTTCGAGGCCATCGCCATGCCGACGCTGTTGCCGCAACCCTGACCGAGCGGACCGGTCGTGGTCTCTATGCCAGCCGCATAGCCAAACTCCGGATGGCCCGGGCAGGGGCTATCGATCTGGCGGAAGTTCTTCAGGTCTTCGAGCGACATGCTCGGACCGTCGAGCAGGTGGTTGTCGTGCTTGTCGACCGCTCGCACCCCCGTCAGGTGGATCATCGAGTACAGCAGCATCGACGCGTGGCCGCAGGAGAGCACGAACCGATCGCGGCCCGGCCACAGCGGGTAGGACGGGTCGTAGTTCATGTTCTGCTGCCAGATCGAGTACGTCACCGGCGCCAGGGCCATCGGTGTGCCCGGGTGGCCGCTATTGGCTTTCTGCACCGCGTCCATCGAGAGGGTGCGGATCGTATTGATGGCGAGCTGTTCGATGCCGGTAGCGGACGGAGCAACACTCATGACACGTAACTTCTGACAAGAGAATGATTTGAACTGACGCTCACCAGCGCCGGGCATCCATCGCCCGGCCGCAAGAGCGCAAGCCGCCTAATCTATCGCACGCTTCCGCAAACCGTCAACGAGCCCGCCCCACCAAGGCGACCCGATCCCGCCGTTTTACTAGAGGGGGACAAGGCCGGCCGCCGAGTCGCAAAGTCGCCGGGCGTTTCGACTTACAAGCAACTCAGCAAAAACAACAACACAAATCTACAATACCACCAACGGGTGGGTAGCTCCAGCGGCACTAGTCCACCAAGACGCCGGCTTCAGCCGGCGCCCGTCTGCCACCCCCCTCAGGCGGTGGGGGGGCGATGGGGTCCGAGAGAAAATGAACCTGGAAGCCGGGAGCCTGCTTCAGCAGGCTTCTCGACAGCCGACACCACCGGCTAAAGCCGGTGGCAGACAAGCGCCGGCTTGAAACCGGCGAGCGGAAGTCGGTCAGCTTTCCAGTCGCCCTAACCCGGCGGCTAACACGCCCAGCCGCCACTTGCCTCCCTACATCAATCCCGCGATCGGATCGGCGTGGTACAGAAAGTGGGGCCGGTCCGCCGCGTCGCGCCAGACCGCCGACGCCGGGATGCCGAGCGCGTGGTAGATCGTCGCTGCAAAGTTCTCGGGGGTCTGCGGGTCCGCCGCGGGGTAACCACCGATCTTGTCCGAAGCGCCGATCACCGCCCCGCCCTGCACCCCGCCACCCGCGAAGAACACGGTCTGCACCGCTCCCCAATGGTCGCGGCCGGGCAGCTTGGCCCCCGGAATGTTGAAAATCCGCGGCGTTCTGCCAAATTCCCCGGCCATGACGACGAGCGTATCGTCGAGCAGCCCCCGTTGCTCCAGATCGTCGAGCAAGGCAGACACCGCCTTGTCGGTCGGCGGCAGGAGGAAGTTTTTCAGGCTGGGAAACGCCGCCTGGTGTGTGTCCCAGGCTTCGTTGTTGCCGAGATTCACCTGCACGAGCGAAACGCCCGCCTCGACCAGTTGCCGGGCCATCAGCAGCGACCAGCCGAACGAATTCTTGCCGTACCGCTCCTGCAACTTCTCGTCGGCCCGCGTCACGTCGAACGCCGCCGTCGTTTTCGGGTCCGAAAGCAGCGACAACGCCGACTGCCGATGCCGGTCGAACGACTGCACCATTTCGGCCCGATCGAATTCCTTGCGCTGGGCGTCGAGGATCCGCCGGAGCGAGATTCGATCCTCGAACTGGCTCCGCTCGAGCCCCTGCGGAAGCGAAAGGTTGGGCGTTTCGAACTTCAGGTTCGTGTTCGACTTTCCCTTCTCATGGTGAAACTCGTACTCGGGAAAGGCGCCATAGGTGTTCGCATTGAACGGGGACGCCGCGAGAATCCACGGATCGCGGTGCGAACCCATCACCCCGCCACATTGCCCTGGAATGACGCGCCCCGTGCGGTGGATCAGTTTCTCCGGCAGCATCAGCGCGGCGGGAAGCGGATCGGCTGGCTGCAGCACGTCGGCCACGGTGGCGGCGATCGAAGGCCAATCTCCTGGCTGAGGCTTGCTCGCCGAAAAGCCGGGAGGCAACACACTCCGGCCGCTCAGCATGACCATGTGCCCTTGCGAGTGCTCGTTGTACGGATGGGTCAGCGAGCGGACTTGCGCCCACTTCTGCGACCGGGCGCCCAGCAAGGGCAAATGTTCGCAGATGTGCACGCCCGGCGTAGCGGTAGCGATCGGCTGGAATTCGCCGCGGACGGTGTCCGGAGCATCCGGCTTCAGGTCAAAACTGTCCTGCTGGGCCAGCCCGCCGGAGAGAAAGACATAGATGACCGACTTCGGCGCTTTGATCTTCGCCGCTTTCGTTCCTCGCTCAGCGGCCTGCAGACGGCGACTCCCCTGCTCGCGCAGGGATGCCACTTGCTCGAGGCCCAGCCCCATCAGGCCAATCACGCCGGCCTGGATCATTGCCCGGCGACTGCCCCGCCAGGGGGATGGCGAATTGCTGATCGGGCCGGTACTTAGCGTGTCGCGACTGGCCATGACTCTCGTCTCCGAACGCCTGCTCGTCTGCGTAACCGCCTCGCACCACAGTATCGGGATCGGCTGATGCGTTTGTCAACGCTCACTTCGGCCGTTCCAGTACGGGTGAGGGCCGTCCGGATGACCGTGCGGCCGGATGCAATCCCCGTGCACGCATCGACAGTTGCAACTATCCTGAAAAACTTTCCGGCCTGGGCAAAATGGAGCGGGCGGTCCAACGTTTACTACGCGCGCGACTGGAATCGGCCCGACCGTTATCAGGGATTGCGCGGCGCCGAGGCGCCACATCGATACGAACGTAGCGGAGTTGAGTGATGGGTTTTCTGAGAAGCCGGGCGGTTCAGAAATTGGGTGGCGGTTTCCTGGAGCGGTTTGGCATCCGCTCCTGGTCGCGCCTCATGATGACCGCCTTGCAGGCGCGCAAAGAAGACGAAGCCATGGAGCTCATCCGCGAAGTCTTCCGCGACAACCGCTCGCTGATGACCACGTATGAGATGTGGATGATCTACTCGATCGCCCGCGGCCAGTCCAAGCTCCCGGGCGCCTATGCCGAGGTCGGCGTATTCAAAGGCGCCTCTGCCAAGCTGATCTGCGAGGTGAAGGGGGACAAGAACCTGCACCTGTTCGACACCTTCGAGGGGCTGCCGGAATCGTCCGTCCACGATCGGGGCGTGCACAAGGTCGGCCAGTACGCCGCCAGCCTCGAGTCGGTGCAGGAGTACCTCAAAGGCTACAAGAACGTCTACTGGTACAAGGGCCTGTTCCCCGACTCGGCCGTCAACGTGCCGGACGAGAAGTTCGCGTTCGCTCACTTTGACGTCGACCTGTACGAAGGCACGAAGGCCTGCCTCGAGTACTTCTATCCGCGGATGATTCCCGGGGGCATCATGATCACGCACGACTACGACATCCTGGCCGGCGTGATGAAGGCTTACAAAGAGTTCCTCGCCGACAAGCCGGAAGGGCTCATCGAACTGCCGACCACGCAGTGCATGATCGTCAAGCAATAACGCCGCCTCCACGCTACCGCGTTCCCAGCCTGGTCGTGGGCCGACCGCCGCGACCTCCGCTGGCCTTTAACGGACGGCGGCTGCACTTGCCCTGCCGCGGACGATTCACGCCTGGACGCTTCTTCCGCGAAGCCTCCGGGCGTTTTCCTCTACACCTAAGCTCCCGTCCTGTCTCGACTTCGCGATGCGAGTCGAGCGAGCTGGCCGGTCATGCGACAGGGCGACTTCCAGGCCGCCGCCCTCGCAAGTCTGAGCTGCGACCGGCCGGGCATCGTTGTTGCGGCAAATTCTCCTCCATTGCGGGATGTTTTCACCATCGTCCCGCTCCCCTTTCATTGCTGCGGGAGGAGTCTGCCCATGAGATGCCTTTGGCCCACCCTAATCTGCCTCGCGCTGGCTGGACTCGCCTTCCAGGACGTCGCCGCGCAGAGCGATCCATCCGGCTCCACGCGCTCCAGCCGCCAGCGGTATCAGCGAGATTCCGGCGAGGAGCAGGTGCAAGGCGAAGCCGAGCGAGCCAGCTATTCGTCGCAATATGGCAGCGATCGCACCCGCACCAGCCGAGACTACGGCCAGGACCGCCGCAACGACTTCAGCGGCGATGATGGCAACGAAGATCGTCCCGAGCGGCGGCGTATCCATTCGATGGATGAAATCCCGCCCGGTCTCTATGACTTCGATCAGGATCACAACGACGCGCCGCATTCGTCCACGCGCACCGATCGTCGTCATCGATTCGACGATGTCCAAGCTGGCTTCGAGGACGACGACTTCGCCAGCGGCTCGCCGGCGTCGCGTCGCTTGCAGCCGGCCAGTCACTTGGAGGGCGCGAGCCACGACTACTCGCAGGGTCTGTGGAGTCGAGCGCTGCGATCCTCACGCAGCGGAGACACCCAAGGCGAACACAACGAACGGTTTGCCAGTAGCGCGGATGAGTTCATTCGCCAGCACGATCAGGACGAAGACAATGGGCTCAGCCGCCGTGAAATGCCTCGCGGCATGCTCGAGTACTTCCACGACCTGGACGTGGACGGCGACGAGCATCTCAGCCGCAGCGAACTGCAGCAGCACGGCCAGCGCATGACGCAGTGGCTCGACCAACAAACAAACTCCAGCGCGAACCTGCCGGATGTCGCTGCCGAAACGCGAGTGATTCCCGTCGAAGTCACCTATATCTGGATCATGGACGCCGATAGCGGCAACGTGCAGTTGAACGATCTGCAAGCAGCGTACGAACTGCTGCGGCGTCTCGACGGCGACAGCGACGGCAAGATCACGCGCGACGAGTTACAGGACCGTCGCGAGCAGATTGCCTCGCGCTGGATCGATTACGGATTTGAACGCGCGGACTCCAATGCCGATGGCGTCATCTCGCGCGAAGAAGCCAACAACACGATGCTGCAAGAGCGATTCGATGGTCTGGATCGAAACGGCGACGAGCAACTCAGCCGCAGCGAACTGAGGCGCTCGTCGCAGAACGCTTCGCGCTGGTGGGGACCACAGAGCTATGAAACCTACTTGAGCGAGGGACCCGATAGCGAGTCGCGCCGCTAAACCGCGGCAACGCGGCAAACTAGTGCATCGGGCGAGCCCATCGGCCGACGACTCGCCCATATTTTTGTTTTTGACGGTTGCACCGTCATTTTCGCGTTTTTCGGCTCTTTTTCGGTGGGAATCGGTCCCCTGTGGTTTGCGCGCGCAGACATCGAACGTAACATTGGAAACCATCAGCCCGACGACTAGCAAGCAGGATCGCTTGGTAGCCCCCGACCGGAGTAATGGCAGACGATATCCCCGCCGAACTGCGAGCCTTCATTGCCGAGCACATTCACTCGGTCGCGAAGCTTGAAGCGCTACTGCTGCTGCAAGAGAATTCGCAGCGGTCGTGGACTCCGGGGGATGCTGCGCGGGCCATCTACATCGCGGAAACTCCGACCGCGGCCCTGATGCTGGAAATGCACGCCAGCGGGCTCGTGGTCCCCGCCGAGTCTCCGCCAGGCAGCTATCGTTACGAGCCCAAGAGCGAGCAACTAGCGCACCTGGTGAGCGAGCTCTCTCGCTTCTATCGCGAGCGCCGGGTGACCGTCATCACGCTCATCCACTCCGCGCCCGTCGACAAGCTGCGTACGTTTGCGGACGCTTTCCGATTCACTCGCCCTCCTAAGGAAAGTTGACATGCCAGGTGTCGTCTACATCCTTTGCTTTATTACCAGCCTGGCTAGTGCTGTCTTGCTGCTGCGAGCCTATTGGGCGTCCGGCACCCGTCTGCTGTTGTGGAGTTCGCTCTGCTTCTTCGGCATGGCCCTGAACAACTCGCTGCTCTATGTCGACCTGCTGGTCGGGACAAGCATCGATCTTTCCACCTTGCCACGCATCGCCAGTCTGATCAGCGCCATGCTGCTCACCTACGGCTTGATCTGGGAGGCGTCATGACGATGGTCCGTCGTGTGGATACCAGGCCGGAGGCAGCAGGATGAACGAATTCCTCTCCAACTTGAATCAGTTCGCCCACCGATTCGACATGTTCATTATCGGCGCGGTGGCGATGGGGCATGTCGTAGCCGGCCTGTTCTTCCTTCGCTTCTGGCGCAAGACCCGCGATCGGTTCTTCGCGCTGTTCGCGCTGGCGTTCTGGATTCTCGCCATCAACCGGGTCGCCATGGTGATCTACGGCGACATGAAAGAACACCACTTCGTCTACTGGGTTCGCCTGGCGGCCTATGTGGTGATCCTGTTGGCCATTCTCGATAAGAACCGATCGAAGTAGCGACGCACACCGAATTCTTGCAGCAGCCGAATCCCCCGGCCTGAATCCTGGCGATCGCAGTTCCTTGCCTCCGCGCCCCCCGCATCGCGCTGCTTTCTTCTCGCTGCGCGGCAGACTAAACTGGCGGCCAAATACCAGCCCCTTGGCCCCCCGCCAACACGCTCTCCGGGAGTCGCCGCATGCTTCGTTCGCTCTGGTTTGCTTCGCTGTTTGCGCTGCTTTGTTCCGCGACAACCTTCGCCGCCGAGCCAGCCCTTCAAGCGCTGATTATCGACGGCCAGAACAACCACATGAACTGGCCGCAGACGACTCAGATGATGAAATCGTACCTGGAGGAGAGCGGCCTGTTCCAGGTCGACGTGGTCACCACCGCTCCGAAAGGAACCGACGAGAGCTTCAAGCCCGATTTCAAGAAGTACGACGTGGTCGTCTCCAACTACAACGGCGCCGACTGGCCGAAGGAAACGCAGCAGGCGTTCATCGACTACTTGAAAAACGGCGGCGGATTCGTCGTCGTCCATGCCGCGAACAACTCGTTCGGCGACTGGAAGGAGTACAACGAGGCCATCGGACTCGGCGGCTGGGGTGGGCGGAACGAAAAGTCCGGCCCGTACGTCTTCGTCGATAGCGAAGGCAAGGTGATCCGCGATTCATCGCCCGGCAGCGGCGGCCACCACGGCCCGCAGCATCCGTTCTCGATCGTCGTCCGCGATCCCGAGCACCCGATCACCAAGGGCATGCCGCGCGAGTGGATGCACGTGCAGGACGAACTCTACGACCTGCTCCGCGGCCCCGGCGAAAACATGCACATCCTGGCCACCGCCTACGCGGACAAGGCCAAAGGAGGCTCCGGCCGACATGAGCCGATGCTGTTCACCATCGAGTACGGCAAAGGCCGGGTGTTCCACACTCCGATGGGACACGGCAACAACTCGCAAGAATGTGTCGGCTTCATCACGACGCTCGTCCGCGGCGCCGAATGGGCCGCCACGGGAAAAGTGACGACGAAGATTCCCCAAGATTTTCCAACGGCGGACGAAACGAGCCAGCGGAAGTGGGAAGCCAAGAAGTAGGCGTCGACCCATGTCGCAGCGAATCGACTTCGATCTGGCGGAGAAGGCTTTCCATCAGCTCGAAGCGATCGAGGACATCGATCCGGAAGACCGTGAGCGGTGCCGGCAAGAGTTGCTGTCGCTGCTGCAGCTTCGAGAGAATGTCGATCCTGCCCCGATGGATGAATCGGCGAGCGCTGCCGCCTTTGTGTCGGCCTGCCACGTGGCGCTCGCACAACTACGAGAGCATCGTCAGTTCACAGAGGCCGAGCAGGTGCTCGGACCCCAATTGCTGCTGCTTCTCGATCAAGCCTTGAACCTGATTCGACCCAATAGCCAAACGAACCAGATCCAAACACCATGAATCTTAGAATCCTCTCGCTTGCTCTCTGCGGCATCGTCGCTCTGTCAGCCTCCATCGTCTTCGCCGAAGAAGCCGGCGTCGTTTACGACGGCTTCGATGGCCCCGGCAAGGGCAAGCACATCGTGCTAGTCTCGGGCGACGAGGAGTATCGCAGCGAAGAAGCCCTGCCGATGATCGCCAAGATCCTGGCCAAGCGTCACGGCTTCAAGTGCACTGTACTATTCGCGATCGATCCGAAGGACGGCACGATCAATCCGAACGCCAGCAACATTCCGGGGCTCGAGGCGCTGAAGACCGCCGATCTGATGATCATCTTCACGCGGTTCCGCAACCTGCCCGACGATCAGATGCAGCACATCGTCGATTACCTGGAAACCGGCAAGCCGGTCTTCGGCATTCGCACGGCCACCCACGCCTTCAACATTCCGAAGGACAGCAAGTTCGCCAAATACGGCTGGACCTATGGCGGCGACGACTACAAGCAAGGCTTCGGCCGGCAGGTCCTGGGCGAAACCTGGATCAATCACCACGGAGCCCACGGTTCGCAGAGCCAGCGCGGCATCATCGCCCCCGAGGCCAAGGATCATCCGATCGTCCGCGGCATCAAGGACGGCGATATCTGGGGCCCCAGCGACGTCTATGGCGTCCGCCTGCCGCTCCCCGGCGACAGCCAACCGATCGTGCTCGGCCAGGTGCTCAAGGGTATGAAGTTCGACGACGAGCCGCTCGAAGGCCCGAAGAACGACCCGATGATGCCGATCGCCTGGACTAAGACGTATGAGGCCGAATCGGGCAAGAAGGGACGCGTCTTCACCTCCACGCTCGGCGCCGCAACCGACCTGACCGCCGAAGGGAGCCGCCGGCTGTTCGTCAACGCCGCCTACTGGTGCCTGGGGATGGAAGACCAGATTCCCGAGAAGTCCAATGTCGAAATCGTCGGCAAGTACGAGCCCCGCCCGTTCCGCAATAACGGCTTCCAGCCGGGCCTGAAGCCAGCGGATCACAAACTGGAAAAATGAAATATCGCGTCAGGAACGCATTCGACGCCGCATGATTAAACTAAAACGCGTCTACGACAGCCCGGCCAAACGGGACGGGCTACGAATCCTGGTCGAACGGCTTTGGCCGCGCGGCGTCGGCAAGGAGAAGGCGGCGATCGATTTGTGGCTGAGAGAGCTCGCACCCAGCACGGAATTGCGAAAATGGTTCAACCACGACCCCGAAAAGTGGGAATTGTTCCGGCGCCGTTACCGCTCGGAGCTTCAGAAGAAGGGTGACTTGCTCCTGCTGCTAAAGCATCGCACAGGTGAAGGGCCGGTGACATTCGTTTACGCCGCTCACGACGAGCAGCGCAATAGCGCGGTCGTGCTCAAGGAGTTTCTGGAGCAATCGGCTTGAAGCTGGGTTACCGCTGCGGTGTTCGTTAAAGCGATTGATTGGTGACGCATGGCCAGGGCCGATATTCATCTTCGTGACTAATTCCCCACGCATGAGTTCAACCCGGTCGTTTTCAGTCAAGATTCCGGCCCGTCCCCATTTCGTCGTACCGAAACCGCGAGGGCGACGACAGCACGCTCTCCTTCTAAAGTGCAGTCAATGTCAGAGCCAAGCATCGCACTCTGCCGACAAAGCCCGCTGTTCTGATTATCCATGAAACACCTCCGAGAAGAACTCTGGTTCAACGTCCCGTCGCGCATGGGCTTTGTAAACATCACCCGCCAGGTCGAGTCAGCCGTCGAGCGCAGCGGCGTGCAAGAAGGGCTGGTGCTGGTGAACACGCAGCGGATTCGTTAACACACTCAGTCTTGCCAAAAACACCGTCGATTGCGACGTTTCCGAGCATTTTGAAACGCCATAGCTTTCGACGGTGGTTGGACTGATTGTCGATCGCGAAAATGTATACACCGGCCGCCTTCCCGTCCAATGCCACGCCTTGAAACGCCTCCTTGACCAGATCGCGTTTCTCCTTGAAGGTCAGGCCATCTGATGTGAGTAACCGTTGTCGCTCGATTACCTTCTTAGCATTGGAGTATCGAAGTGTCTTGCCGAGCCGAGCGACGAAGTGGTCGGCTGTCAATTTGACCAGTTCCGGGGATGGCACACTTGCACGCTCCGACCGTAGCTGTGACAACTGCGAATTGAGTTTAGTTTCTTCCTCGACCAAGCCATCCAACGTCCGTTTCGCCACTTGCTGCGACATGGTGTTGTCCCCAATGGCCGCAACAATGCGATCCGTTCGCTTTCTCACCGATGCGAGTTGCTTTTCGATGCGGGCCTCGCGTTCGTCCAATTCCTGCAACTTCTCACGGTTGGGGATAGCCTTGTCCATTGCTTTCTGAACGGCAGTAGGATTGCCGTAGAAGTCAAGCACGAGATCGATCACGGCTCGCTCCAGTTCATCGGCGCGAACCCAGGGGCGAGGGCGGCAGGTACACTCTTTGCCACCTCCGTTGCGACACGGATGGCGGTAGTAATGGTGGCCGTTCTTGTTGGTCTGGCACTGCATCCGGTAGCCGCAATGGCCGCAGTAGACTAGACCGCTAAGGACATACTCGTATTTCGGGACGCCATGATAGGTCTTGTTGGCCTTTGCCTTCGCGTGAAGGGCAGCAATCGTCTTAGCGTCAAGCAGCGGCGGTACTTTGATTACAACTTCCTCATCCCATCCGAGTTCGCGGTCGTTGAAATGCTGCACCCAATCCGTACCCGAACGTTCCATCAAGACCTTGTGCAAGTTGGAGTGGTTTACCCTGTACTGCTGAGCCAAGTCGGCAAGTCGTTCTCCCTTTAGGTATCGCTTGGCAATGTCTTTGATCATTGCCGCTTTGTCGCGATCCAGATACCACTTCTGCTGCTCCTTGTCCCATAGTCGGCCAAACGGGTAGCGGCTTGGCGGGCCGGTTGGCTTCCCTTGCCTAGCGGTGGCGACTCTGCCCATGTAAGTGCGACGCTTGATGGTGTCGCGTTCCTCCTCCGCGACGGCTGCATGCAACCAGTTTGTAATCTTCGATCCACGGCTGTCGTGCGTGCCACAGCAGTCCACCACCTCAACTCCGAAGTCCGAGTGCAAAGTCTTGGCAGAGGTGATAATGTCGACCCCATCGCGACCGAAACGCTTCACATCGTAGGATACGACGACGTCAAAAAGCCCGTTGGCAGCGTCCCGCATCATCCGCTGGAAATCATGACGGCCGGCAATGCTCTTTCCGCTCTTGGACTCGTCGATGTAGAACTCGATGAACTTCCACCCCTCCGAGGCGGCCTTGCGTCGAATTGCTTCCTGCTGGTTGGGTATGGAGGTGTTGTCCTTCTGTGCCGTCGAAGAGGTACGACAGTAGCCCACTGCACGAAGTTGCTTTTGCTTCTTAGACATATCTCGACCTCTCTCGACCGCTGAACTGAAACTAAAAGCGGGGGCGGCATGGCCATCCGGTCGAGAAGGAATTGCCCAGCGTAGCTACTCGCTGTGCCGCCCCCAAACTGCTTTTAATTGTTACCTGTCTACCAACGAGGCGCTACGAAGGTCAAATCGCGGGACGGTTGACTGCTGCTCTCAATGGATCTGGCACAGTGAACTGGAAAGGATCTCGGAGCCAGCCACCTACCTCACAGCAGCCGGCGAGTTCCTTGTCCACCGCCTGGAAGACAAGGAGCCTTCGCCGTACCGCCCTCACCTTCAACGTCACGCCTAAAAGGTTGTGGGCGGCAGCGGTAATGCCTCGCTGTCGTCGCCGTGGCTGCTGTTTACGGTGCTTTGTCCACCTGTGCCCCGGTTACGAACCGTTTCGTTATGGACACCCCCAAGAGGCCGTTGTGTAGGGGCGTCAAAGTTCATAACCGGGGGCACGAGTGGTTGGTCGTCTTCGTTACCAACTGGGGCACCGGCGGCCCCGAAGTACGAAGGGCTGGGTTCGTCGGTGTCCGGCAGGCCGGCAATTGGATTGGTGTGCTGGATGGGATCAAAGTTCATTACAGGGATCGCCAGCGGCGCGTCCTCTTCGGCTGGCGGCTGGTTGCGAACGAGCTTGGACGACGTGTTTTTGACGAGTTGGGCTCGCTGCTCCTTCTCGCAGCAATCCACATAGGATTTGACGCCGCGAAATGAGTACGTCGACCCGTCGGCTCGCGTGCCGACCAGCAATTCGGGGTTCACTCGTCTGAGGGTTACAAACATGGACAGTCCTCCGCGTTGGGCTAAGGCTTGGGTCTCTAGACTTGGATGTGTGCAATCGAGTTTGCGAACTCGTCGCACCGGGCCGCGTTCTCAGTTGCTTGGAGCCTGGCGCCATTAGCCCCCGGCGTGGCGACTCGCAGACGTTCCTCTACTGCCTCAAGCTGGGCACGAAGCTCCTGCACGCCACGCTGCATCGACTTGAGCCGTTCCAGTTCCGAATCAGGCGGTGGCGGAAAGCCCCAGTCGCGGCTAGCGTGGGCCTGCGAAGCGAGCTGTCGCTTTAACTCGTCGAACTCAAGCACCGCACGGCGAAGCCGCTCGCGGAAGTACACAATCTGCATCTTTGCCAACTCGGCCGAGTCAGTCGGTGGTTCGAGCATGTCGCCATAGGCAGACTGTCCCATCCGAGCACCGTCGCGGTAGTACAACGTGCCATTGATGCCGACGCAGTCAGCACCGTGGATAATGTCGAAGTGTTCGCGTGCTCGGGCGTGGGCGTTTTGAAAGCTCATGGGTTCTCTCCTTAAAAGACTCCGACCTTGGACTTGGCAGCGAAGGCCACATCGCAAACGCCGGCCACGGCATTGGCAACGTCGTCGTGGCCGCCCCTTGGATGCGAAATAATGTCCTTACCACCCGATCTTGTGCGGCGTTCGAGGCTGGTAAGCTGGTTAATGAGCGTTTCATCGTCGAGCAGTTCGATCTCACCACTGCACAGCCGGGGCAGCAGTTCTAGATAGAGTTGCGACACGTTCTTCTCCGCTCGCTCATAGCGGATGCCGCACGCTTCAAAAGAATTCTTTACAAATTCTGCGGCGTAATTGTCTCCAACCAGTCGCTTGATGCCGAAGCGTTTGAGTTGCTGAGCCATCTCGCCGCAGACTTCGTAGGGCGAAAACGGTGGGCGGTAGCGGCGGATCAGGTCAAGTACCACCTTGCGGCCCTGCTTGTGGGCAATCGCCAGGGCCGCATCATCTCCCCTGCCTCCTGAGACGTCGGCGAATGCCCAGTACTTGATTCCATTGCGTGGCATCAACTCCGCCCGGTCTTTCTGTACCAACCCTTCTACGACCGCTCTGGAGATGAAGTCCGTCAAATCCTCACGAAACGCTCCCATGTACTCGCTAAGAGCGGCCTGCTTGTCCTCGGCCATCGCCTCATCGATCACCTTCTGGGGCAAGGTCGGGTTGAGTGTTCGACTGGGGCAGTTCCACACCAGGGCCGTGCCGTTGTCGTTGCCCCAGTTCTTTTCGTAGGTCTTCCAGGTCCAGCCCTTGCGAGCATAAGGGGACGAGATGGCAATTAGCTTTCCGCCCAGGGTGGCGAGCGACGGCTTGATGGCTCGCACAAGCTCGGTGTCGCTTTTGATCTTGGCGTCATCATCCACGCCGAAGAAAGCCGCTTCATCGATGATTACGCAGGCATTCGAGTAGCCGCGAACGGTCCGAAAGTCACCGGCCAGGATTTCAATACGGATGCCGTTTCGCAGGTGGAAGCCGTCTTTGGTTTCGTTTGCCACAACTGGCTTGAGGATGGGTGTGGCAAGGATGGCCCGCAGGTAGTCTTTGACGATGCGGCCCTGTGGCTTCGTTGGTGCGCACACCGCCACGACGCCCTTTTCCCCCTTGGCCAACTTCTTCTCATGGCCAGCCAGCACCGCCTCGTAAGCACCAATGGTGGCCGCGATCCGCGACTTTCCGCTCCGGCGTCCGGTGAGAAGGAGAACCGTGCTAAAGCCTGCCGCAGGAAGTAGCGCGGGGTCTCGTCCAGTGCATTGGCGGATTAAATCGTGCCCCGAGCGGGTAGTTGGCAAGCCATATACGACTCTCAGAGCATTTATCCATCCTCTCCAAGAGTCGAGTTTGCCATCCTTGTCAGCCAGGAAGGGGCGAAACAGTTCGGGTTCTTTGATGGCCTCGACAATGTTCATGCCCGGTCCTCCAAGAAGGCTTTCAGACCGCCAGCCTCATGGACCTTCCGATCTAGACCGAGCTTGGTAAGCAGGCCCGAGAGAGCATTCACAGCCTGCGTGAAGACAGCAAAATCCAAAGGCTTCTTACCCCGGATGGCGTCGCACTCCATCGTCTCAAGCTGCAGAGCCAGAAATACGGCCCGCTCGCACAGCAACTCTTTTTGATAAGAGTCGGCCCCGGTGTCTTGCTTTAGGGCCTTCACCCGGCGGCGAATCTCTTTCACCACCGCGACCCGGTTGTCCTGTTCTTGCCAGAACTTGGGCTTGAAGCGTTTCGAGAGTGAGATTTCACGCTTACGGGCTTTGCGGATGTCGTCGCGGTCTGGCATTGGTTTGTCCTCGGTGAGGCGAACTCAATACCAGGGTTAGGCCATCCACAACTCGCTTGGCTACGACGATTGTAAAATTTCTTACTCGTTTCTCGGTTGTTCTACCGTGGTTGTGTCGTACCCGATGGCCGCTAATACGAACAAACTCAACCATTTACCGCCTGTTGGTAGGGGGCCTGGGAGTCGCCTACAATGCCCGCATGGACGCCAAGCAAAAATCCATCGCGATTCTGGAGTCGTTTCGGCAGCGGAAGCCCATGTACATCCAGCCTGTCACGGTCGAGACGGCAGTTTCCTTTTTGGGCGGGTTTTATCTTGCCTGCACGGTTTGCGGCTTGGTTACTCAAGGGCCAGAACTCTTTGAAGCGACAAAAGCCCGTGGCTGGGATGTTGGGTCCGCGTGTCCAACCCCGGCCATGCTTGCGAGCGGCTTGGATGCCGAGGCGACGATAGATGAGCTGATTTCGATTTACCAAGAAGCGTTATCGCGAGCCAGCAACACATAATCGGTCCACTACCCGCAGGCGAGCCGCCCACAACCAGTAGCTTCCAACTAGCTCGCCTCACCCAGCAGCCTGTAGACGGTGGGCCGGGTGAGCCCTGTGGCCCGAGCAATCGCAGCAATCTTGGCCCGCTCGGCTTTCATACGGTGGACGGTTGCCACCTGTTCCTTGGTGACTGACAGACGCCTTCCTTTCTTACTTCCGCCCCAGCGCTTGCCCTTTGCACGGGCAGCAGCTTGGCCGGCAAGGATTCGCTCAGCCCGGCACTCTGTTTCGAACTGTGCAACGCTGGCGAGCATGTTTGCCACCATGCGGCCTGCTGGTGTGGAGAGGTCGATCCCCTCTCGCAAGCTGACGATGTTGACTTTCTGTTTGTGCAAGTCATCGAACAGAGCGGTGAGCCCCTTGGCTGTACGGCCCAGTCTGTCCAGTCGCCAGCACACCACGGTTGCCACTTCGCCCCTTTGGATAGCGGCTTCGAGTTTGTTCCAACCTGGGCGGTTCATCGTCTTGCCCGTAAAGGTGTCGCGATACCACTTCACAGGTTGGCCCTGTGCTGTGGCCCAGCGTTCGAGGTCTGGTTCCTGGCTACGCATGTCTTGCTGCTTGGTGGAGACGCGGCAGTAAATCGCAACATGTTTTGACACGACGAGGGCTCCTGTGGGTTGGGACGTGTAACGGTTGGCCCACTGTAAGCCTGTCTTCCACGAACTGGCGATCCTGGGTTTTTAGTTGGGGGTTTACACTTCCGTCACAGTGGAAATGCCGGCAGGCTGGTACTTGGTGTGGTGGGATTTTTTCGAATACACACCTTTTACACCTAGGGCTCCCCAGGGGCCGCTACAGGGGTGTTCTTGGCCCAGGTGGCCCCGGTACACCCCCAAACCACAACAATCGCCGTACACAGCAGCCCAGGCGGGTTGTACGGGTCAACAAAAAGGGCCAAGGGGTTCGCCCTTGGCCCAGTGGTTCGCAGGTTGTGGTGGCCGGGTTACTTCTTCGCACACCCCGGCAGGTTCTTACCGTTGTTCCAGGCCGACAACCAACCCCGCACAGTATTCAACTGGATACCAGTCACCTTCGCCTTCGCCAGAATCGCCTCGGCTTGCTTGGGCGACTTGTCCTCCGCCTTCGTCCAGGCTCGCCAGACAAGTTCCTTTCGACTGGGCTGCTTGGTTGCTTTCTCGGCCTTGGGTTGCTTGGCCGGCTTGGTGGTGTCCGGCACGGTGTCGATGCCAATGGTCACCACTTCTTTTTTGGTCGACTTCTTGGCGGTTGGTTTCTTGGTGGTGGTGGCGGCTTTCTTGGACATGGTGGATTCCCTTGACCTGGTGTTTACTGGCCAGACACAGCGTCCAGCCGGTAGACCCAGGGTAGGCGGCTTTCCGGTTAAGCGCGATCCCGATTTGCTCCAATTTCTCTGGTAGGGTTTTCCAGAGAGTAAAAGCGTGTTGTTACTTTCCCTGTGGGGTGTAGGGAGGGAAATGCCGGGGTGTTTACGTGGGGTGGTGTAAGCCGTGGTGCTTGTGGAGCTAGACCTATTGGGTGGGTGTTGTTTGTTTGGTTTGTTTGTGTTTCGTTGGTTTCGCGATGGTTTTCTTATCCACTTTGGCAGTTGTTTTCAGTGGTAGCCCCAGCTTCTCCCTCAGTTCGTTTGTGAGCTTGGGATTGTGCTTGAGCCAGCTTGCTCGTTTGCCACGGTTGGAAACTTCGATTGCTTTGAACAGGTCGATGATGGGCAGTTTGGATTGTCCGGCGTTGAGGATTTCCAAGTAGTCTTTGCCGCCAAGGTAAACGAGCGGCAGTTTGATCCCGGCTAGTTGCTTTCGTACCTTCTCCGCCCAAGCCCGTTGCTCCTCTTTCGAAAGCTTGGGGAGATAGGTGTCGTACGGCTCGGTTACCTTGTCTGGAGGCAGCAGCCCATGCTCTGCGGACAAGATAAACCACTGGATGCAGTTCTTCTGTGCCCAGCGAGCAGCACACTTGAAACCTGATCCCTTGTAGAGATCGCGTGCTGGGACGGCTTTCTCCACTTTCGTGTCGCCACAGGGAACCAGTCCTAAGATTTGATCTGTCGCTTCCAGCTCTTTGGCGTGTGTCGTGGTATCTACAAACGGACAGTCTTCTGGGAAGTTGCGATCGAGCAGTTCCTTCTGCAATTCGGTTAGCTCAGCGTCGTCACCAAGGTGATGAAGAATCCATTTGCGGTAATCAACCTGACTATTCGGTTCAGCAGTGTCGCGATGATTTTCGGCCTCAACAAACAGGCTCGCAATCGGTTTAAGTTCGTCTTTGAGTTTGTCCAGCCAGTGCTGGAGGACGCGGCTATTGTTCCCCCGCGAGTGGCGACCTAAGAGCACCACTTCATCTCGTTCCCAGGTTTTGAGCGTGTTGGTGAGGCAATGGCCAAGCGACCGGCGAGCTTCCATCACTTCAAGCAATTCAAGGTTTGGCAGCGGAGTCCGAGGCTCTTTGAAATACTTCTCCTGCTCAATCTGCTCATTCCGCTCGATTCGAATCAGGGCTAGTGCTTGGGCCAGTCCCAGTTGCTTGCCCTTTCGCTTTGCCTGTTTCAGCATCGTCTGAAGGTTGTCCCAGTTCTCCGCGATTCGGATGTAGGCTCGGGCGGTTTCCCTGGATGCTAAGAAATGATTATCCAACCACTTGGACCAGCAACCATGCCCGATTTGTTTCTTGATAGCGAGCAATTTGAAACCGGCCTCAGCGTACAGGTCCAGCATCGCCCGAGCTTTCTTTGAGATCCTCCGGTGGAGTTTGTTCACCTCAGCGGTCAGGGTCTCGACCTCGGGCGTGACGTAAATCTCTCTCGGAATGGGAATGAGCTTGTTCATGGTGGTCCTCGTGGCATGGTGTTCATAGCGGTAATGGTTACCGTTTTGGGTTGGCTCCTTTCGTTGAGGGGCCTCTATATAATCGGAAGTCGCGCTCCGTACCCGAGGCAGTTTGCGTCTATCTTCTTGATGAGTTTTGACGTAACTCTCTGCCGGCTAGAGGGATAAAAATTTCTAGAATTTTTCCGCTGAGCACCCGTTTTCGATCAAGTTTGAAGTGCTGATCGGCCGTGAATGGATACACTGCCAACTCGACGACCCGGCGTACCAGAGAGGTTGCGTGCGAATGAGAAATGAGAAAGCACAGCAGCGGGACCAGTTGATCCGCGAGTTTGGGATATTGATGCAGCCGTTCGAAGAGTTGGCTAAGCGAAATGTCCCGCCAGTGCTCCATGACTATCGACTGGCGATTGCAAAGGTGCTGGCCGGCGACAACGCTTGGCGGGGTGCTGCTAAACAATTTGCCACATTCGCGCATGATGTCGTGTTCATGTCAGAGTGGAGCGATATTGCACACGTTCCGGAGCGGCTTCGGAGAGACGTACAATCCCGAATGCCTACCCTGGCTAACGACCCCGCGCAGTTGCAACTGGAGACAAAGATGATGCTGCAGAATGCGACTGACCGCTTCTTTCACCTGCTAGACTCTATTCCGGTCGGTTGGGAGCCCGTTCTATTCGAGGCCAATACACCTTTCACTTCGTACTTGCGGGTCCGCGAGGCGTTGGCAGTGGTCAACACTCGGCTCTACTACTTTGACCGTTATCTCCACGAGGACTTCTTTCCGCTGTTCCTAAGGACAGTTCCTCGCACTGTGGAGGTCCGATTAGTTACAACGAAAGGTGATGCGACTTACGGGGTCCGGCACGTGACGCCAGTTTCGGACTTGGCCCGGCAGGAGTTCAAAAACTATCAGTTGGTACAGGTCAATGCGGCAGACATTCACGATAGAAACCTGTGGGTGGACGACCAGAACTTCACTTTAGGGCCGGGTACAGCAAGGGCGGGGTTCGCACTCACTAACTTTGGTCCAGCAGATAGCTCACCCAAGGCACGGCAAGATTTGGAAGCCGTTATTGGCAGAGGATTGGTTGTTCACCAGTCGTAGGTGACTTTGTCCATCACAGATTAAAACAACAGGAGCACCGAGGTTCGTCAGAACCTCGGTTTCCTTGTACTCCTCTTATTTGGTTTTTATTTATTTATGTCCCACCTGTGGGACACAGTGATGTCCCACCTGCGGGACAACTAATGTCCCATCCTGGGACACAGGGGTACGTCCCAGGATGGGACATCGTTCACCCAAACTGTCCCCACGTCGGATGCTTCTTTCGCTCTTTGCGTTGGAAGCGGGGGTTGCTCCGAAATCGTTTGATCAGTTCAGCGTCCGTGCTGTACGTTGCAGCAACGTCCGCCACGATCAAGCAGCGATTGATCTTAATGAAACGTTTCGCAGGCATGCCCCTCGTCTCGACCTTCACGTAACCACGCAGTTCTAAGCTCTTGAGGATGCGGTGCTGGGTGCTGCGAGGAATCTGTAAGGCTGCCTCCATAGTCTTGGCTGTACAGAAGAACTCTCCGCTCCTTGTTAGCTGTTCCGTCATCTCGTACATGTCTCGCAGTCCCCACAGGTAGGCGAGGACTTTTGCTTCACTGTCTGTCATGAGTTGCCAGTACGGCATTGGAATCCTCACAAACGTACCCATGAACAACTGGTCGCTGTACTCCTGCGACCTCGGGGATAGCTCGCGCTTCTTGCACTTGCCACGCTCTAAATTCGGTTTACTCATTTCCACGCCCTTTCCGTGGCCCTTGGAAAACGCCTGGGGCAAGTGGGCAAGGGTGTCCCACCTTTCGGTTGCCACCCGTCGATGACAACCTAGCCCCGGCTAAGTTAAAGTCGGGACAACATCGACAATGCGAACGGTGGTCTACGTCCGGCTACAGGTCGCCTACCAGCCGCACATTGGGGTTGTCTGTGCCCGGTGAGGTTCCCTGGCTGGTTACCCGTAGACCGTCGCGACAAATCGCAACCTGGGACACCATGAAGACACTGACCAAAGAAATCTGGATGAATGTGCCCGAGCGGCGGGCGATCGTTTCGATCCATAAAGAGATTGAGCGGTACGTCCGCGAGAGCGGAGTGGCTGATGGCCTCGTGCTCATAAACGCCATGCACATCACCGCTTCCGTGTTCATTAACGACAACGAAAGCGGGCTGCACCACGACTATGAAGTGTGGCTGGAGAACTTGGCCCCATTCGACCCTTCGACCAAACGCTACCACCACAACCCGACCGGAGAGGACAATGCCGACGCCCATCTCAAGCGGCAGGTAATGGGCCGCGAGGTGGTTGTGGCC
>JAEZAS010000193.1 GCA_023430365.1 Planctomycetota bacterium
CACGGAGTGTGCGGACTACTTTAGTTGGCGGATCACACCCGCCGGCTGATGGCTGGCTTGTGGCTGCTGGCGGGCGTACAGTGAAGGCGGACTTGGTTCTCCAGGGTTAGGGTTAAGGAGGCGGAAGCATGCGCACGAATCTCGGACGACGAACCCTTCTTCAATCGGCCGCCGCGGGATCGGTGCTCGCCGCGTTGCAGCAGATCGACTTTCTGCAGGGACTGCCGCGTGTTTCGGCGGACGACGCCAGGCCGGACGCCAAGATCGTGCGTTTCTCGAGCGACATCGAGCCGCTGGTCCGACTGATCGAAGACACACCGCGCGAGCAGTTGCTCGACAAGGTGGCCGATCGCATCCGCGGTGGCACGAGCTACCGTGAGGTGGTGGCGGCGCTGCTGCTCGCAGGCGTACGCAACGTGCAGCCCCGGCCGAGCGTCGGCTTCAAGTTTCACGCGGTGCTCGTCGTGAACTCCGCCCATCTGGCCAGCCTGGCTTCGCCCGACGATCAGCGCTGGCTGCCGATCTTCTGGGCCCTCGACTACTTCAAGGATTCGCAGGCTCGCGATGTGCGCGAGAACAACTGGACCATGGCGCCGGTGGACGAATCGAAGGTGCCGCCGGCCCATCAGGCCCGGCAGATGTTCATCGAAGCCATGGACCGCTGGGACGAGGAGAAGGCCGACGTGGCCACCGCGGCCCTGGCTCGCTCGTCGAGCAGCGACGAATTGTTCGACATGTTCAGCCGGTACGGCTCGCGCGACTATCGCTCGATCGGCCACAAGGCGATCTACGTCGCCAACGCCTGGCGCACGCTCGACATGATCGGCTGGCAGTATTCCGAACCGGTGCTGCGGTCGCTGGCCTACGCCATGCTCGCGCACGAAGGGGACGGCAACCCGGCGGAGAACGATTTCAAGGCCGACCGTCCCTATCGCGAGAACCAATCGCGGATCAAGGAGATTCGCGAGGACTGGCGCGACGGCAAGCTCGACGAAGCGGCCACGAAGGAACTGCTCGGCACGTTGTACTCGGGCAGCTCCGACGACCTGTGCAAGCAGACGATCGAAATGCTCAACCGGGGCGTCTCGCCGCAGAGCGTGTGGGACGCGCTATTGGTCGGCTCGGGCGAAATGCTGATGCGTCAGCCGGGAATCGTGGGTTTGCATACGCTCACGACCACCAACGCGATGCACTACGCCTATCAAACCGCGGCCAGCGACGAGACGCGCCGGCTGGTGCTGCTGCAGAACGCGGCGTTTTTGCCAATGTTCCGCGAGTCGATGCAGAGTCGCGGCAAGGTCGGCGAGACGAAGATCACCGAGTTGCAGCCAGCCGATATGTCGTCGACCGAAGGTGATCCACTCGACCATATCTTCGACACGATCAGCAGCGACCGGATGGCCGCCGCACGACAGACGCTGGCTTACGCCCGGGAACATGACTCGCCGAACGATTTTATGCAGCGAGCCCGCGTGATGGTGTTCCTCAAGGGTCGCGATTCGCACGACTACAAGTTCAGCTCGGCGGTGCTGGAGGACTACTTCCACGTCTCGCCTGCCTGGCGCGACCGGTTCCTGGCGGCGAGCGTGTTCAACCTCCGCGGCAGCGGCGGGAACGACAATCCGATCGTCGATCGGACGAAGAAGGCGCTGGCCTAAGCGCTCGGAGCGGAACGATCGGCGTAGCGGAGCAATAACCGTAGCTGAATTCGCCACAATTCAGACGTCCTGCGAGTGGACGCTGCGATTGTCTGAATTCTGGCGAATTCAGCTACGGCGGAGCATGCTGGCGGGCGGGCTATTCCAGCGGCCGACGGCCCCAGACGAGGACGTTCACGCAGCTCACGGTGAACCACTCCTGTCGCAGCAAGTATTGCTCGCTCGCCGGATCGCTCAGTTGGCGCAGCTCGTCGGCGAAGCGCGGGTCGATGTGTGGGCTGACGCGCTCGTGCATCCGTTCGAGGTAGGACTGGAGGAAGTTTTCGAGGTCGCGGCTGAGCGGAGCCTGGCGGTCGATGCATTGGGTTTGAAAACCGAGCGGTTCGAGCCCCGCCTGGGCGAACACGGCGGGGAGTTGCCGGCCGACGTAGTACTTGCTCGGTTTGTGCGACTCCTGCGAGAAGGCAAGCAACTCGGCGGCTCGCACGGCGATCTCCAGGTGGATCGGCCAGGGGAGGAGCAATTGATGCAGCGTGTCGTTCTCGAGCACCGCGACGATGCCGCCGGGCCGGGCTGCGGCCGCCATATGGCGCAGGGCGGCGATCGGCTCGGGAAGGCTGTAGAGGCTTTGAGCGCACCAGACGACGTCGCAGTTCTGGCACTCGTCGGGCAAGCTGGCCAGGTCGGCCTGGACGAAGTCGGCTTCGCAGCGAGCTTCCTGCAGCGCCGGATTGCGGCGAGCGACCGCGAGAAAGTTGGGATCGATGTCGAGGGCGACCACTCGGCCAGGACTGACCAGCCGCTCGGCGAGCAGCCCGGTATAGAAGCCATCGCCGCAGCCGACGTCGAGCACCTTCATTTGCGGAGCGAGCGGCAGCGTGGCAATCGCCGACCGAAGTTCGGCGGCGAAGGCCCGATGGAACGACTCCATCTGCAGCGCGTAGTCGGGCAGGTCCTCGGGAGCGGCGGCGACGGAGTTGGTCGTAACGGATGCGGGGCCAACGGTCATAGGTATTCCAGGTTGAAGGGTTCGCTCGAAGCGGAAAGCAAACGGCGGGCCGGAGCTGGCAGACGGCAGCAGCGGAAAACGGCGAGCGGTTGCGGCGAAGGGATTCATTTCCGCAATTGCGGCCGATAAGATAAGCAGGCTCCGATATTTCGTCTCCAGCGAGGCGGGTGGAACATGCTGACGATCCTGGGTCGTGGCGGTCGCTATTGCGATGGAGTCTCGCGGCGGACGTTTCTCCAAGTCGGAGCCCTCGCCAGTGGCGGCCTGACGCTGCCCCGCCTGCTCGCCGCGCGGGCGATGGCGGGAAGCTCGCCCGCGAAGAAACCGCGCTCCGCCATCCTGGTCTTTCTGGCCGGCGGCCCCTCGCAGTACGAGACCTTCGACCCAAAGCCGACCGCCCCGCGCGACATTCGCGGCCCCTACGGTCCCATCTCGACCAAGGTGCCCGGGCTGCAGATCTGTGAGACGCTGCCGCACCTGGCCAAGATTGCGGACCAGTGGTCGCTGATCCGCTCGGTCGCTCACGACAATCCGGGGCACGGCGGCGGAGCCCGGTTTGTTCAGACCGGTTACAAGAGCGCGTCGCTCGAGGACGAACTGCCGCACGACTATCCAGCCGTTGGTTCGATCATCGCCCGGGTTCGGGGAGCGATGCACAACGGCATGCCGACTTACATGCACCTGCCCAACGGCGGCGACGGTGGACCGAAGTTCCTCGGCCAGGCGTATGACGCTTTCGACGTCTACTCCAACGGCAAGCCGGTCGGAATGCAGCTCTATCCGACGATCAAGCTCGATCGGCTCGAGAACCGCCGCCAGCTTCAGGCGCAGCTCGACCGCATGGCCCGCCATGGCGACGCGGGGCCGGTGATGGA
>JAEZAS010000206.1 GCA_023430365.1 Planctomycetota bacterium
GGCCAAGCCGTACAATTCCAACCAGCGTTCGCGTTCCATAAACAATCTCCTTGGAAGGGGTTTCAAGGAATTGTAGAAGGACGCGAACGCCTTTCTTTTTAGGCCGCTAGCGAGTGCATAATCCTGAGTTAGCTCCCGGCTGCGAATGTTTGGAGCCGACGCGCCGATTCTGCTTCTCGAAACCGGCAATTTCTGCGCTTCGGCAGTTTCTGCACGCGCCGATTTCCTCGGTTCAACCACGCACCTATCGAGCTGGGCAACGCAATCCGTGCGGGAAAAGCCGGCCTTCTCCCTCGCTAGCACGCCTCGATCGACGCCCGGCAACGGCGTTCGGCACACCCGTTGCTTTAAGGCGGCCGCACGGGGGGCGATTCCAGGGACTCGGAACCGCCATGTATTACGGCTTGTACATCTCTGCCGCTGGGGCGAACGCCCAAAATCAGAAGGTGGAGATTCTCTCGAACAATCTGGCGAACGTCGACACGGTCGGCTTCAAGCGCGAGCTGGCGTTGCTCGAAGCGCGGGATGCCGAAGCGATCGAGCGTGGCATGCTCTCGCGCGGCTCGCAGGCGATCGAGGACATCGGCGGCGGCGTTCGCCTGCTGGGAACGGCGACCGATTTCAGCCTGGGAGCGCTCAAACCGACCGGCATTCCGACCGACCTGGCCCTCGAAGACACGAGCCTGTTCTTCGCCGTCGAACGTAACGGCGAGCAACTGCTCACCCGGGCTGGCAACTTTCAACTGCGTGAGGACGGCGTGCTGACTTCGGCGGACGGTGACCCGGTGCTCTCGACCGACGGCAGCCCCGTGCAGGTCGATCCCGAAATGCCCTGGTCGCTGGGCGAACGCGGCACGGTCGAGCAGGCTGGCGAACAGATCGAGCTCGCGATCTTCAAGGCCACGGCCCCCCAGAACTTCTTGAAGGTCGGCCTCAACAGCTTCTCGGCGCCCCCGGCCGATTTTCAGCCAGCCACGGAAGACGATCGCCGCGTACGCACCGGCTACCTGGAAATGTCGGACGTCAACTCGGTGGAAGAGATGGTTGAGCTGATCACCACCTCGCGCAGCTACGAAACCAACATCCGCATGATCCAAAACCACGACTCGATGACCGGCAACCTCATCGGCCGAATGCTCAAGCCAGCCTAACGGCGACTCGCACTGACACCTGTCCCCCGACAACCTGACACCTGACCCGTAAAGCCCGACTCCCATGAGCGTACAAACACTCTACACCGCTGCGACTGGCATGGAGTCGCTGCAGACGAAGCTCGACGTCATCGCCAACAACCTGGCGAACGTCAACACGACCGCCTACAAGCGCGACCGGGCCAACTTCGAAGATCTGTTCTACCGTCACGAGACCTTCCCCGGTGCTCAGGACCAGAACCAGAACTACACGGCGGTCGGCACGCAGATCGGTCTCGGTGCTCGGGTGCAGAGCACGCAAACCAGCTTCGAGCAAGGCGCCTTCCAGGAGACGGGTGGGCCGCTCGACGTCGCGATCGAAGGGCAGGGGTTCATCCAGGTCGCCGATCCGAACGGCCTGACCTACTACACCCGCGCCGGCAACTTCTCGATCAACGCCAACAGCCAGCTGGTCGTCGGCTCGGCCCAGACAGGCCGCCTGGTGATCCCGAATATCACGTTCCCGCAGGACACCACCGGCATCACGATCACGGCCGACGGCCGGGTGATCGTTCAGCAGGCGGGACAGACACAGCAGTCGCAGATCGACCAGATTCAGCTCGCGTTGTTCCCCAACCCGCAAGGTCTGCTGAAGCTCGGTGAAAACCTGTACTCGCAGACTGACGCTTCCGGTCAGCCGATCATCAACAACCCGGGCCAGCAGGGCCTCGGCGTGTTGCGGCAGGGCTTCCTCGAAGCCTCGAATGTCGAGCCGGTTCAAGAGCTCATCGACCTGATCACCACGCAGCGTTCGTTCGAGCTCAACTCGCAAGCCATTCAGGCGGGCGACCAGATCCTGCAGCTCATCACCAATCTCCGCCGCGGCTAGTCCTTGAGCTGATACCCCAGCGAATCACGCCCATGCATACGCAACAGTCCTTCAAAATGCTCTTCCTCGCGACTCTCTTCGTCGCCAGCGGCTGGTCGGCCGACGCGGCGGAGATCGAGCTGCGCAGCGACGCCGTCGTGACCGGTTCGGTGGTTCGCCTGGGGGACATCGCGGAAATCCGCGGCGAAGCGAATCCCGGCCTGGTCGCCGAATGGGAACTGCTCCCCCTGTTTCCGGCCCCCGCGATCGGCAAGTCGCGAACCGTCCGTCCGCAGGAACTCTCTCAGCTGCTCGCCTTCAGCGACGAACGCCTCGCCGATTGCCGCGTCCTGGGCGCGGCCGCCGTGCAAATCCACTCGCGTGAGGAAGCCGCGGCGACGACTCCCGCCGTATCGCACGCCGCCTATCGGCCGGCGACGGTAGCCGCCTCCAACGTTGCTCCCGCCAGCCACGCGGCGGTCTCGGTCAAGACGAACACGGCTTCGCCGATCGCCGTCGCCGGCAACCTGCCGATCTCGACGAGCGAAACCGTCGCGGTTGTCGCCCTGCGGAAGCTCGATCGGGGCCAGAAGATTCGCCGCGAGGACGTCGCCTTGCAGCAGGTGTCGGCGGAAGTCGCTGAATCGGGCGTGATCAACGATCTGGACGCGGTCGTCGGTCGCGAAGCCACGCAGGCGATCAATCCCGACGGTTTGATCTCGGCCAAGATGGTTCAGATGCCGCGGCTGGTCCGCCGGGGCGAAACGGTGACGATTCGTTCGATCGCCGCAGGCATCCGGATCACCACCTCCGGCAAGGCCCTGGAGGACGGCAGCGAAGGCGCGCTGATTCAGGTCGACCTCGACGAAACGCACGAACGCATTTCGGCCCGCGTCGTCGGCGTGCAGCAGGTCGAAGTCTATGCCAACGGTCCCCGCGTCGCGTCGCCCAAGACTCCCGCCGCAGCCCCCGCCCAGCGCTAAGAAACGAGGCATCAGCAGCCCCATGAACATCACTAGCAAATCGCCGTTTGCCATCCTCGCCCTCGGCGTGCTCGCCGTGGTGGCCCTGCCGGCTGCCAGTGGCGACGACGATGGCCCCAACAGCAGCCTGTTCAGCGGCAAGTTCGGCCCCTATGTCAAGCAGGTCGGCCCCGCCGCCACGAGCTGGTACGAGGTCCCGCTGCCGCCGCCGAAGGAAGTGAAGGTCCACGACATTGTGACGATCCGCGTCGACCTCGGCGCCCAGGTCATCTCCGAGGCGGAAATGCAGCGGCGCAAGAACGCCACCTACGACGCCCTGCTGAACAACTGGGTGATCCTCAATGGCCTGAAGTCGGTAAAGCCGGCGCCGCAGTCCGACGGCGACCAGCGGGTGCAAGGCAACCTGAACCAGCTCTATCGGGCCACCGGCGAACTCGAAACGGTCGAGTCGCTCAAGTTTGAAATCGCCGCCAAGGTCGCCGCCGTGCTGCCCAACGGCAACCTGGTGCTCGAAGCTCATCGCCAGGTGATCAACAACGACGAAGTCTGGATGCACTCGCTGTCGGGTGTTTGCCGCCGCGAGGACATTGGCCCGGGCAACATCATCCTGAGCGAAGACATTGCCGACCTCGAAGTCTCGAAACGCGAGCACGGACACGTCCGCGACAGCTACAAGCGCGGCTGGTTCACCCTCTGGCTCGATCGGTTCAATCCGTTCTAAGCCGAGCGAACTCATCCGCCGACTCGAAGCCAGCGATCCTCCAGCCCAACGCGATCATGAAGAAACTCTCCGCCATCCTGACCCTGCTGGCCCTGCTCAGCCCCGCCGCGGCCTATGCCGACGTGCGGATCGGCGACTTGTGCCGGATCAAGGGACAGGAAGAAAACACGCTGCACGGCATGGGCCTCGTCGTCGGCCTTCGCGGTACGGGCGACGGCGACAACAAGGCCACGATGCGGGCTCTCGCTCGTTACATGGAACTGATGGGGCACCGGCTGACAACTGCTCCGACCGGCCAGGTGATGCTCGACGAACTCAAGGGCGTCAAGAACGTCGCGCTCGTTTTCGTCACCGCCACAGTCCCGGCCGGCGGTGCTCAGCAGGGCGACAATCTCGACTGCATCGTCAGCGCGATCAGTGCCAAGAGCCTCGAAGGCGGCCAGCTCATGCTCACCGAGCTGTACGGCCCGGTCCCCGGCGACAGGACGGTTTATGCCCTCGCCAAAGGGCTGATCGCCCTGGACGACCAGACGAAACCGCAGACCGGCCGCATCTCGCTCGGCTGCCAGGTCGAAACGAAGTTCGACAACAAGTTCGTCCAGGACGGCAAGCTGCACCTGGTGATGAACAAGGACCACGCCTCGTTCCACTCGACCTCCTACATCGAAGACCTGATCAACCAGCAGCCCGACTTCGCCGTCCAAGGCGCGAGCGGCACCGAGGGTGTGGCCAAGGCGCTCGATCAGGTTCGCATCGAGGTCACGATTCCGCCGACCTATGCCGACAACCCGGCCCTGTTCGCCTCTCGCCTGCTCGACACGCGGGCCTACCGCCCGCAAACCGACACCAAGGTCATCATCAACCAGCGCAAGCGGGCCATCATCATCGGCGCCGACGTCGAAATTGGGCCCGTCGCCGTGATGCACAAGAACCGCCTGATCCAGACCGGCGGCGATCCGATCAACCAGTTCGTCGCTCTCGATCCCAGCGACAGCACCAAGCCCAAGCTGGCCGCCCTCGTCGACGCCTTGAACGCTCTCAAGGTCCCCGCCGAGGATGTCATCGACATCATCAAGATGCTCCAGCACAAGCGAGCCCTGTTCGGCGAGCTGATCATCGAATAATTCCGCCGCAAGTCGGCCGGGCCCGAAGCAGCCAACTCCCCACCCGCGAAAAGCAGTTCCCATGATCGACGTTCACAGTCTCTCGATGCCGCAAGCCGACAACCAGCTCAACGCGCTGCTGCGTGGCAGCGGTTCGAAGCAAGATGCGGCCAGCCCCGAGCTGAAAGAGGCCTTCCAGGACTTCGTCGGCCAGACCTTCTTCAGCCAGATGCTCTCGTCGATGCGCAGCACGCTCGACAAGCCCGCCTACTTCCACGGCGGCCACGCCGAAGAGGTCTTCCAGGGCCAACTCGATCAGATCATGGGCGAAAAGCTTTCGGAACGGACCGCCGAACGCTTCGCCGAGCCGATGTTCGACCTGTTCATGCTGTCCCGTTCGTAATCCACCCGCTCGCTCACGCCTCGCTCATCCATCGCACAAGCATCCGATTGCCTGGAGCATACTCGTGAACTTCGCCGCCACTGCGTCCGCCACCGCCGATGTCGCTGTCCCGGTTGTCACCGTCGGCGCCGACTGGGAAGCGGAGCTCACCGCCTTGCTCGATGAATTGACGAGCGTGCAGGACGAGCTGTTTCAGGTGCTCGACGCCAAGCGCGAACGCCTGATGACCGCCGACTGCGAGGGTATCGAAGCCCTGCAACTTCGCGAGGAGCAGATCTGCCAGCGGCTTGAGCAGTGCCATCAGCGCCGCGGCGAGTTGCTCGCCGAGGCCCAACGCCGCGGCCTGCCGTCTGACAGCGTCACCACGCTAGCCTCCTCGGTTAGCAAAGACCCCGCTGGCAAGCTGGGCAAACAGGCCAAGACTGCGGCCGCCAACATGCGGCTTCTGCAGCATCAAAGCCTCACCAACTGGGTGCTAGCTCAGCGCGCACTCCTACATGTGTCACAACTATTAGAAATTATCGCCACTGGCGGACGCTTACAGCCGACCTATGGAGATACGGACACGATGCACAATCGTGGTTCGCTTGTCGACCAGGAGGCGTAGTCCACAGAGCAACTACGCGTAAAGCGGGCGTTCGCCTGCCCGACGGATCATGTCATTATTCAGCTCGCTCCAAGTTGCGAACAACTCGCTCGTCGCGTCGCAGCTCGGTTTGCAGGTGACTGGCAACAACATTGCCAACGCCAACACACCGGGCTACATCCGCGAACGGATCGTCGTTGTCCCTGCGCCGACCGTCCGTTACGGCGGTCTGTTGATGGGAACCGGCGTCGCGGTCGATGCGATTATTCAGCAGACCGACAAGTTTCTCGAAGAGCGCATGCGCAGCGCCACGAGCGATTTGGCCAATGGCGAGGCGCAGGAAGGGGCCTACGTCAAGCTCGAAGCGCTCCTGGGCGAACTCAGCGATACCGATCTCAGCACCTCGCTCACCAACTTCTTCAGCAGCATCCAGGACATCCTGAACCAGCCGGAAAGCGTTTCGGTCCGCAATCTCGCCGTCCTGCAGGGCCGAACCTTGGCCGACGACATCCGTCGGCTCGACGACAACGCCCGGCAACTGCGCGAGGACCTGAACGCAGAGGTTATTGCGTCGGCTGACCGAATTAATTCGCTGATTGAGGAAGTCGCGAAGCTCAACATACAAATCGTGACCGCAGAAGGGGGCGAAATCGTCAAAAGCGACGCCGTCGGTCTGCGCGATCGCCGGTCCAACGTTCTCAAAGAACTGTCGGAGCTGATCAACATCCGCACCGCCGAGCAGGAGAACGGCGACGTCACGGTGTTCGTCGGCGGCGACTACCTCGTATTCCAAGGGACAGCCCGGAAAGTCAAGGCGTCCTCTTCCTACGATCGCGGGCAGTCGATTGCCGAAATCCGCCTGGCCGAGACGGATGCTCCGCTGGGAATCACGTCGGGAAAGGTCGCCGGGCTCTATACGGCGCGCGATTCGGCGCTGACGTCGTTTCTCGACGGTCTCGATCAGTTCACGCGAACCCTGGCGTTTGAGTTCAACAAGATCTACTCATCGGGGCAGGGGCTCACGGGCTATTCCACCAGCCTGAGCGAATTCGCGGTCGACGACACGACGGTTCCGCTCGATCACGCTGGGCTGCCGTTCACGCCGGTCAACGGCTCGTTCGAGGTGCAGGTCTACAACAAGCAGACCGGCGTCACCAGCACCAAGCTGATCAAAGTCGACCTTCACGGTGTGGGGGTCGAGACGTCCCTCGATAGCCTGGTTGCCGATCTGGACGCGGTCGACGGCTTGCGAGTTAGCATCACGCCCACCCGGCAATTGCTGATCGAAGCCGACAACCCCTTGGTCAGCTTCAGCTTTGCGAAGGATACGAGCGGCGCGCTGGCGGCGCTGGGCATCAACACGTTCTTCTCGGGCACCGGCGCCAGCAGCGTCGGCGTCAGCAGCGTCGTCCGCGCCGATCCGACGAAGTTTGCCGCCAGCCAGTCCGGCATTGGAGAAGACTCGAAGAACGCTGAACTGCTTTCGGATCTGCTCAGCACGCCGCTGAGCTCGCAATCGAATCGTTCGCTGGCCAATCTGTACGACGCCCTGAGCGGCGAGATGTCGCAAGGCGCCGCGGTCAGCAAATCGGTCGCGGAAGGGTTTCGGGTCTTTCAACGGACGCTCGAGGGGCAGTACATGGCGATAAGCGGTGTGAACATCGATGAAGAAGCCGTCAAGCTGATCGCCTACCAACGGGCCTTTCAGGCGTCGGCGCGCGTGATCTCTACGATCAGCGAGATGCTCGATGTGCTCGTGCGGTTGTAGCGGCGCTCGCTGCGGCAGGGATTCGCCGTAGCACGGAACAGAGAATGGATTCGCCATGGCTGCCATCTATCCGGTAACGACCAACCGCAGCAGCGAACTGCTTGCGCAAATGCGACTGGTCACCCAGGTGGCGGGAGACCAGTTGGACATCCTGCGACTGCAATCGCAGATCAGCACCGGCCGGCGGATTCTCTCGCCGAGCGAGGACTCGCCTGCCGCCACCCGGGCCATGAGCTTGCAGCGGCTGCTCGAGCTGAAAGCCCAGGCCAAGGTCAACCTCAACACGAGCCAGTCGTATCTCGACGCCACCGACGTCGCCATTTCGGGCGTGTCGTCGCTGCTCATCTCGCTGCGTTCCACGGCGATGTCGGTCGCCGACACGATCAGCAGCGACAGCGCCCGCCGGGCGGCCATCGAAGAGATTCAGCGCGGCATCAACCAGTTGCTGGACGTCGGCAATCAGAACTTCCGCGGCCGGTACCTGTTCGGCGGTGCTCGCACGACCATCCCCCCCTACACGGTCGCGGGCGAGCAAGTGCTCTACAACGGCAACTCGAACGAGCTGCGCAGCTTTGCCGACGTCGACCTGCTGTTTGCCACCAATCTACCCGGAAGCGAAGTGCTTGGCGGCTATTCGGCCCAGGTCGAGGGCATTGCCGATCTCAACCCGATCACAACCCGCGGCACGCTGCTGACCGATTTGCGCCAAGGTCGCGGCGTCGCCAAAGGAAGCATCGCCCTCTCGGACGGCGTGAATACGGTGCGGATCGATCTCAGCAGCGCCGAAACGCTCGGGGACGTCGCCGACCTGATCGAAGCGGGAGCCCCGCCGGGACGCACGATCCGCGCTCGGGTGACGTCGGTCGGACTGGAAATCAAGTTCGCCGACGGATTACCGGGAAATCTGGCGATCAACGAAGTCGGGTCCGGCACCACGGCGGCCGAACTGGGCATCTTGAACATCAACGGCACCGGCACGGCGCCGATTATTGGGACCGACCTCGACCCCGTGCTGCGGCGCACCACGCGGATCGAAGACGTGCTCGGCAGCCGGGCGACGGGCTACCTGGAATCGAGCGGCATCGACAACGACATCATCATCCAAGCTCGCGCGAACGGCGCCGCGGCCAACGGGGTGGCGGTGCAGTTCGTGGACGACCGACTGATGCACGCCTCGCCCGGGCTTGTGGCCGGGGCCGAAACGGTGACTTACACGGACGTGGCGCTGCCGGCCCGGGCCGCCGTGTCCTTCTCGGGGTTCGGCAACAATCTGATCCTCTCGGCCACCCAACCGGGGACTTCGTTCAACAACGTATCGATCGAGATCGTCAACGCCGGGGCCATCGGCAACTCGGCGCAGGTCTCGTACGACGCCACGGCGAAGAAACTGACGATTGGCGTCGATTCGGCGAACGCGACAGAGGTGCAAACCGTGCTTGCGGCCGTCAACGCCGAGGGGACGTTCACGGCGGCCTACGATTCCTCCGACCCGGTGGACGGCGGCTACGTGCCGACCGCCTCAATCCAAGCGTCCGACGCCGGCATTGTCAGCGGCAACACGAGCAACAGCGGCGCAGCCGCCCGGACGGCGCTCGTCTACATCCAGCCCGGCGGAACCACGGCAGCTCAAGTGGTCACCGCTCTCCGAGCCAATGCCACGGTCAGCGCCAGCTTCGACGTGCGGCTGGATACCGACGACGCCGACCAGGCCGGGGCCGGAAACAATCTCGTCAACGTGAACGCGCGGGCGGTGACCGCTCTCGGCTCGGGGGAAACCTTCGATAAAACCTCGGGCTTGCAGATCCTGAACGGCAAGACCGTTCACACGATCGATTTCACGTCGGCGGAGACCGTCGAGGACCTGCTGAACACCCTGAATGGGTCTTCCGCCAGCGTTTTGGCCGAGATCAACACGTCGGGTAGTGGAATCCGGATCCGCTCGCGTTTGGCTGGGGCGGATTTCAGCGTGGGGGAGAACGGCGGCAGTACCGCCTCGCAGTTGGGCGTGCGATCTCTCACAGCCGACACCTACCTGACCGTCATGAACTATGGCAAAGGGGTGTCCCATTCGCCGGGCGTCGATTTTACGATCCGTCGCAACGATGGGGTGACGCTCGATATCGACATCAGCGGCGCTCAGACGCTCGGCGACGTCATCAACTTGATCAACAACCATCCCGACAACCTCGGGCCTGGCAGCCAGGTGGTGGCCCGCATGGCCACGTTCGGCAACGGCATCGAGTTGGTCGACGACAATCCCACCGGGGCTGGCTCGCTCGCCATTCTGAAAGCGTTCGGTAGCGATGCAGCCATCGATCTCGGCCTGGTGGAGCGAGGCGCAACCGAATCGGGGCCTTCCACTCCGGCAACTGCGGCCACGGCTCAACTCGCGTTTGCGGCTCCGCATCACTTGAACACCGGGCTAAGTATCACCGCCAACCAGGCAGGAACCGGCTTGGACGGCGTCGAAATCGTCTTCGAGGACACGCTGGTCGGTGACACGGCATCGGCGGTCTACGACAGTTCGGCAAAGCGATTGACCATCTCGCTCGACGCCTCGGCGACGACGGCCAATTCGGTGGTCGCTGCGATTCAAAGCGAAGGGACGTTTTCCGCCGCGCTCGATACGAGTGGCGATCCCACCAATGACGGAACCGGCATTATTGGGACGACCGGGACGGTGGGGACGACGGCTGGGGGGCAAGCGGAAGTCTTTGTCGGCGCCGATCGCAACCCGCAGGAAGTCGACGGCGTCTTCAATACGCTGCTGCGGCTCAAGGACGCAATCCAGAACTTCGATTTGACGGAGGTCTCCCGAGCCATTGATTTGCTCGACGATGACTTGGAACGCGTGAACTTCGGCCGGGCCGAAATCGGGGCCCGTGGTCGGGCGCTCGACACGCTTCGAGCGCGGATCGACGACGAAGAAGTGCAGCTCAAGGCGACGTTGTCCGTCGAGATCGACGTCGACTTCACCGAGGCCGTCTCCGCTTTGGCCGCCCGGCAGGCTTCGCTGGAAGCTTCGCTCCGGCTGACGGCCCAGGTCTTCCAGCTCTCGCTGCTGAAGTTTCTCTAGAGACGGCCGGGGGCGGCGGTCAACTCGCCCTGCGGTTGGCGGCAGTCGTCCGGTTTTACTGATTCTGCCGGTCGTGCCAGGCCGATGAATCTAGCGAGGGACGCGCAGCCGCCTGCACGTCCGTGCGATTCTGATAGGTTGGGGGCAGCGAAGACCATGCAGATCAACACGACTCGCTTTGGACTCGTCAACTTCGAAGTCGACGACATCCTGCTCTTTCCGCACGGTCTGATTGGCTTCGAGGACTGCCGTCACTGGGTTTTGCTGGGCGATGCGGAAAACGAATCGCTCGGCTGGCTGCAATGCGTGCCTCGGCCGGAGGTGGCGCTGCCGGTCGTCAGCCCACGTCGGTTCGTACCCGACTACCAGGTCCGCGTGACCCGCGGCCAGCTGGCTCCGCTCGAGCTTTCGCAGTTCGATCAGGCCTTCGTTTTGACGGTAATCAGCCAGAATAACGCGGATTTGACCGTGAATCTCAAGGCGCCGCTGGTCGTCAATCTGAACCGCCGTATCGGCCGCCAGGTCATCACGACCGACGAGCAACCGCTGGCCCAGCGGGTGACTTCTCCGGGCGCCGGACTCCGTCGCGTCGCATGATATAAACGTTGCGGACTGAAAAAGCGTGACGGTGGCGCAAAGCTGTGATTCTAGGTAAGCCGCGCCGCCGATACTTTCCCCTGTTAAGCTTTGCTGCCTTCTGGGCGGACAGGTGGATCGTAGTCTTGGCTCTCTGAGCCGTCTTCGAACGCCAGCCGTTCTTTCCTGGGAGCAAGGCTTAGCTCCCCCCGCTGGTCGCTGCTTGGACCGCACTCGCTGACTGGACTTCTGCGAAGAAGCCCGCCGAATGAGCGAGTTGCGGCCCCCACCCCGAGTGAGCGTCCACCACGCCACCGCCCCACGCGTCGGTTCTGCACGAGTGAATTGCACTCGTCGGCAAACCGCCTGCAAACCAATTGAAGACAAACCGTGGCCGAAATACCGGCCTAGCCTAGAGGAAGGAGCCAACGATGCTGGTTTTGTCGAGACACCGCGATGAGAGCATCATGATCGGCGACAACATTGTCGTCACCATTGTGGACATTCGCGGAGACAAGGTCCGTCTGGGAATTGAAGCCCCGTCGGATATTCCGGTGCATCGCCAGGAAGTTTACGAAGCCATTCAGCGCGAAAATCGAAAGGCCAGCCAACTGCGCCCCGGCGACACGCGCGACCTTGGCAAAACGAATCCAGCCGGCAATTAAGGAACTGGTTGCCAGGCCCGCCCCGTGGCAGCACGAGGCGGCCATGCGGATTCGATGCCCAGACGCGGTGAAGCGAAGGATCAGTGTATCGGCCGGTTCGAGTGTAGCGATTAATAGGCGCATAACGCCTGCGTGTCCCGCAGGCGTGTGCAGTTGGTCGCAGCAGGGCAAGTAGCAATGCAGCGGTCCGACAGAAAATGACGAGTGGATAGAAAGATTGAGGCCCGATGCGAGCGAGGTCGGTGCGCTTTACCTAAAGCAACCAGTTTCCCGCGTCGATGATCCTTGATAAGTGGCGGTCGCGTAGACCGTCGCGCACAACCGTGCTGCGGTTCAAGGAAGTCGGGCATGGCAGATAGGTCTCGTTAGGCCCAGGCCGATGGGGGCTTAACGAGCGACACCGAGCCGTCGGTCAGTTCCTTCCGCGTTCAGGCAGGCAGAGTTCCGCCGTCTGAATGCAACTACCGACGAAGTCCTTCCTAAGTACATGGGGTGCATGGCATGAGCCGCATTAACACAAACGTCAGCTCGCTGATTGCTCAGAAAACGTTGAATCGCAGCAACGCCTCGTTGCAGACGTCTCTTAGCCGGTTGAGCACCGGTGTGCGTATCAATACGGGTAAAGACGACCCGGCCGGTTTGATCGCCAGCGAAAACCTCCGCCGCGATATCACCGCGTCGGAGCGGGCGATCACCAACACTGAACGTGCCAATCAGCTGATCGCCACGGCCGACAGCGCTCTAGGCCAGATCAGCTCGCTGCTGAACGACGTCCGCGGCCTGGTCACGGAAGCCGCGAACGGTGGTGTGCTCAGCGACGAGCAAATCGCCGCGAACCAGCTGCAAGTCGATTCGTCGCTCGAAGCCATCGACCGAATCGCCCAGGTGACGACCTTCCAGGGCAAGAAGATTCTGGACGGCAGCCTCGACTTCGTCACGTCGTTCAGTTCGGGCGCCAGCACGGTTCAGGACCTGTACATTCAACAGGCCAACCTGGGCGGCGCGGGCAGCCTGGCGGTGACGGTCGACATCACGGCCGCCGCCACGCAGGCGTCGCTGACGGCGACGGTGCCGGCTGGCGCTGCTGCCGTGGCCGCTTCCGCCACGCTGACTTTCACCGACACCTCGACCGTGGTGGTGACGGGCGCGACCGCTGGCGCCGACCTCAACGGTGTCGCCGTTAACCTGGTGAACACGGCTGCTGTGACGGCCGGCCAGGCTGTGGCCGCCTACGACGCCGAAAACTCGGCGATCAACGTGTACGTCAACGGCGACACGGCCAAGGGTGTGATCGCCACGGCGATCGACGGTTTGACCGACTTCAACGCCGTCGCGGGCGGTGGTGGTACCGGCTTCGTCACCGGTGACGGCTACGGCACGAAGGCCACGACCGGCGGTGGCGCCGACGAAGTGACCGGTCTGCTCGACGACCTGGTGGTGAAGATCTCGGGCCGCAGCGGCTCGGAAGTGTTCACGTTCGGAGCTGGCGCTTCGGGCGTCAACATTCGCGACGCCATCAACCTGGTGAGCGATTCGACCGGTGTCTCGGCGGCCTTCGCGGGCACCACGCTGACCCTGAGCTCGACCGAATACGGCAGCGAAGCCACGATCGACGTGGAAGTGATCAGCGAAGGCGGCGCCGGAACGTTCGGCTCCACGTTGAGCGGCAACCGCGACACGGGTAGCGATATCGTCGCGACTGTCAACGGCTACTCGGCCAACGGTAAGGGCAACCAGCTCTCGATCAACACCTCGACGCTCGACCTGAACGTCACGGTGGACGCCGGCAGCTCGACCGACCTGCAGTTCGACATCACCGGCGGTGGCGCCGTGTTCCAGCTCGGCCCAGAGATCGTCAGCAACCAGCAGTCGCGCATCGGCATCAAGGCCGTGAACAGCGGTACGCTGGGCGGCGTGAACGGCCGGTTGTACGAGCTCCGCTCGGGCAATGCGAAGGCCCTGGCCGCCGATGCGACGGGCGCCGCGAAGATCGTCGACGAGACGATCACGAAGGTCACCGAACTTCGCGGTCGACTGGGCGCCTTCCAGCGTACGACGCTGGAAACCAACATCAACTCGCTCAGCGACACCGTGATCAACCTGACCGAAGCCGAGAGCTCAATCCGCGACGCTGACTTCGCCGCCGAATCGGCCCAGCTCACCCGGGCCCAGATTCTCGTGCAGTCGGGCACCGCGGTGCTCGGCATCGCGAACCAGAATCCGCAGAACGTGCTCGGTCTGCTCCGAGGCTAAGCTCTCGGGTAGCCGCAGATTGAATATTCAAACCGCCGGGTGGGCCCTGCTCACCCGGCGGTTTTTTTGTTGCGTCCGCCGGGCCGTGCGGGCGAACCTGGCAGACTTTGCCGGAAATGCGCTTGGGACGGTCGTCCGTGCTGGCCGATAAGACAGGAGAGGGGAACCTGCGCCCCGGTGACCTATAGTTTGAATGGCGCAGAGTCGAGCGGTGCTCTGAGAGAGGCGAGATGGGCCGAATTCAATCCAGCATCGGTCTTGTGACCGGCATCGACATCGAGAAGACGGTCGCCCAATTGATGGCCGTCCAGGCGAAGCCGCGCGACAACCTGGAAGTCCGCAAGAAGGGGCTCGACGCCCGCGCCGCCGCAGTCACTGATCTGATGGCGCTGACGCTGGGTGCTCAGTTCGCCGCTCGCCGACTGAACAGCGCTTCGATCTTCACGCAGAAGTCGGTCACCAGCAGCAATACGAACATCCTCTCGGCGCTAGGGAAGGCCGCCGCCACGCCGGGCACTTATCAGTTCGTCGCGGTGCGCAAGGCGCAAACGCACCAGGTGCTCTCCAATGGCGTCGCCGCCAAAGATCAACCGCTCGGCGCGGGCGAATTCTCGTTCCGCTACGGCGGCTACGTCAACGATGGCATCAACCTGGGCGAGCTGAATGGTGGAACGGGAGTTGCCCGCGGAAAAATCAAGATCACCGATCGCAACGGTTCTGCGTCGGTCGTCGACTTGCGATACGCGCTAACGACGGACGATGTGCTGAACGCGATCAACCAGGACGAGGCGATCGATGTGACGGCCAAGATCGTCGGCGATCGGCTGGTTTTGACCGACACGTCGGGCGGCGTGGGCAACCTGCGCGTGGATGAAGTCAACGGCGGCCAGACCGCCGCGGGGCTTGGGCTGAGCGGCATCAATGTCGCTTCGAGCCAGGCGACGGGGCAGGACGTCCTGCGTCTGTACAGCGGCATGAGCCTGGGGAAGCTGAACGACGGCAATGGGGTGAAGCTCAACGCCGCCCTGCCGGATTTGAACATTTCGCTGCGGGACGGCTCGTCGCTCCAAGTTGATTTTCATCGCCTCCCTCAGACCGCCGCCAAGGCGAGTGTCGTTACTTCGGGGGTGAATGGCCCCAATACCCAGCTCAAGATCACGGCCGTCGCCGCAGGTGAAGAATTCAACGGCGTAACGGTCAAGTTCGTCGACTCCGGCGCTGTTGCGGCCGGTGCCGAGGCTGATTGGGACCCAGACGCCAAAACGCTCACCTTCGACATCAATTCCGGCAGCACGACCGCTACCGACGTTTTGGTGACGCTCAATACCGACCCGGTGCTGAGCCAGATCTTCACGGCGTCGAACGCCAACGGCGGCGACGGATCGGGGCTGGTGGATGTCACCGATCTCGGCGTGATGACGGGCGGAAAAGAGACGATCACCGCCACGCAGGAAAAAACGCTCGGGGAACTCATCGACACGATCAACGCGGTCGATCCGACGAAGCTCCAGGCCTCGCTCAGCGCCGATGGCGACCGGATCGTGCTTACCGACCTGACCGCCGACACCGGCGGCACGTTCGCCGTCACCAGCTTGAATGGGACGACCGTTGCGGAAAACCTCGGTCTGGCTGGCAGTGCCACGGGCGGCACGCTCGAAGGCAAGCGGTTGCTCGGCGGCCTGAAGACGACGCTGCTCAGTTCACTCAATGGCGGGCAGGGGCTGGGAACTCTCGGGTCGATCGATCTGACTGACCGGAGCGGAGCGTCGGCGACCGTCGATCTCTCCTCGGCCGAAACGCTGGACGATGTGATTTCGGCCATCAATGCTTCCGGCCTCGGAATCACCGCCGACTACAATACCGCCCGCAACGGTATCCAGCTGAAAGACACCACCGGGCTTACGGCCTCGCCTCTGGTGATCGCCAATGGCGATGCCACGAACAGCGCGGACAAGCTCGGGATCGCAGCGAGCGTCAGCGGAAACTCCGTCAACAGCGGCACGCTCAAGCGACAGGTCGTGAGCGAGCAGACCTTGCTTTCGAGCTATCTGGCAGGGCAGGGCGTGAAGCTCGGCTCGATGAAGATCACCGACAGCAATGGCCTTACGGCGACTGTCAACCTCAGCACTTCCGATCCGAAAACGATTGGCGACGTCATCGACGCGATCAACGCGACGTCGATCGGCGTGGAAGCTCGCATCAACGACGCTGGGGACGGTATCGCCCTGATTGATACCGCCGGCGGCAGCGGCAAGCTGAAGGTGGAGGATGTCGGCGTCGGACAGTCGGCCGCCGACTTGCGGATCAAGGGCGAATCGACGACGCAGACGATCAACGGTACACCGACCGAAGTCATCGACGGCAGCACCACCTTTAAGATCACGCTCGACGCGGACGATACGCTGACCGACCTGGTCACCAAGATCAACGAGCTGGGCATTGGGGCCGCGGCCAGCATCATCACGCAAACGGCTGGCACGACGACCCACCACCTTTCCCTTCTCAGCAAGAAGGATGGGAAGGCGGGGGCACTGCTGATTGATGGCGGCTCGCTCGGTTTTTCGTTCGAAGAGCTGGCCGCCGCTCAGGACGGCCTGCTGCAGTTCGGCAACGGATCGACAGCGGGCACGTTGCTTTCGTCGACCAACAATGTCTACACCGACGCCTTGCCGGGGCTCGACATCACGGTAACCCAGGCCTCGACGGAAGCGATCACGGTCACGGTGGGGGATTCGCCCGCTCAGATCAGCAGCGCGCTGCAGACGTTTGTCGACAGCTACAACAAGATGCGCGACAAGCTCGCGACCTATACGGCCTTCGACTCGGCTACCGGCGCCAAGGGAGTCCTGTTTGGGTCGTCCGAAACGCTGCGAATCGATTCGGATCTCACGCGTGTGATCACCGGCAGCCACTTGGGGCTGGGGGACGTGGAAACCCTCGCCGAACTTGGCGTGAGTGTCGACGATACGGGCAAGCTCGCGTTCGATAGCGAAAAGCTTGCGGCGAGATTCGCCGCCGATCCCGAGGGTGTCGCCGCGTTCTTCACCAAAGAAACGAACGGCTTTGGCGCCAAGATTGACAATGCGTTCGAGCGACTGGTCGGCGCGAACAACTCGGTGCTGCTGAACCGGGCCGATGCGTTGAGCCGCCAGGTGGAGTCGATGGTGGCTAAGCTGGCCGACTTCGACGAGCGGCTTGAGTCGAGCCGCGAGCGACTACTCAAGCAGTTCTATAACCTGGAACTGATCATTGGAAAAATACAGTCGAATATGACGGCGATCAATTCGATTTCGTACATCGCAGCGGATGGCAGCAAGGGTTAAGGCGAACCCTCCGGCAGGTCGATTATAGAATGAGTGCCGGGCAATCTTCCGAGCCCATGGCATCCCGCCGACTCGTCCCGCCTCTTCATCTCGCGAGCTGCCCACCATGCTCCAAAATCCCCGCGAAGCGTACCTCGAGACGCAGATTTCGACGGCAACGCCTCAGAAACTTCGGCTGATGCTGATCGATGGGGGAATTCGCTTTGCGCGCCTGGGGCAGATCGCCTGGCAGGAGAACCGATCCGACGATGCGTTCGAACACGTTTCGCGCTGTCGGGCGATCGTCTCGGAGCTGCTCGCCGGAGTGCGAATCGACCAATCGGACCTGACCCGCCAGGTCGCCGCGATCTACGGCTACCTGTTCCGCCTGTTGACCGAGGCCCAGGCGCTCCGCGATTCGGAGCGTCTCGAACAGGTTGTCCGTGTCTTGGAGGAAGAGCGGGTCACGTGGGCCGCCGTTTGCGAGCAGATGCCCGAAGCTCCCACCGAGATGGAGCAGCCGGAGGAAATCCTCGCTCCCCGCACGGGCGGCATCCCAGCCGTTTCGTTCATGACGGGCGAGACCCAATCGGTTGAGCCGGCTGGCTTTTCGATCGACGCGTAACGCTCTGCGACGGACCGATCTGGCCGGCTGCTCAACGGGCGAAACAACTTTCTTACGCGATCGCCTCTCCGCCGGCGGCGAAAATATTTGCGGCTGATCGCAGCGACGGCTATAGTGCAGCGATCAACGGCCCTCGCTCCGTTTTGGCTTCGCCAACTGCCCGGTAAAGCCAATCCTATCTATTGAGCGTCGGCTACCGTCACTCCCCGAGCCGCCTCCCTCTGCCAGTTTCCAACGGTCGAGTTTCTTGGATCTGGCCGCCAGCTTCGGAGTTTGCGCCGATGCCTGTCCGTTCGCTCTTTTGGGCTCTGGTTGCCATCGCTGTCTCGGCGCCTGCCTTTGGCGATGACCCTGCGGCCACACCGCCGGAGAAGGTTAGCTATTTTAAGGACGTGCTGCCGATCCTGCGACGCAACAACTGCACCGGCTGCCACCAGCCGGCGAAGCGCGGGGGCGAGTATGTGATGACCGAGTTCGCCTCGCTGCTCAAAGGAGGCGAAAGCGGTGAGCCTGCTGTCGTCGCGGGGAAGCCCGCCGAAAGCGCTCTTATCGCTCAAATCACGCCTCGGGACGGCAAGGCGGACATGCCGAAGGACGCGCCGCCCCTGACGGCGGCCGATATCGCCACGATCACGAAATGGATTGAACAAGGGGCGATCGACGATACGCCCGCCTCCAACCGGCCGCAGTATAGCGCGGATAACCCACCGGTTTATCACGCTCGCCCCGTGCTGCGCTCGGTCGAGTATTCGCCCGATG
Organism: Planctomycetota bacterium; assembly: GCA_023430365.1. Classification (GTDB taxonomy): domain Bacteria; phylum Planctomycetota; class Planctomycetia; order Pirellulales; family Pirellulaceae; genus JAEZAS01. The sequence goes on from JAEZAS010000206.1 coordinate 18,819, forward strand.
GGCAGCTCATTGCCGTTTCCGGCTACCACGAAGTGCTGCTGCACAAGGCGGACGGTTCGGGGGTAGCCGGCCGGCTCGTCGGCCAGTCCGAACGGATCGAATCCGCCGTCTTCTCACCCGACGGCAAGCGTCTGGCGGTTACCGGCGGCTCGCCCGGCCGATTCGGCGAAGTCCAAATCTGGGACGTGGAGACTCGCGAGCTGAAGCTGTCCAAAATGGTGGGGCACGACACTCTCTATGGCGCGAGTTGGTCTCCCGACGGTTCGATGGTCGCCTTCGGCTGTCCCGACAATTCGACGCGTGCGATCAACCCCGAAACGGGCGAGCAGGTCCTCTTCAGCGGCGCCCACAACGATTGGGTGCTCGACACGATCTTCTCCGCCAAGTCGGACCATCTGATCACCGTCAGCCGCGACATGTCGATGAAGCTGGTCGAGGTCAAGACGCAGCGGTTCATCGACAACATCACCAGCATCACGCCCGGCGCTCTCAAGGGCGGCCTGCTGGCGATTGATCGGCATCCCACGAACGATGAGTTGCTCTGCGGCGGATCAGATGGCAAGCCGCAGATCTTCAAGATGGTGCGCACCGAGGCCCGCAAGATCGGGGACAACGCAAACCTGATCAAGGATTTCGCCGCCATGCCCGGCCGGGTCTACGCCGTTGCCTTCAATGCCGATGGGACGCGCATCGTCGCGGGCAGCAGCAGCGACGGCAAAGGGGAAGTGCGCATGTACAACGTGGCCGACGGCGCGATGGTCTGGAAACTCGAAGTGTCCGAAGGAGGCGTCTATGCCGTCGACGTCAGCCCCGACGGGACAACCGTCTCGGCGGGCGGGTTCGACGGCGACGTCCGCCTGATCAACGCCAACGACGGAACGCTCCGCACTCGATTCACGCCAGTACAAATCACGCCCGCCGTGGCGAACAACTAGATCTGTTGTTGAGAGTACAAACCAATCGTGGCTAGGAAGTTTGCCATGCATATCCGCCAACCGCTTTGCGTACTCTGCTGGCTCCTCAGTCTGCCGCTGGCGCTGCTGCTCGGGGCTCTCGCTCAGGGGGCCGAAGCTGAGAGCATTCCAGAATCGCTGAAAATTGTCTCGCTCGAGATTCGGCCCGCTTCGGTCGAGCTCAAGGGGCGATTCGACTACCGGCAATTGCTAGTGCTCGGCAAAACGTCGGAGGGCGAGAGCGTCGACCTGACCCGGCTTGCGACGCCGGCTTCGTCCGGAGATGCGTTCAGCCTGTCAGCCGACGGCCAGGTGCGGGCCACAAAAAATGGCAACGGAGAAATCACGTACACGTTCGCGAACTTGACCGCTAAAGCGCCGGTCACGGTGACGGACTTCGACAGCCCTCGAGAAGTGAGCTTCGTTCGCGACGTTCAGCCGATTCTCTCTCGCACAGGATGCAACCAGGGCACCTGTCACGGATCAAAGGACGGAAAAAATGGCTTTAAGCTCTCGCTTCGCGGTTATGACCCGTTGTATGACCATCGAGCGTTGACCGACGATATCGCCGCTCGCCGCATCAACCGACCGGCGCCCGACCAAAGCCTGCTGCTGCTCAAGGCTACGGGCAGCGTTCCGCATGTCGGCGGGGTGCGGATGAATGTGGACGATCCGTATTACGAGCTTCTCCGCGAATGGATCGCCCAGGGGGTGAAGCTCGATCTGGATGCGCCGCGAGTCACCAAGATCGAGGTGTTTCCGCTCGACCCCGTGGTCCCACGCGCCGGCATGAAGCAGCAGATGACGGTCATCGCGACTTACGCCGACGGGACAACACGGGACGTCACCCGCGAGGCGTTCATCGAGAGTGGCAACATTGAAGTCGTGGAAGCTTCGCAGACGGGAGTCGTGACGACTCTCCGCCGCGGCGAAGCCCCCGTGCTCGTGCGCTACGAAGGCGCTTACGCCGCCACGACCGTCGTCTGCATGGGGGATCGTTCCGGCTTCGTCTGGCAGCAGCCGCCTGCCTACAACTACATCGATGAGCATGTCTACGCGAAGCTGCAAAGCGTGAAGGTGTTGCCGAGCGAGCTTTGTACCGACGACGAGTTCGTCCGCCGCGTTTATCTCGATCTTACCGGCCTCCCTCCCACCGCCCCGCAGGTGCGGAGCTTTCTCGCCGATATGCGTGATTCGAAAACCAAGCGAGAAGCGCTGGTGGACCAACTCGTTGGAAACCGGGAGTACGTCGAGCACTGGACCAACAAATGGGCCGACATGCTGCAGGTGAACCGCAAGTTCCTCGGGGAAGAAGGCTCGATCGCTCTGCGGAACTGGATCAAGGACAGCATTGCGACCAATAAGCCGTACGACCGTTTCGCCGCCGAGATTCTCACCGCGAGCGGATCGAACCTCGAAAATCCGCCCGCCGCCTACTACAAGGTGATGCGCACCCCCGATGCGCTGATGGAGAACACAACGCATCTGTTCCTGGCTGTGCGATTCAACTGCAACAAGTGTCACGACCATCCGTTCGAGCGCTGGACGCAGGACCAGTACTATCACCTGGCAGCCTTCTTTGCCCAGGTCGGTCGGAAGGAGGACCCGCTCTTTGCGGGGCAGAAGATTGGTGGCTCCGCGGTGGAAGGAGCCACTCCGCTCGTGGAAGTGATCTACGACGCCGGCAGTGGCGAAATCAAGCACGATCGCACTGGCGAAGTCAGCCCACCCGCGTTTCCCTACCAGCAGCCTGACTCGCCTGCGTCGGCCCTCAGCCGCCGCGACCAACTCGCCCGCTGGATGACGTCGGCTGACAATCAGTACTTCGCCAAGAGCTATGTGAACCGGCTGTTCGGGTACTTGTTCGGCGTCGGCATCATCGAGCCGATCGACGATATTCGGGCGGGGAATCCCCCTTCAAATCCCGAACTGCTCGACGCTTTGACGCGCGATTTCATCGAGCATGGTTTCGACACGCAGCACATCATGCGCACGATTTGCAAGTCGCGCACCTATCAGCTGTCGGTGACCACGAATCGTTGGAATGAGGACGATACGCTCAACTACTCGCACGCCATTCCTCGCCGGCTCCCTGCCGAAGCCCTCTTCGACGCGATTCACACAGCCGCCGGCGCCACTCCGAAACTGCCGGGTGTGCCCGCTGGCTTTCGCGCCGCTCAGTTGCCGGACGCCGGCGTCAGCGTGCCGTTTCTGGATGACTTCGGTAAACCGGTGCGTGAAAGCTCGTGCGAGTGCGAACGCTCGAGCGGCATGGTGCTGGGCCCCGTGTTGAAGCTGATCAATGGGCCGACGGTTGCGGATGCGCTGGCCGACCCGCAGAGCGAACTTGCGAAGCTCGTCGCGACCGAGCAGGACGATGCGAAGGTAATCGAGGAGGTCTTCTTGCGGTTCCTCGCTCGTCCTCCGACAGCCGCGGAAATTGAGGTCGGGCGGCAAGCGTTGAAAATGGCCGCCGGCGATTCGACGAAAGCCGCAGCCGCACTTGCCGAATACGAGAAGCAACTGCCGGCCCGGCAGGAAGCGTGGGAGGCAATGGCGGGCAAACCGGTCGTCTGGACCGAACTCGATTTCAGCAGCATGCAGTCGAGCGTCGGAGCGACGTTCCAGAAGCTCGATGACAAATCGCTCCTGGCGAGCGGCGCCGATGGCAAGGATGTTTATACCCTGAGCGGCGAAACGGACGTGAAGGGTATCACGGGAGTGCGGCTGGAAGCTTTGACCGACCCCTCGCTTCCGGCCCAAGGCCCAGGCCGGGCGATGAATGGCAATTTCGTCCTCAACGAGCTCACGCTCACAGCCGCATCGAAGGCCGATCCAGCTCAGACAGCCGAAATCAAGTTCCAGAACGCTTCGGCCGAGTTCAGCCAGGCGAATTGGGCGGTGGCTGGAGCAGTGGACGGTAATCCCGGCACCGGATGGGCGGTGTCGCCGCAGTTTGGCAAACCCCACACGGCCACGTTCGAGACCACAGCGGACGCTGGGTTCGACGGCGGAACGCTCCTCACATTCAAGCTTTCGCAGCAGTACCAGGACGGGAAACACCTTCTCGGCCGGTTCCGCATCTCGATCACAACGAGCCCGCGCCTGATTGTCGGGAGCAAACTGCCCGATGAAATCGCAGCGATTTTGGCGGCGCCCAAAGCGGATCGCACTCCGGCCCAAGCCGACGCCTTGGCGTCATATTATCGGAGCATCGATGGCGAACTGGCTCGTCTGCAGGCCGACCTCAAACGGGCCGAGGACGAGGTAAAGAACGCTCGGCTGATCGGCGTGCAGGACCTGGCTTGGGCGCTGATCAACAATCCGGCGTTTCTCTTCAATCGGTAGATTCGTTGGCCCTGCCGACGCGCGTGACGGGCGTCTTGATTCCGTGCGGAGCCGCCGCCACAATGGCGACTTCGCTTCTTGCGCAAAGTTCTTTGCCGCCTGATGGTTGCGGCCCAATCACCGCCGTGAGTCGACATCGATGGTCTATTACGAGCAGATCGATCGCCTCAAGCAGCAGTACACCGACAAGTTCGTCGTCGTGGACGAGTCGCGGCCCGAGCTGCGTCGGTTCGCGGGGCAAACGGGGGTCGTGAAAACCGTCAACATGAACGGCAGGGCGCTCGTTCAGTTCGACGCCTTCAACAACATCGGTTGGTACGACATCGATCCAGCATATCTGCGCGTGATCGACGCTCCCTTGGCGAAGCCGGAAGCGAAGAAAGAAAAATCGGCGCCCACGAAGGTGGAAAAGCCGGCCGCCCCGAAGGCCGAGAAGCCCTCCGGACCTGCCAAGGGCGGGGCATCGGTTGCCGATATTCTGGCTGCCGCCAGGGCAGGGGCCAAGACGCCGGCGGCGAAGCCCGCTTCGTCAGCCGCAACGGAACCCGCTCCACAGGCTGCCGCCGCAAAACCGGCTGCCGCCAATCCGAAGGCCATGAGCGTCGCGGACATCTTGGCTGCCGCGCGGGGCAAGGCCGCCCCGCCGCCGTCTGCCGCTAAGCGAGCGCCCGAAGCTAAGGCTCCGGCCGCTCCTCCTGCAGCGCCAGTGCAAGCTGCACCTCCTCCCGCGCCGGAAGCTCCTGCCGAGCCCCCGCCCGTTGCCGCTCCCTCGGCTCCGGCGGTTTCAGCCGGCGGCAAGCTCTCCAAGAAGGATCAATTTGCGACCGTTGCTGAGATCGTCGCCTACTGCCAGGCGACCGATCGTCAGTGATTCGCGGGCGGAGAGACGCATTCGGCACGGCCGCCGCAATCAATTGACCGCGCCCACATTCTGAAGGGATATCAGCATGAGTGGTCCAGCCTTCGATCCACCTGCGCCCAGCGCGCCCAGGTCCGGATGGTCCTGGAAGTGGATCGTTGCGGTCATGGTGGTGCTGCTGATCGGCTGCGGAGGGTTCTGCGGCGGCTGCATGATCGTCGGATCGCAGGTGAGTACCGCCGCGCTTCGGCTCAAGGAACTCAAGGATCTCCAGGATCGCGCCCTGGTCGTCATTGAAACGAACGAAGAAGTGCGCGAGCGGCTCGGAAAGATCACGAGCGTCGACATTCCCAACTCTAAGAGCGAATGGACTCCGGAAGTCGCGAGCGTGGAATGCTCGTTTGCCATTACCGGCGAATCGGGCACCGGCGTCGCCCAAGTCACCGGAAAACGCAGCGCCGGGACTTTAGAGCCCACGGAGATCGTCGTGGAGTTTCCGGACGGCAAATCCGTGGAAGTCCCGTCTGGCGACGCCGCCCCTTAGCTCAACTTCTAGGGCAGGGCAGGCGGGATCGATTCTCTGGAAGAGAAGACGGACCTATTTCACTTCCAGCATTCGCTCGAGCGCCACGCGACTCCAGCCGGCGACTTCTTCGTCCACCTCGATTACGTTGACCGGCTTGCCGGCCGCGATTGCTTCGAGGCTCCAGCACAGATGGGCGAGGTCGATGCGGTACATTGTGGCGCACATGCACACGACCGGCGAAAGGAAGTGAATTTCCTGCTCGGGATGTTCTTTCTTCAGGCGATTCACCAGGTGCAACTCGGTGCCGATCGCCCACTTGGTTCCGGGAGGAGCTTTCTGGACCGTTTGGATGATCTTGCTGGTCGAGCCCGAAATGTCGGCAATGTCGTTCACTTCCTGCGGGCATTCGGGATGTACGAGGATCTGGATGCCGGGATAGCGGGTGCGGAAGGCGTCGACGTGCTCCTTGCGGAACATCTGATGGACGCTGCAGTGCCCCTTCCAGAGGATCACCTTGCTATCGCGGATGGCATCCTCGCTGTTGCCGCCGAGTTCGCTCTCGTAGGGATCGTAGATCGGCATTTGGGCGTTCGTAATGCCCATCTTCAGCGAGGTGTTGCGACCCAAGTGCTGGTCGGGGAAGAAGAATACGCGGCCCGTGCGCTTGAACGCCCACTCGAGCACTGCACGGGCATTGCTGCTCGTGCAAACGATGCCGCCATGCTTGCCGCAGAAAGCCTTCAGGCTGGCCGCCGAGTTGATGTAGGTGACCGGGGTGATGTCGTTGGTGTCGATCACTTCTCCCAGTTCGGCCCAGGCATTCTCGACTTGTTCGATGCCCGCCATGTCGGCCATCGAACATCCCGCGGCCATATCGGGGAGCACGACCGTCACTCGCTCGCCATTGCGCTCGGCGAGTTTCTCGGGCCGATTGGCGAGAATGTCGGCCGTCTCAGCCATGAAATGGACGCCGCAAAACACGATGTACCGGCAATCGCTGCTCGCCGAAGCCATTTGGCTGAGCTGGTAGCTGTCGCCACGCAGATCGCTGTGCTCGATCACTTCATCTTGCTGATAGTGATGTCCCAGGATCAGCAGCTTCGATCCCAGTTGCCGTCGGACGGCCTCGATCCGCTCGGAGAGAACCGCGTTGTCGAGCGAGCGATAGGCTTTGACTCCCGGCTGCGGACCACCAGGAAGCGTCGGAAGGGCAATGGACATGGGGCTATCGATCTGGCGATCGTCGCGAAAGGCGGGAGGCAACAGGAACTTAAGATTATAGCGCCGCAGGGACTCGCCCGACAGGCTCTAAATCGGCGGATACCACCGGCAGCGAGGAATTCCGGCTGGGACACTTTGGCGGCTTCTTCTGCAACCGCGGATCAGGGGAGTTCGTCGCTCTTTGGAGCGGTTGGACTGGGATCGCTTGCCTGCGAACGTCGCCGCTCGTCGACCCAATGCTTCAACTCCGCCCGTCGCTCGCGGATACGAGTCCAACGGTCGGAACCTCCCCGCAGGTCCCCCAAAACGGTCGGCAGGCGGAAAATAGCGTAGGCCGCATAAGCGATCAGGATCCCCAGCAGCGGAATTTGGATCTCAGCAGGCCAATCGAGGGCCCGGGCCGCCCCTGCGGTCAGGGCACAGACGAACATCGCCCACAGCATCCGCGAGAGCGTGAACTGGAATCGTTTGGGCGGTCGCGAATGGGTTGGCATAACTGGCCCACAACCTCGGGGACTGCGGAGACTGGTGAGCGAACCCTCAGTCGGGTCTACAACCGTCGGCCCGCCGCCGATACGATTGGAGGCTCCTTTCCTCAAAGTAGACGGAGTGATTCATCATGGTCAAAACCGCGAGCACCATGCGCCAGCTCGGCACCCCAGCCCCCGATTTTTCCCTGCTGAACGTCGATGGTCAGACCGTGTCGCTCAGCGACTTCCGCGGCAAGCCGACGCTCATCATGTTCATCTGCAACCACTGCCCGTTCGTGAAGCACGTGGCTCCGGAACTTGCGAAGCTGTCGAGCGAGTATCAGGCGAAGGGCGTAGCGGTTATTGCCATCAATTCCAACGACGCCAGCAAACACCCGGACGACTCGCCCGAGCGGATGGTGCAGGAGGTCGAGCAGCGCGGGTATGCGTTCCCCTACCTGTACGACGAGACTCAGGAAGTGGCCAAGGCCTACCACGCCGCCTGCACCCCGGATTTCTTCCTGTTCGACAAGAATCACCAATTGTTCTATCGAGGCCAGCTCGACCCCAGCCGACCGCAAAGCGGCGTTCCTGTGACCGGCAGCGACCTGCGGGCCGCCCTCGACGCCCTTCTGGCTGGCAAGCCGGCGCCTGAAAAGCAGATTCCGAGCATCGGCTGCAACATCAAGTGGCGCGAGGGGCAGGAACCGGACTATTTTGAGTCGGCGATCGTCAAATAGTTCGCAATCGACTCGGCGACCTAGAACTCGTCGACCTCGTCCGATTCTACCGGCACGTTGCGATAGATCCGCTCCAGCCACCAACCCCAAAGCAGGTACTGGAGCCCGATCACAAGAAAGACGAGCAGCCCGATCAACAGGATCGGGCCGAAGTAGCCAAGCGTTAGCACCGTCAGAACGGCTGCCAGCACGAGCGACACGATCGCCACGAGCACGATCGGCAGCCAGGAAGTGCGCCGCCGCTCGTCAGGCTTTGGGGGCTGTAAGGGATAGTCGCTCTTCAAAGTAGATGCCCAGCGGGGATGAGGCATTCGCGTCCGGGCGTTTCGTCACCTGGGCGCTCCTAAGCCTTCATCTGCGGGCATTCTAGTCGACGAATTCTGGCACGACCAGTTGCGGGATCACCCCGGCCTGGTGACCGCGGGCGAGCAACTGGCGGACGGCCTCCCGGCCTCGCTCACCGAAATCGAGCGTCCAGTCGTTGACGTACATTCCGACAAACTTGTCGGCGTCGCCCATGTCGAGACCACGGCCGTAGCCCAAAGCATGTTCCAGGGCCGGCTTGCGGTGTTCCAGGCCGTAGCGAATGCTCTCCTTGAGGATCGCGTTGATCTCGCGGATCGCTTCCATGCCCAGATCCTTACGGACCCCGTTGGCTCCCAGCGGCAGCGGTAGACCGGTTTCCTTCATCCACCAGGCACCCAGATCGACAACCAGGTGCAGTCCTTGGCGATCGTAGGTCAACTGGCCTTCGTGGATGATCAGACCAGCGTCGACCGGCTTGCCCTCATATTGACCAGCTTCGACGATGTCGAGAATCTGATCGAAAGGGGCTACTACGTACTCGAACTCAGGCAGACAGAGCTTCAGCGAAAGGAAAGCCGTGGTGAGCGTGCCGGGCACGACGATCGTCTTGCCGCGGAGCGACTCGATCGAGCGTGCTTCACGAGCAATGACCATTGGCCCATAGCCATCGCCCATGCTAGCGCCGCAGGTGCACAGCATGTACTTGTCGGACAGGTGGGCGTAGGCGTGCAGGCTGAGGGCCGTCAGCTCGAGCTCAGCGTTGAAAGCCCGGCGGTTCAGCGTCTCGATATCGACCAATTCGTGCTCGAACTGGTAGCGGCCCGTATCGATCGTATCCTTGGCCAGGGCATAGAACATGAAAGCGTCATCGGGGTCCGGGCTATGGCCGACGCGGATGAGTTGCTTGGTGGCGGTGGTCAAGGTATCGATCCTTTCGCAGACGGGCTTCCAGCAATAAAACAGCCCGGCCGATTCGAGAGCAGCCGGGCTGCCTGCCATAAAAGCGAATGAGTGCTTAGAGCGGCGGGCGTTTGCCATGATGCCGCAAACAGCCTGCGGCTGCAACGCCCCGCCGCGGGCGTTGGACGCCGCTAGTTGAACCGCAGGACTGTCAGGGATTTAACGCATGCGGCAAGGCGCTTTCATAGGTGCTCCTGAGCCTCGGCACACCGAGGTCCGCTCGCGCAATCGGCATCGGTCCGAACATGACGAAGGTCGACGCGTTGGAATCGCTGTAAATTGCCAAGCGTCCGCAAGTTAGGTTGGGTTTCCGCAAATAAAACGTCCCGCTGGCGCATCAACTGGTGGGCTCTCACATCTCGGGCGTTCGATCCAGCAGTGCCTGGCTCGCGGAAATATTTGACCGCCCAGGTGAGGGGCGGTTACATTCGACCCAAAGTTACCTTCGCCAAGGCGGTTAGCAACGGAAGGACTGGTAACGTGGCGGCTCCTGAACTGAAGCGTTGCGGACGGTTTATCGCACTGGGCTTGCTCGGTGGGCTTTCGCTGCTCGTGGGTGGTGCAGCCAAACTCGCACAAGCACAGAGCGTCGGTTTGGCTACGGATAAGTTGCCAGGAATCGTCGTGGACGACGTCGGGGCCCAGCTAAGCGGCACCTGGTTGAAGTCGACCCACACCTCTCCCTTCGTCGGCGAAGGCTACATCTACAGCGCGGGCGGCGCGGATAATCTGGTTCGCTTCGATCTGGAAGTTCCCGAGGCTGGGGAATTCCATCTGCTGGTTTCCTACACGCCAGGAGCCAATCGTGCCGAGGCGGCCCATTTGGAACTGATCCGGGCCGACGATAAACGGCCCTTTGTCGTCAATCAGCAGCAGCGGCCCAGCGGACCGTTCAATTTCCACTCGCTGGGCAAGTTTCCGTTCGAGGCGGGAGACGCGACGCTAGTTGTCTCGGCAGAGCAAAACAAAAAAGGAGTCGTCGTTGCCGATGCGGTCGCCCTCGTAACCGACGAACAGCTTGAAGCGCTGAAGATGGAGGCGGAAAAGGCCAAGTCGCCCTTGCTGGTCGCTCTCAAAAAGAAATCCGCAAATGCGAAGCCCGCCGCCGCGGAGAAAAAGAAGGAGCCAGCCCCAGCGGAAGTCGTTCCCAAGTTTGAGAGGAAACAACCGACTCGGGCCGTTGCCCGTCTGTCCCCCGATCAACTGGACGAGTTGATGGAAAAGTACGTCGGGGGAGTGCAGGACGCCGCCATGGTCAGCGATGAGGACTTCCTCCGCCGCCTTTCGCTCGATCTGATCGGTCGCCCGCCGACGGTCGCCGAATTGGAAGCATTTGCCGCGGACGAGCACAGCGACAAGCGAATCCGAGTTGTCGATCGCTTGCTGGCCATGCCGGAGTTCGGGCAGAACTGGGCCAACTACTACAGCGACGTGATCAGCTATCGCACTCCGCAGCCGGAGTTGACGTTCCTCAACTACGGCCCTTTCAAGCAGTGGCTGGCGGGTGAATTCAACTCGAATGCGGCTTGGGACGACATCTCCTACCGCATCATCACCGCCACCGGAAAGGTGGCGGACAACCCGGCAGCCACCTTCATCGGTTTCCATCAGGCGGACAAGTCCCGGTTGGCTGCGGAAACAACCCGGGTCTTTCTGTCGACCCAGATCGCTTGCGCCGAGTGCCACGATCATAAGTTCATCGACCTGCCGCAGGAGACGTTTCACCACGTCGCCGCCTTCTTTGTCCGGACCCAGGCAAAACTGCCCTGGAACGACAGCAGCCTGATCGAGGTCTCCAGCAAAGCCAGCGGCGAGCACAAGATGCCCGAAGGCAAGAAGGAAATGGAGCCGATGGCCTTCTCGGAGCGACGAGTCGAACTCGGACGCAGCGATATGGCCCGGAGAGTCGAACTCGCGGACTGGGTCGTTGGTCCGGATAACCCGTGGTTCGCGAAGGCCTTCGTGAACCGTGTTTGGGCACGCATGATGGGACGTGGATTTTCGGAGCCGGTCGACGAAATCGGCGAACTGGGCGATCGGGTGCTTCCCGAACTGCACGCCGCGATGGCCGACCACTTCGTGGCCAGCGAGCACAATGTCAAAGAGGTGTTTCGCCTGATCGCGAATAGCCGTTCGTATCAGCGGGCGATCCACGATCCCGCGGATCGCGACGCGAAGCCCTTTGCCTACATCGCAGCAGGTCGACTGCGGGGGGATGAGGTTTTCGATTCGCTCGCCGCCAGCATCGGCCTGCCGAACATGACCCCGCCCGCCATGAAGGCGACCGCCGCAATCCGTTTTCCCCCGCCCCCCAAGAGCACCCGTGATCTGGTGAACGAGGCGTTCGGATTCGATCCATCCTCGGAAGCTTCGAATGTCGCCCGCACGATGCAGCAGGCGATGTTCCTCATGAACAACGAGCAGGTGCAGCGGCAGGTGGATGCCAAGCCGGGGTCCGAAACGATGCTCGCCCGCCTGCTCGCGAGCGAGGCGGATGACTCGGTCGCGATTCGGCAACTGTATCAGACGGTGCTGGCCCGCCAGGCGACCGAGGATGAAGTGCAGACGGCACGAGACCATGTCGCCAGCCTGGGGGATCGCGGAGCGGCGTTTGAGGATCTGCTCTGGAGCATGATCAATTCGGCCGAGTTCTTGTCGCGTCGGTAACAACCCCGGCTCCATGTCCCAGGCGGGCAGCGTCGACTACTGAGGGAGAAGTGAGATGCAGCGGACGTTCGTCAATGTCACGGCCAGTCGCGAGGGCGTGACCAGTCGCCGCGGATTCGTTCGACAACTCATGACCTCGGCGGGCGCCGGAGCGCTTGCTCTCAGCTGGCGCGACCTGCTCATCGCGCGGTCGGAAGAAGTCCGCAAGAGCGGCAAGCGAATGATCCTGCTCTGGATGGACGGCGGGCCCAGCCAGTACGAAACGTTCAATCCCAAGATCGGCTCCAAGTACCAGGGCCCCGCCCAGGCGATCGACACGAATGTCCCTGGGGTTCAGTTCGCCGAGTACTGGCCCAAGACGGCCCAGGTGATGGACAAGATCGCGCTCGTGCGGTCGGTCGTCAGCAGCGAGCGCGATCATTTCCGGGCCATCAAGTTGGTGCGCACCGGCTATCCGATCAAACCGACCATTCCGTACCCGACTTGGGGCTCGGTCGTTGCCCGGGACCGCTACGATCCCGGTTTTGACCTCCCCGCCTTCGTCCGCATCGGCAAGCCCCGCATCCGCACTCGCGATGTGAACAGCGGCGTTTTGGGGCCACGCTTCGAGTCGTTCAAAATCGACGAAGCCGGCAAGCTGCCCGACGACGTGCATCCGACGGTCTCGCCCGATGTGCTGCGTCGGCGCCTCGCGCTGGCGGCGAAAATGGACGAGCGTTTTGCCGCTCGGGGTTCGGCCAAAGCAGCCGCCGAGCAGCGTGAGATCTACGAGCGAACCAGCCGCTTTGTCCTTAGCCCGATGCTCAGCGCCTTCGACCTGTCGAAAGAGCCAGATTCGCTTCGCGACGCCTACGGCCGAAATCAATTCGGCCAGGCCTGCCTGCTCGCTCGGCGATTGGTCGAGCACGGGGTGAGCTTTATCGAAGTGATCAATGGGGGAACCGCCAACGACCAGGGGTGGGACACGCACAAACGCGGCTTCACCGAGAACCCCGTCCTGGCCGCGGAGACCGACTCCGGATACGCGATGCTGCTGAACGATCTGGCCCAGCGCGGCATGCTGGAGGATACGCTTGTCGTCTGGATGGGCGAGTTCTGCCGCACGCCGAAATTCGATGCCGACGGCGGCCGCGACCACTACAGCGAAGGCTGGCTGGTGGGCTTCTCGGGCGGCGGCGTGAAGATGGGGCAGGTGATCGGCGCCACAGACAGCGACGGTGTGAAAGTGACCGAGCGTCCCATCGGTGTCCAGGATCTATTCGTCACGTTCTGCCACGTGCTGGGCATGGACCCGCACGACGAATATCTGACCGATCAGCAGCAGCCGCTCAAACTCGTCGAAGGCGGGGAGCTGATTCACGAACTGTTTTAGGCCTTAGGCCTCCAGCCTGGTCCACGGCAGCGATTTTGGATCGCTCCAGGCTGGGCGGTCGAAGAGCTGCGGCTGAATCAGGTGGGCCACGATTTCGAGCGAGTCGACCAGCCGCGGGCCGGAGCGGTTCAGGTAGGCGTTGCCGTCGATCACCCATGTGCGACCGCTTCTGACGGCGGACAGCTCGCTCCAGCCGGGACGCGACTGAAGCAGCGCCGCTTCCCGCAGTGAGCGAGTCAGATCGAATCCGCAGGGCGAGATAAGCAACACCTCGGGGTCGTAGGCGACAAGGTCGCTCCACAGGGCGTAGGTGCTGTGCTGGTTTGGCTGCGCGAGGCCAGGCCTGCCGCCGGCCAGTTCGATCAGCTCGGGAGTCCAATTGGCGGCGAGCATGAGGGGCTCGGTCCATTCGATGCAGGCCACCCTCGGGCGGGCTGCATCGGAGAGCCCTCTGGTCCGCGATGCGATTGCATCGATCCGCCGCTCAAGCGACTGGCGGAATGCCGCGGCTCCGTGCTGCAAGCCAGCGGCCTGGCCGATGCGCGTGACGTCGTCGAGCACATCGCGGAGCGACGAAGGACTTATCGCCAGGACCTCCGTCGATGCAAGGTCGGAATCGCCCTGCACCAGGTCAATGACGTCGGCGTAGCGAATCGCACAGACGTCGCACTGCGCCTGAGTGACGATCAGCCCCGGTCGCAGACGGCGGATCAACTCGGGATCGAGTTCGTAGAGTGGCAGGCCTTCGGCGGATCGCTGCGCTACCTGCTCGTCGATCTGCTGGCTTTCACGCGATGAGTCGATCAGGGAGCGGGTCGCCCTGGGAAGCTGCGATGCGGCGGGTGGATAGTCGCACTCATGGCTGACGGCGGCCAGACGACTCTGACCGCCGATACCGAAGATGATTTCCGTAGCGCTGGAGAGCAGCGAAATGATCCGCTTGGGTTCATCCATGAACGCGACTATTCGTCTGCCGACGGATCCGCCTTGGCGTCGGCTGATTTGTCGCCTTGGTCTTCGTCCTTCGCAGGAGCCGAGTCATCGCTTTTCTCGGCGGCGGGGTTTTCGTCGGTCGCGGGCGCCGGTTGGTCGGACTTGCTGTCCGCCTTTTCGTCGTTCTCGCCATTGGCGGAGTCCGACGGTTTCTCCTCGCTCTTGGCCTCATCCTCAGCCGGTTTGGCGGGAGTAGCCGGGGCCGCCTGCTTGTCCGCGTCCTTCGAATCTTCCGCAGGGGCGGGCTGGGATTCGTCCTTGTCCGACTCGGTCGTGCTGCCGACCGATGTGCCGGAAATCAGGCGGACTTTTTCCTTCAACTGCTTGCCTTCCTCGTGCCGGTCGAGAAGGTCGTTCAGCGGAAAGTCGGCCGGGAAGTCGATTTCGAGCTGACCCAAAAGGTCGTTGTAGTTCGAGATCGCGGCGATCAGGTCGCGGGCTTCCGGGTTGTCCATCAGGGCCGGATAGTCCTTGAAAATCTTCGCCCACGCGTCGAAGGCCGACTCGTACTTCTCGCGGGCCTCGGCGAAATGCTCACCCGACTGCTTCAGTTGCTCCGCTCGATACAGATCGGCATGGGCCGACTGAGCGGTGTCGGTTCGCTCCGCAGCGCATCGCGTTCGCCAGTAATCGAAATTGACGATGCCGCGGTACATGTTGGTGAACCGAGCGTACTCCCGCTCCGTGGCGAGCTGTTCGTTCAATTCCCGGATCTTCGGCCGGGCGCTGGGCTCGGCGCGAGCAGCGACTTCGTTGTTGGTGACTACGACCCTGGCCTCAAGTTCGGAGGCACGCTGGTACTCTTCCTGCGTGGTCGCCTTCGCGGACGTGCCGACGAGCGCCTGCTCTTCTTCGGTCAGTTCCGCCATCTTCTCTTCGCGGATTTTCTCCCGAACGCCCGGCGCCAGTTCGTCGATCTGCTTGTCCATGTCCGCAAGCTTCTGCTGCAGGGCTTCCAGATCGTTCAAGCGAATGTTGAAGCCGGCGGAAGTCGGAATTTCGCGGTTGCCGTAGCGGTTCCATTCATCGGCTGCCCGCTGCCACGACAATTGGGCCCGTTGGCGGAAGAAGCCGTCCTTCTGCATCGCCGCCGAGCCGTTGATCTGCGACATCGGGGCGCCGCTGTAGAACAGCAGCGGGCTCTTGCCGCGGATCGGCTTGCCGGTGTAAGCCACCGAGTCGACGCCTCGCAGATACCACAGTCGGGCGACGAGCCAGTTGTCCGGCTTGCCGTCGGGACCGATCGCTTCTTCCTGGTCGACCTCGACGCCGCTGCGGCGGAACGCGGCATGGAAATCCTTGTCGTCGCGGAACAACCGGCGGAACTGCTTCGATTCGTCCGCCCGGCCGATCTTCTGGCCGGTGAACCAACCGATCGAGTAGAGCAGCCCTGGCTCGTCGCGGTTGTACTGCGTGCCGAGCATGAGGAAGTCGATGCCCTTCTTCACCCACTCATAGCGGAAGTGGTAGTCGTCGAATTCGACCGACACGTTGTACGAGAGATTGTGAGCCTGGAAATCCCAAACCTGCAGGAAGTTCGGCTGCAGACGGATGATCTGCTGCACGGTGGCTTCGAGATTGTCCCAGTCCTCGTATTTCTTGTAGTGGTTGGCGTAGCTCCAGAGGATATTGGCCGCCACTCCGCGCAGACCCAGAGTCGCCAGCTTCATCGTTTCGCTGGCCGGGTCGATTTCGCCGAGCTCAGCCTGCGACAGGTTGTACTCGGTGCGCAACTGGGCCAACTTGCCGCCGGGCGAGGTGCCGGTGCGGCTGACGGTCGAAGGCTGGCTGAGAGCCGACAGCGGGATCAACAGCAGCGCGATCGCTGCGATGTAGATCACCTTCCGTACGAATGAAGCATTACGGCTCATGCGGCGATTTCCCGTGTCTTGAGCAGGAAGTAACCCACCAACGCAACGACGACGAAGAACACAATTCCGACCGTCAATTGCTGGGCTACGATGTCCCCATAGATATTGTATCCGTCCGCGACGAACTTCGACGTGTCAAAGCGGCGGAAGTCGGGCAGGATGTAGGTGGCGGCGTACATGATGTACATCAACACCCCATCCAGGGCTTTCACGATGTTGGTCAGCAGCCAGTGCGTTTCCATTTCGGTCTGCACGTTGGCTTGCGTAAGCATGCGAATGAACGATTCGATCGGACCGCCGCCTTCCATCACGCCGGTCGCCACATCGCGGGCAAACTGACCGAAGAAGCCCAGCACGACGACCGAAACGGTCGACATCACAGCCACCGGCCAGCTCAGGAAGGTGCTGAACATCACACCGAAGCAAGTGACCATCATCATCTGCAGCCAGATGCTCAGGTACGCCTTGGCGAAGTTCAGTTCAAACGACGCATCCGACGGCCGGAGGTAGACATCCGGCTCGGCCATGCCGAAGTACTGACCCGGCTCCGCACAGCGAATGACGATTTCGACCTTGCCGTTGTCGACCAGGTCGAACAGGTCGATCTTGCCCGCCGATCCACCGACGCCCGATTCGGCGTTCAGCTGACGGGGGATTTTCATGAAGTCCGATTGAAATTCCTTCGATTCGAAGATGATCGGACCGCTGCTCTTGATCTTTGCCTGCGGGTTGGGATTGCGAACGACGAGCTCGCCGAGCACGCCGCGTTCGATGTTTCCCTTGTAGGAGCGGAAGACACGCAGGTTCAGCTCCACGGGCAGGAATTCGGGATAGCGCTCGGGCGTGATGTTGTCAAACGTCCAGATCGCGGCAGCCTTCGAGTTGCCGCCTTCGATGTACCCGCGATACTCCCATTCGTAACCGACGTTGATGCCCTTCTGGCTCACATTGCCTTGGCGATCGAGGATTCGCAGTTTGCCGAAGATGGGCGCGCGGGCGATGAGCATGCCTTGCGGCGGGCCCAGGGTGATCTTCTGGTTTTCACCCTCGCCGGTGACGGTCACATTGTGCCAGTGCCCCGCCACGGTGTTCGTCTTGCCGTTGCCCTCGTTGTCGATTTCGACCGTGTGCCGGTGGTACATGTCGAGCGACGTCTCGCCTCGTTTGCCGGGCGACGGAACATCGGGCGACGGCGGCGGGATGTCGGTGAGGTCGGCCGCGACGATCTCGTGATCGTGGGCCAATCCGCGAACCACGAAGAAGTAGCTCACGATGCCCATGAGCAGGATCATCGCCGTGCCGATCGCCGCCACGCCGAGAATCCGCCCCAGGACGATCTCGCTCGGCCGAATCGGCTTGGTGACGACGGTATAGATTGTTCGGTTCTTGATATCCGCCGGCAGGCTGAACGTGGCCAAAAAGAGCACCAGCAGCAGGACGAGATAGGTCGTTGTCGTGAGCACGAAGCTCAGATACACGCGGGCTGGATTGCTGTTGTCGACATCCAAAAACAACCCGGCAAACAGCATCAGAACGACGAACACGCCAAAGGCGGCCAGGATCACGCGATTGCGAATGGCTTCCTGGATGGCGATCCTCGCCACAGCCAGCGTTCGCCGGAGCGAGAAGCGGGGCAGATCGTCGGTGAACGCGCCATAGACCGTGCGGGCCACGAGGTAGAACGCCTCGCCCGGCCCCATCTGCATCGATGCGATGAGAAACCAGATGAACGGAACGAAGATCGCCAGCAGAAACAAAATGGCGACCAGCCCGGAGAGGAAGCCCCAGGTTTCCGGCTGTAGCAATCGCCACGTCGCTGGATCGCCGGCAAGCCACGTCCAGTAGTCAACGATCTGATGTTCGAACGCCATAACCGATGATGTCTTTAGCTAGTTGTGCGATGCGATAGGTTCGAAAGCGGAGGCGGAAGCAGGCTCACGGTGGGCTCGTCGCCGTCCGTCGACCTCGCTTGGGCTTTCACTCATGCGGACGCGTCGGGATTCTATCGATTCGGCGCCCGGCGACCGGGGCGGGCTTCGCTGTCGCGGACGATGTTGAGGAACAGTTCTTCGAGCGACAGGGTCGGATGCTCGAGGCCCAACAGTTCGCCGTTGTGCCGGGCGATCACCGCTCGGATCTCTTCCTCAGCTTCCTTGCTCAAGCCGCGGGCCCGAAGCTGGGTCACATCCTGCACCGTCAGCAGGCTGTCGACTCGACCGAGCTCCTTCAATTCGCCTTGGTGCAAGATCGCGATGCGATCGCAGACGTCCTGCACGTCGGGGAGCAAGTGGCTGCTCATCAGGATGGTCTTGCCCTGATCGCGAAGCTTCAGGATCAGGTCCTTCATCTCGCGGGTGCCGATCGGATCGAGACCCGAGGTCGGTTCGTCGAGGAGGATCAGTTCCGGATCGTTGATCAGCGCCTGAGCCAGACCGATACGGCGGGTCATACCCTTCGAGTACTCGCGGAGCTGTCGCTTGCGGGCCCAGTTCAGACCCACCATCTCGATCAGCTGATCGATCCGCTCCTTGCGAACGGACGCCGACATGTTGAACAGCCGGCCGTAGAAGTCGAGCGTCTCTTCGGCGTTCAGGAACTTATAGAGGTACGACTCTTCCGGCAGGTAACCGATGCGCTCGTTCTTCTTCGCGTCGGTCGCTTCCTTGCCGAAGACCAGCGCCTGGCCGTTGCTGGGGAAGAGCAGCCCGAGGAGCAGCTTGATCGTCGTCGACTTGCCCGAGCCGTTCGGGCCCAGCAAACCGAAGATCTCGCCCCGGCGAATCTCCAGGTCGAGGGCGTTCAAGGCACGCACCTTTTGCCGACCCCAGAAGTCGCGATAAATCTTCGTCAGGCTGCGGGTTTCGATGATGACTTCGCCGCGAGCGTCAGATCCCGGCGAGGCCGGCTTCGGTTCCAATTGGGTAGTCATGCGGAAGGCAAAAGAAGGGACCAGGGTCGGGGAATCGGGCCTTGCAGATCTGCGTTGGCCACGGCCGGTAACCTGCGGCGAAGGAACAGTTTCGGATGTATGACGACTGGTTTACGTCTCGCCGCCTCGAGCGGTTCAAAGGCGAATTGTAATTTTGGCATTGCCGGAAAACGGCCGAAAACCGCGTGCTGGCATGCCGCATCAGCCCACTATAGGAGAGCTGCCCCGCAATCGCAAGGATTGTCCCAAGTGCTGATCAGATAACAATCTGCGACTAGCGGTTGAATCGATTTTGACGGCCGATCGGTCGCCCCTGTCAGCCGTCCTCCGGCCTTGAAGCGATTGGTAAGTCTTACAATGGCCTCCGCCCGCGAATTCTCGCGTGGACCAAACCGCTGATTTTTCGCAACCCCAATTTTATCAACCGTTTGAGACCCGATTCCTATTTTGGCCACCGCAGCGGTCTGCCCTTTGGCACAGGGGATGCTTTAAGAGACCATCAGCGACGCCCGGCTAAGTTGCAGCCGGCAAAAAACTGGATGGAACCCTTTCCGCTCGTTTCCGCTGACGTGGAGGTTGCCTGACTCGATGAACAAAGACTGGCACGGTTAACCCCCCGTGCTTTTTCGGAGCAGCGATTGGGTAGAGTCGCCGCTCTGACAAATTCCCGCCTGGTAAATTCCCGCCCAATCCTTCAGCCGTCGAGGAACCCGCACCTCGGCGGCTTTTCTTTTTCTTGGCACCGCCCGGGCCAAGTGCGAAACCGGTTCTGCGACTCTCCGCACCCTGCACCGGAAAGAGCCCTTGCCTCAAGACAGGTTCGCCGACGGGGACTAGACTAAGGCGGTTTCCTCGCCATCCCTTGCGACCTTCGCATGCAGCCCGCTCTTGAAGTCGTCGACCGGCAGTCGGCGCTCGACTATCTCTTCGGTCGCATCAACTACGAACGCACCTCGGGGGGCGTCCCGTATCGTTCGAATGAGTTCAAGCTCGACCGCATGCGCCGGTTGCTCGCCGGCCTGGGCGATCCCCACCTAGCCCTGAAAGTCGTCCACATTGCCGGCACCAAGGGGAAGGGTTCAACGGCGGCGATGGTCGCGTCGATCCTGCGAGCCGCGGGGCTGAAGGTGGGCATCTACACCTCGCCCCACCTGGTCGATCTCGAAGAGCGGATTGTGGTCGACGGCCAGATGTGCGACGAAGCGAGCTTCGTTCGCCTGGTGGCTCAGGTGCAGCAGGTCGCTGAGTCGATGGACCGCGACGAAATCGCCACCGAGCGCCGCCCCGGTCCCACGTTTTTCGAAATCACCACCGCCATGGCGATGCTGCACTTCGTGCGGCAACGGGTCGACGTCGCAGTCCTGGAAGTTGGACTCGGCGGACGTCTCGATTCGACCAACGTCTGTAAGCCGGTAGTCTGCGGCATCACGAGCATCAGCTTCGACCACACCAAGCAACTCGGCAACACGCTCGCCGCCATCGCCACCGAGAAAGCAGGCATCATCAAGCCGGGAGTGCCCGTCGTCTCGGGTGTGACCGACCCGGAACCCCGCGCCGCCATCGAAGCAATCGCCATCGAGCGACATGCGCCGCTGCGGCAACGCGACCTTCACTTCGGCGCCGATGCCATCGACTCTCTCGCCGGTCCCTCACAGGCTGGCGAAACCATCGCCTACTGGGACGAACTGGGCGGCCCACGCTATCGACTCAGCGACCTCAAAGTCGGCATGCTCGGCAGCCACCAGGCGTACAACGCCGCCGTGGCCGTAGCCGTCGCGCGCACCCTGCAGCAGCAAGGCTGGAGCATCGACGAACAAGCCATTCGCGCGGGACTGGCCCAAGTGCGGTGCCCAGCCCGTGTCGAAATCGTCGGCCAGCGTCCGACGCAGATCGTCGACGTCGCCCACAACCACGCCTCGATCGAAGCCCTCGTCGAGGTGCTCGATCAGCGGTTCCAGGCCACCCAGCGCGTTCTCGTTTTCGCCAGCAGCCGCGATAAAGACACCGTCGGCATGCTGCGGTTGCTGCTTCCCCGCTTCGACCGCATCATTCTCACACGCTATCTCAACAATCCGCGTGCGATTGAGCACGGCGAACTGCTTGAGATGGCCTCGCCCGTCCTCGCTGAACTGGCACAAGACAATGGACGGGCTCGTCCCGTCCTGGAAACGGCTGCCGACCCGGCGACCGCGTGGAACCGGGCCCATCAGGTCGCCAGCGGCGAGGACCTGATCTGTGTTACGGGGTCGTTTTTCCTGGCGGCTGAGATCCGCCCGCTACTGACGAGCCCAGCTCGATCGACCTAAGCTGCGGCGCGGCCCGCTTCGCGCTTCCCGAAGGGCAGCTGCTGCAGCCGCCGCAACCCGCTGCTTTCTTTTGCGCGAAGATACGGACCGAACGCAGCAGCAGGTAGGCCGCCGCCAGGGCAACTACGACCAGTACGATTGCGGACTGCCAGGTTTCGTTCATCTGCAGCTCCGAGCGGGCTCCGTCAGCCCATCAACCAGGTGCCGACCTGATACGTCAGCAGCGAACCGATGTAGGCGAGCGTCGTCATGTAGACGAACGTGAAAATCGGCCACCGCCAGCCTCCCGACTCGCGATACATGATCGCCAGCGTCGACACGCACTGAGCGCACAGGGCAAAGAACACCATCACCGACAGCGCCACCGGAATCGTGAACACTCGGCGATCGGTACCGTGCCACGTGGCGGTTTGCAACGTTTTCTTCAACTCGACCGACTCCTCGTCCTCATCCTCACCCAGGTTGTAGATCACACCGAGCGTCGCCACGACGACTTCTCGCGCGGGGAACGAAGCAATCGCCGCCGCCCCGAGCTTCCAATCCCAGCCGAGCGGCTTCACGACCGGTTCGATGAAGTGACCCATCCGGCCGAGGTAGCTATCCGCGAGGTAAGACCCGGCAATCAAGTCGTTCACATGTCCCAGCTCGTCCGCGAGTTCGGCGGGCACTTCCTCACCGGGATTCGCTTCCTCAAACTTCGCGACTTCCGCGGTCAACTGCTCCTGCTGGGCAAGCAGACCCGCGTCGATGGCATCGCGATTGTGCGGATAGTAGGCCAGGGCCCAGATCACGATCGAGACCGCCAGAATGAGCGTCCCCGCGCGATACACAAACGCCCAGCCTTGCTCGAGCATCCGCTGCACCACAATGAACGGCCCCGGCGTCTTGTACGACGGCAACTCCATCACAAACGGCGGCGTCTCGCCGCGGAGCAGCGTCAGCTTCAAGATGCCCGCGACCGCCACGGCCGTCACAATGCCCAGGAAGTACATCCCAAGCATCACCAGGCTCTGCAACTTCACGAACCCGTACGCAATATCCGGAATGAACGAAGCGATGAGCAACGTGTAAACCGGCAACCGTGCGCTGCACGTCATCAGCGGCGCCACAAGCATCGTCGTCAGTCGGTCGCGGCGATTTTCGATCACCCGCGTCGCCATGATGCCCGGAATCGCACACGCGAACGAAGAGAGCAGGGGAATGAAGCTCTTGCCGCTCAGCCCCACGCGCGACATCAACTTGTCCATCAGGTAGGCCGCTCGGGCCATGTAGCCGCAGTCTTCCAGAATGGCCAGGAAGAAAAACAGCGTGAAAATCTGCGGCAGAAACACGAGCACGCCGCCCACTCCCGCGATCACGCCGTTGATCAGCATCGACTTGAGCGCACCGTCGGCCAGGTTGGCGTCGACCAACCCGCCGAGCAACCCGTTCAGCCAATCGATACCGTCTCCCGCCGGTCCCGCGACGTAAAACACGGCCTGAAACAGCAGGAACATTACGAGCACGAAGACGAGCGAACCCCAGATGCGATGCGTGAGCACCGCGTCGATCCGATCCGACAGCGTCGGCTGCGAGCGATCGGGACGCGTGACGACTCCCTTGAGGACCTCGCCGACCCAGCCGTAGCGGGCAATGGCTTCCACGGCTGGCACGGGCAAGCCGGCAGCGGCGAGTCGCTGACGGGCCTCGCGCACGCTCGTCAAAAGCGCTTCATCGACGCCCGGCAACCCGGACGACGCCAGGTAGCCGCTTGTATCGAGCAGCAATCGCTCCACGAGATACCGCGGCATCGCCGCTCCCTCGCCAGCCGACGTCTTGCCGACGAGTTGTTCGACTTCCTGCTGAAACGGGGCAGGGAAGGGGCTGATGTCCGCCGGGCGGACATGGTTGACCGCGTCGATCAGCGCCTGCTTGAGCGCGTCGAGCCCTTTCGACCGATTCGCCTGCACCTCGACGATCGGCGTCGGCAGGCGACTCTTGAGCACCTTCAGATCGAGCGTCAGCCCTTTGTCCTTGGCGACGTCGATCATGTTCAGCGCCACGACCGTCGGCAGGCCAAGCTCCAGCACCTGGCTGAGCAGGTAGAGGTTGCGCTCCAGGTTGCTCGCGTCGACGATGCACAGCACCACATCGGGCTGCGACGTCTCGGCCTGCCGCCCGAGCAGCACATCCACCGCCACCATCTCGTCGGGCGATCGCGGGGCCAGGCTATACGTTCCCGGCAGGTCGATGATCTCGAACGACTGACCGTGGAACGACGCCCGGCCGATCTTCTTTTCGACCGTCACCCCCGGATAGTTGCCCACGCGTTGCCGCGTCCCCGACAGCGCACTGAACAAAGTCGACTTGCCGGTGTTCGGATTGCCGATCAAGGCAACCCGGATCGGCCGCTGCTGCGAGGCTGAACCAATCACAACGTCCGGAGCTGTTGCGGACACTTTCACGAGCAGATTCCGTTAGAGATTCGGGCGGGCGGGACGAACCAGGCCGCCAGGCCCGAAGTGGGCCAGCGAGCGCGGTTCGCGGCTGGCTGTTGATTGTAAGTGTTCGTGAATACTTTGTCAATTGTTATGGGGCGAGGAGCACGCGTTCGGCTTCGCGCTTTCGCACGCTCAGGCGATAGCCGCGCAGCTCGATCTCCAGCGGATCGCCGAGCGGGGCGGTGCCAAGCAGCTTGATTTCCACGCCGGGCGTGAGCCCCATCTCGAGCAGGCGGACGCTGATCGCGTCGTCCCCTTCGATGCCCGTCACCTGGGCCGACTCTCCCACTCGCATCCGAGCCAGATTCACGTTGCGCTCCCGGGGCGAACCAGTACGTTGCAGGCTTCCGAATTGCGGAAGCAAAGTTTGTGTCCCGCCAGGCGAATGATGCAGGGCAGACCCGATTGCACCATCTCGATCGTGGCGCCGCTTCGCAGTCCCATCTCTTCCAGGCGATGCACCATCTCTGCGTCGCCGAAAAGCTGATCCACCTGAGCCTGCTGTCCGGCTGGAAGCAAATGCAGGGGGATGACGTCGTCGTGCACGGGGCGGGACCAGCGGGAGTTTATTGAGACCGATTCTCAGGCGAAAGGTTTATCTTAACCGATTCGCCGTTGACGACAACTGACAGGCTCCGCGGCGCTGCTGCGGGCGAACTTCGCTGCCCTGCGGCTTAGCGCCGGCGGTCCGCCGCAACCCTTGCGGAAAGTTAGATCGGGAGCGCGCTTCGCCCCGGATAGTCGGGCCGACCGACCGCTTGGGATTCGATCGCTTCCATCACGGCCAGCACAATGTCCTCGCGCCAGGGCAACGCCCCCACCTGCACGCCGACCGGCAGCCCCACGCTCCCCGCGTCGACCGCCTTGGCCTGCTTCTCGACCTGATCGCGCGAGTCGGCTCGCGACCCGTCCTCTCCCTCCTGAACCCGCGTTACCGGGACGCATCCCGCCGGTATGCCCAGGAGGTTGATCGCGAACGCGTAGCTGGCCGCTGGCATCAGGTCGACTGGTTTGCCGTGCTGCATCGCGGGGAGCGCATGGGGCGGACAAAGAAACGCGTCGAACTTGCCCGGCCCAAACGTCGCCAGGAACCGGCGGATCACCCGGTTCTTTCGCTCCGCCTGCTGCCAGAAGCTGCGTGCCGATCGCCGCCGCGCCATGCGCACGGTCCGGGCCATCCACTTCTGCCCCAATGCGTGCAACGACCAGATCGCCGCGGTCCTAGTCGGCCGCCACAGCGCGGGAATCGCCATCAACCGCGCCAGTCGCCAATCGATTGTGCTGCCGCGGCACATCTCGCGACTGTCCGCCCCGCCGTCAGCCGACATGATCGCCGTGTAGGCCTCAACCGCTTCTTCAATGAAGTCAGGCTTCCACGCTTCAACCCGCGCCCCGCGCTGGCGCAACATCTCGGCCGCCTCGCGCACCGCTCGCCGCACCGCCGGCGACGCCGGAAAGAACCCGTCATCCTCCCAATAGGCGATCCGCAATTGCTCGACGCGCACCTCCGCCGGATCCAGCAGCGGAGCCGGGACCACATCGGTCTGCGGCCGCTCCAGCGGATCCCCTACGAGCACCCGCAGGGCGGCCGTCAGGTCTTCGACCCGCCGCGCCATCGGTCCCGGCTGGGGAATGACCGAATCGAGCCCGCGGAAGTTGTTTCGCGATCCATCGCGCGGCAAGCGATACGACGTCGGCTTGATTCCCGCGATGCCGCAGAAGTGAGCGGGCACGCGAATGCTCCCGCCCAAATCGCCGCCGAGTCCCAGCGGCGATCCACCCGCCGCAATGATGGCAGCCTCGCCCCCGCTGCTGCCGCCGGGAGTGCGACTCAGGTCCCACGGATTGTTCGTCCGACCATAGACCGGGTTGTCGCACTCGTGCCACATCATGAGCTGCGGCACGTTCGTCTTGCCGAGCACGATCGCCCCAGCCCGCCGCAGTCGCTCAACAAGCACACCGTCCGCCGGCAGCAATTCGTCCTTCAGCCTCGAGAGCCCGATGCACGACGGAGTCCCTTCCACATGGAAGCACTCCTTGATCGTGACCGGCACACCATGCAGCGGGCCGAGCGCCTCGCCCCGCCGCTGCCGCTCATCCGCAATGGCCGCCGCGGCCAGGGCCGACTCGAACATCGGCACGACCACGGCGTTCAACTGCCGATCGACCGCTTGAATCCGCTCGATCAGGGCCGTGGTCGCCGCGACCGACGACAGCTCTCCGCGAGCAATCCGTCGCCCGATCTCCAGCGCCCCGAGTCCTGCGACCTCACTCACGCATCGGCCCCAAACTAGTCCGCCCACTCCGTA
>JAEZAS010000238.1 GCA_023430365.1 Planctomycetota bacterium
ATCGTCGGCGGGCTGGCCGCGGCTCGCGTCGTGATGATCGACGAGCTCGGCGACTCCGCCGAAGCGATTCTCGCCTTCGCCCAGAGCTACTCGTTCGCCGGCATCCCGGGAATCATCGGTCCCAGCCAATATGTCGACACGCCGCAAGTCCTCGCCGACTGCACCCGCGCCGGAGTGCCCGGCCAAGGCCCGATCGTCGACGGCAACTAGAACTTCAGAAGGCAGATTGCAGATTTCAAAAGTGAAATCGCCCCTCCACAACTGACCACTGACAACTGACAACTGATTACTGCCGCAGGCTCGCATGGCTTCCACCTACACCTTCGCCGCCTTTGTTGCCGCTTACATCACGACGGCCGCCGTCGTGGATTGGCGGTCGCACAAGATCCCGAACTGGCTGACCGTGCCGGCGGCCGTGCTGGGGCTGGCGTTTCACGCGATGACGCCGGGGGGCATCGGGCCGCTGGGCTCGCTGGCCGGCTTTGCCATCGGCTTCGGCCTGCTGTTGTTGCCGTGGCTGCTCGGTGGGGGCGGCATGGGGGACGTGAAGATGCTCGCGGCCCTGGGCGCCTGGCTCGGCCCGCTGCTGATCCTGGCCGCCTTCGGACTGGGCGCCTTGATCGGAACGATCATGGCCCTGGCCGTGGTGGCCGCGAACGTGGTTTCGTCGGGAGTGATTTCGACTCAAAAGCAGTTTGTCGCCGCCGGCGGAGCCGCAGCCATGCGGGGAGAGAATCGCAAAGCCCGCCGGGTGCTGCCGTTCGCCGTGCCGATGGCGGCCGCCACCTGGTTGATCGTCCTGTGGATGGTGTTTCGCACGCAAGGCTAGTTCGCCGACATGACCCTTTGCCAAAACACTTCGAATCCGGGTGCCACTGCTGGCTCGTCCAGCAGTGCGGTCCGGGTACCCACTTTCCACTGCTGGACGAGCCAGCAGTGGCACCCGGTCAGCAACCGCTCGCGCGCTCGCCGCCGCAAGGGGGCGGTGCTGTCGATCGAGCTCGTCATGGTCGTGCCGATTCTGCTGTCGATCCTGCTGGCCCTGGTCGAGTTCGGCATCCTGCTGATGGCGACGCAGGGGGTCGGCGCGGGAGCAAGCGTCGGGGCTCGAGCCGCGGGAGTGGCGAGCTCGTCGCGGGCGAGTGTCGAGGCGGCGATCGATACGGCGCTGCAAGGCTGGGTGTGGCAGGGACAGCACGAGGTGTTGATTTTTGTCAACGGCCAGGCCGACACCGGCAGCAACCACTTGTTGGCGTCAGCCGTTACGGGAGACGTAGTTAGCGTCACGGTGAAGGTGCCGATGGACCAGGCGGCTCCCGATTTGCTTCGCTACTTCGGAATTTCGATCGCGGACAAAGAGCTGATCTCGACCTACGTGACGCGCAAGGAATGACCGCCGGCCAAGTGAGCACAACCAACCGAATTCGCTCCACGAATTCGCTGCACTGAAAACTGATCCCTGAAAACTGACAACTGATTCCGTTAGCTGAGACCAGAACATGAAACGCATCAGCCCCGCCACCGTGACCTTTGGCGTCATGGCGATCGTCCTCGGCCTCGTCGCCGCGTACGTCGTCCGTCAGTCGATGCACAAGCCGGTCGTCGTCAAGCGCGAAGCGCCCCCGGCTCCGCCTGCCGATCCGGGGATTGTCCTGGTCATCGCCAAGAACAACCTGCCGGCGCACACGCGCCTGACGACGGACGACCTGGAAGCGGTGGTCCTGCCGAGCTCGAAGATGCCGGCCAAGGGGCTGGGCGTGCGGAACGTGCCGTATGCCGTTGGCCGAATCCTGAACAAGCCGCTGAAGGCGGGGCACATCGTGCGTGAAGAGCACCTGCTCGAAATCGGCGAAGGGCTGCCGGGACTCGCCGAGCGCCTGCCGCCGGGCTACCGCGCGGTCACGATCGAAGTCGAAGGGGCCGAGACCGGCGGCAAGCGGCTGACCGAGGGTGACCTGATCGACATCTCGCTCACCGTGGAAGGAACCCATCCCGATCTCGGCGAAGTGACGACCCGCACCCTGCTTCGCGATGTGCTCGTGGTCGACGCCCTCGCCCATCGGCCCATCACGCGTGGCAACGCCTCGTCCGTCACCTCGCGCACTCCCGATTCGAGCAACCTGACTGTGGCCGTGAAGCCGGCCGACGCCAACAAGCTGATCGTGGCTCAGCGAACCGGCACGCTCGGCGTGACGCTGGTGAGCATTGCTGAAGTGGCCCAAGGGGCTGAGCCGGCGGACGCCACCGCAGAACCGGTCGACGACACCGTCACCCGCCGCGAACTACTCGGGCTGAAGGAACTGCCTCCGCCGCCGAAGAAGTTCGTCGCCGAGAAGTGGAGCGGCACGTCGATGACCGTGATCGAGATGAGCGACGAACGCGTGCGGGAGTCGCGAGCGATGTCGGCGCCGAGCGCGAGCCCCGCCCCGCAAGCGACGCCGGTGGCCGCTCCGCAACTCGACAACAAGACGAGCTACATCCCGAGCGGCGTCGTGACGCCGGGCAGCGTGGCCCGCGCCCAGTAAAGCAACACTTTCCCCGTAGCTGAATTCGCCAGAATTCAGACTCCCTGCAAGTAGATACCGAGCTTGTCTGAATTCTGGCGAATTCAGCGACGAAACGAGCAACCATGTCCGCCACCACCCGCAACTCGACGACGCTCCGGAGGCCGCTCGGCCGCCGCTCGTCTCGCAGCGCGCGGGCACGCGGTGGCTTCACCTCGGTCGGCACGCTGATGCTGATCGTGATCGGCATCGCTACGCTGATGCTGGTCGTGAACTGGACCTACTTGGTGCTGGTGAATCGGCACACGTTTCGGCTGACCGACAACCTGGCGCTCTCGGCGGTGCAGCAATTGCTCGACGAAGGCCGCCTGGAGGACGTTCCCGAGTACGACCAGCAAGACGACATCTCCGACGCGAACTTCGCCATTGTGAAACCAGCTACCGGACTGCTCGATCAGAACAACCTGGCGGTCGGCAAGCGACTCCGCCCGACGCTCGACGATCTGAACATTGCTGCGGGTCGCATCGACGACGCTTCCCAGCCGATTGGCGGCGCCAACGCCTTTGCTCTGCCGCAAGCGGGCGAGCCGTTCAACACGCTGCGGGTCGAAGTGCTTCGCCAGCCGAACGGCCTCAACCCCGTGCAGCTCCTGCTGCGAGGTTTTGGTTCGCCGGAGGCGGCACGGATTCACAGTGCCTCGTACGCCACGCTCGACAGCCGCGCGATCGGCTTCCGGCCGACGGCCACGACCCGTGCTCCGGTCACTCCCTTCGCCCTCCAGGATGCCGCCTGGTTCAGCGAGCGGGTCACGGGTGGCAGCGACAGCAACAACAACCAGCGGCGAGAACTCGACTTCGTCCTGAAGACCTCCAACGGCGAAGAACAAAACAACGCAGCCCTCGTGAGCCTGAATAGCCTCGAGCCGCTCGACGCCGCGATCATTCCCACACTCATCCGCAATGGCTACACACCCGCCGACGTCGGCACGAGCGGACTGATCGGCCCCGCCACTGCCGGCAGCCCGCTGAGCGTCGATGCCGACGCGAATACGCCGCCGAACGCCAACGCCATCGCCCAGGCGTTCAACGAAGTCGCCGCGAGCAACGACCCGCGGCGTGCGTTTCCGATTTACTCGACCTCGAGCAATGACACTGTCGACCTTGTTGGTTTCATCGGCGCCCGCATTTTGAACGCCGCGGTGACGTCGTCGGACGAGGGGCAGCAGCTTCGCGTCCGCCTGGAACCCGAATTTATTGTCCACAGCACGCTGGCCACCCGACGGGAAGTCGCTGGCCTGAGCGTGCCCGAGAACCTGTACCTCCACAAGATTCGCCTCACGCGCTAAAGCAGATACGCCAGGCGCGGCCTGAATCGACTGGGAAGGAAGTTGTTGAATGTTCCTGCAATCGCTCCGCAAAACAGAGAAGAACGGCCATGGACATGCCGGTTCGAGCTCTCATGGGCCAGTCCTCGGTCAGGTTGAGGCGACCGCGGCCAGTGAAACGTTGGAAGCGGAGTTCCAGCGGATCAAGACGGGCATTCATCGCGAGCTGCTCGATTCGCTCGATCTGTCGAAGATCACCGGCCTGACCCAGGACGAGTTGCGGGAGGACATCCGGCATCTGGCCGAGGGGATGCTTCGCACGCGGTCTCGGAAGCTGCCTGCGATCGACGAAGAGCGGCTGATCGAAGAGCTGATCGCCGAATCGTTCGGCCTTGGGCCCCTCGAGCCGTACATGCAGGACCCGGACGTGACCGACATCCTGGTCAACGGTCCGCACGAAGTGTACGTCGAACGGCTCGGCCGGCTGCAAGAGACGAACACGGTGTTCGCCGACGAAGAACACCTGCTCCAGATCATCCAGCGCGTCGTCGCTCGCGTGGGACGACGGATCGACGAGAACTCGCCGATGGTCGACGCCCGGCTGGAAGACGGCTCGCGCGTGAACGCGATCATTCCGCCGCTGGCGCTCGGCGGGCCGGTGCTGTCGATTCGCCGGTTCGGACATCGGCCGCTGCAGATTGCCGACCTGCTGGTGCGGGGCTCGGTTTGTCCCGAGATGCTGCAACTGCTCGAAGCCGCCGTTGAAGGCCGGATCAACATCATGATCAGCGGCGGCACCGGCAGCGGTAAGACGACGTTTCTGAACAACCTCTCCCGCTATATCCCAGCCAACGAGCGGCTGGTGACGATCGAAGACTCGGCCGAACTGAAGCTGCAGCGCAAGCACGTCGTGAAGCTCGAAACGCGGCCCAAGAGTGCCGAAGGGGCGGGCGAAATCTCGCAGCGCGACCTGGTCCGCAACGCCCTGCGTATGCGGCCCGACCGGATCATCCTGGGCGAAGTCCGCGGCAGCGAAGCGCTCGACATGCTGCAAGCGATGAACAC
>JAEZAS010000249.1 GCA_023430365.1 Planctomycetota bacterium
GAGTACGGGGGATTCGGTGCGGGCCGTTCGAGGTGAGTCGCGGAAGGGTTTTTGCGAGGAGTAAAGCTGCAACCGCTCCTTCATGGCCTCGGCATCGTAGGCGGGGGCCAACTCAATCGCCTTTTCCAAGGTGGAGCGAGCTTCGTCGAACCGCTGGGCATTGGCGTAGGCGGCCGCCAGGGTATCGAGCGTCTGATGGTCTTCACCATCGAACTCCATCGCCTTCTCAGCCGTCACCAATGCCGCTTCAGGGCTGCGATGTCGGTCGTCGGGACAGGTCGCCAGCAGCCAGGCCAGGCCGCGATAGGCCCTGCCGAGCTTGGCGTCCGCTTTGGCAGCCGCGCGAAAATCGTCGGCCGCCTGCCGCCACTGACCGAGCGCCGCGTGGACCTCGCCACGATCGGTGAGCGCGGGTGCATGGTCAGGCTTGGTCGTCAGCACGGCGTTAAGGTCAGCAAGGGCGCGCATGTGCTGCCCCAGCTTGGCATGGGCTTGAGCCCGCCCCTGCAAGGCGCCAGGGTCGTTCGGATTCAGTTCGAGCGACTTGGTGTAGTCTTCGATCGCCTTTTCGAACGCGCCGACCTGCAACCGAATCTCGCCGCGGTTGAACCAGGCGTTGGCGTAGTCGGGCTTCAGCTTCAGCACTTCGTCGAAGTCGAGGATCGCTTCCTTCAAGTGACCATGGAGCGCCTGGCTGACGCCCCGGTTGTGGAGCGACTTCCAGCGGCCGGGATCGTAGGCGACCGAAGCCTTGAAGTCTTCGAGCGCCAGGGAGTCCAAATCGACCGCGCGCTCGCGGTCTCCCTGCGCCAGGTGTTCGGTCGCTTGTTGAGCGTAGATTTCGCCGCGGCGGTTGTAGGCCCAGGCGGCGAGGCGCTGGGCATAGCTGGCCGACTCGGCGTCGAGCCGCTGCTTCAGGGCGCCTTCGCAGGTTTCGATGATGGCGTTGTAGTCGTCGAGCGTCGTCGCCTGCTGCGTGCGTTCAAACGCCGAAGCCAGCAACGTCGCCGCATCTTTGCTTTGCGGCATCGCGGGAGGCGCCTGCGAACCGAGGTTGCGCAGGCTGGCAATGCGAGGCTCTTCCACCAGGCGGGAAGGGGCCACGCCTTGCGGCATCGGTCGACTCGCCGGAGTCGGTTGTCCGGCGGTTTGTGCCGCCGCCGGCGAGGCGCTAGCGCATGCCACCGCCAATGCAAAACAGAAACGACTCGTTCGCAACGGAACTTGCAGTCGCATGATTCGTCCTCCGTGACTTGTCAGGCGCGTCGTCATGACGCGCGCGGACCAAGGCGCATGCTACGCCTTGGCCGGTTGTTTCAGTGGATATGGCTCGCTTAGTGCGGCTCGGTCATGCTCATCGGGTCGAGCGCCTCGCGCAGCGTCGCTTCGGGCAACACGCCCTCCTCGCGACAAAGCTCGCGAATGGTCTTGCCCGACTTGAACGCTTCCTTGGCCATCGCGGCCGCCCGTTCGTAGCCGATATGCGGATTCAGGCTGGTCACCATCGCCAGGCTCTTTTCGACCGAGGCTTCGCAGGTCTCGGGATTGGCCTCCATCTCGGCGGCGCAGAACTCGACGAACGCGTCGGTCGACTTCGCCAGCAGACGGACGCTCTCGAGCGCGGCATGCCCCATCACGGGCATCATGATGTTCAATTGGAACTGGCCGCCGGTGGCCCCGCTGAACGAGACGGTTTGATCGTTCCCCATGACGCGGGCGCAAACCTGCATCATGCTCTCGCTCATCACCGGCATCACCTTGCCCGGCATGATCGAGCTGCCAGGCTGGCGATCCGGAAGCTTCACTTCATAGAAGCCGCAACGCGGACCGCTGCCGAGCCAGCGGATGTTGTTCGAGACGTTGAACAGCGTCACGGCGATCGTCCGCAGTTGACCGTGGCACTCGACCAGGCCGTCGCGCTGGGCGTTGGCTTCGAAGTGGTTCACCGCTTCCATGAACGGGATGCCCGTCTCGTTGCGCAGCGATTCCGCGACGCGCCGGCCGAACTCGGGATGGGTGTTGATGCCAGTGCCTACGGCGGTTCCACCAGCCGGCAGTTCCTTGATGGCTTCGATCGCCATGCGGGCGCGTTCGACCGACAACTCCAGCTGCCGGGCGAAACCGCTGAACTCCTGTCCCAGGCGGATCGGGGTCGCGTCGGCGAGGTGCGTCCGGCCGATCTTGATGATCTTGTCCCACTGCTGGGCCTTGTCCTTCAGCACCGCCGCAAAGCGCTCGAGCGCCGGGATCAAGGATCGCTGGATCGACATCGCCACGGCCACGTGGATGGCCGTCGGGAAGATGTCGTTGGTGCTTTGGCCCATGTTCACATGGTCGTTCGGATGCACCGGCTTCTCATGGTGGAACCGGTCGCCGCCGAGGAGTTCGATCGCACGGTTGGCGATCACTTCGTTCGTGTTCATGTTGCTCGACGTTCCCGAGCCGGTCTGGAACACGTCGATCGGGAACTCGGCGTCGTGCTTGCCTTCGGCGACTTCCCGGCAGGCGGTCAGCAGGGCGGCCACCTGCTCGTCGTTCAGCTTGTTCTTGCCCGTTTGGGTCAGCTTGCCCAGATCGCGATTCGCCGTGGCGCAGGCGAACTTCACCAATCCGAGAGCGTGAATCAGTTCAGCCGGCAGCGGCCAACCGGACACCGGAAAGTTTTCGACAGCGCGCTGGGTTTGGGCGCTGTAGTAGGCCTGGGCGGGGACTTGGACTTCCCCCATCGAATCGCGCTCAACTCGGAACTGGGTCATGGTGGTTTTGGGACTGGTTCAGTCGGCTGGAGAGAACGGCTGTTGTGGCAAACTAGGAAAGATCAACGTCCACGAAATAGTAGCGGGAAACGTGCTCCGATCCAAGGTGAATACCGGGCGCTCGAGCTCACAACGGTCGCCACACAGGGGCCGACAAGCTGGCACAGATTTCCTATGATCGGGTTACGCACGTATTGCTTCGCCAAAGGTGGTTTTTGCTATGACAGCACGCAACTTCGACGTCATCGTGATCGGCAGCGGCCCAGGGGGCGAAGGGGCCGCCATGCAATGCGTTAAACAGGGCCTGAATGTGGCCATGATCGAGCGCTATACCAAAATCGGGGGTGGCTGCACGCACTGGGCGACGATTCCCAGCAAGGCCCTGCGATACTCGATCTCCCAACTTACCGAGGCCAAGAACAACCCGCTCTTTCGCGAGGCGGGGTTCAATTTGGACGTTTCTTTCCCGCAACTCCGGCGGAGCGCCGCGGCCGTCATCCAGCAGCAGGAAGAGATGCGGCGGGGTTTTTACGACCGCAATCTGGTGCCGATCCACTTCGGCCAGGCCCGGTTCGTCGACAAAAACACCATCGAACTGACTGACGGCAAGGGAATGCGGGAGCGACTAACCGCTCAGAACTTTGTGATTGCGGTTGGGGCGCGGCCTTATCGGCCACCGGATGTCGATTTCACCCATCCGCGCATTTTCGACAGCGACACCGTCCTCGACATGCCGTATTCGCCCCGTTCCATCACCGTCTACGGGGCGGGGATCATCGGCTGCGAATACGCCTCGATGTTCCGCAAGCTCGGACTCAAGGTGAACCTGGTCAATACGCGGCAGCGGCTGCTCGAATTCCTCGATGACGAGATCAGCGACGCACTCAGCTATCACCTCCGCGACCTGGGCACGCTGATTCGCCATGGCGAGCAATACGACCGCATCGAAGGCCAGGCCGATGGCGTGGTGCTGCACTTGAAGAGCGGCAAAAAGCTGAAAACCGACATCCTGCTGTGGGCGAACGGCCGGACCGGCAATACGGAGGATCTCGGACTTGCGAATGTCGGCCTGGAGGCTGATAGCCGCGGGCAGATTTCCGTGAATGAGCGGTATCAGACCCAGGTTCCGAACATCTACGCGGTGGGCGACGTCATTGGTGTTCCGTCGCTGGCCAGCGCCGCCTATAGCCAGGGCCGGGCGGCGGGCCTGACCATCGCCGGCGATCCCAGCACGGCGACCATCCTCGGCCGGGACATCCCCACGGGCATTTACACCAGCCCCGAAATCAGCTCGATCGGCAAGACCGAGCGAGAACTGACCGCCGAGGGCGTGCCGTACGAGATCGGCCATTCGCAGTTCAAGAGCCTCGCCCGCGCCCAGATCACTGGCACCCGGGTCGGCATGCTCAAGCTGCTCTTCCACCGCGAGACGCTGCAAATCCTCGGGGTCCACTGTTTCGGGGCCAACGCGTCCGAAATCGTGCACATCGGCCAGGCGATCATGTCGCAGCCGGGAGAAGGAAACAGCCTGCTCTACTTCATCAACACGACGTTCAACTATCCGACGATGGCTGAGGCGTATCGGGTGGCGGCCTTGAACGGCTACAACCGCATTTTCCGCGAGTAACCCCGTAGGTTAGGCTTCCAGCCTGACCGTAGACAAAAAATCACTGGCAACTGCCAACTGGGCCGGCCAATTAGAAAGCGAACAGGCAAGCGGCCTGTTCCACAGCAACCTGGGGGCGAGCAGCCCCAAAAGAAACGGAGTGGGCGGCACAGGATTCGAACCTGTGACCTCCACGGTGTGAGCATGGCGCTCTAACCAACTGAGCTAGCCGCCCTCCGAAGTATCGAATCTTACACCAATCTTGGCCCTTGGCAATGCGGCAGGCAAAAGGGCCGTCTGTTGGCCTTCCCTCGAAAGTCACGTCCCGGAAGACCCGGCTCCACCGGCACAACCGGATTGTCACGCCGTAACTTCGCTCAGAACTACGACATTCGGGGGCCCAGCCCCACCCCAGGGGTCGCCGCACGGCGTACGCTTGCGGAGTATCCAGTCGCCTTGTTTGCGCCCCTCGATCCCTGAGGGAGTCTCAAAGGACGCGTCTGCAGTCAGCGAGAGCCGCCGCCATGGCTGATGAAAATCGCGAAAAACGCCTGTCCCCCCGGTTTTCCTGGAATCGGACCATCCAGGTGATTCCGCTCGATGACGACTGGAAACAGACAGGCCCAGCCCTTGGAGCCTTGGCCAAGGACCTTTCCCGGGGCGGCATTGCCTTCCGCCAACCCGATTTCCTGGCCGATAGCCACGCCGCCGTCATGCTGCAGGCCGAGGAGCGGCAGTATCTCATGCTCCTGCAAATTCTCCGCTGCCGCGAGGTCGAAGGAGAATTTGAAATCGCCGGCCGGTTCGTCGCGAAGCTGAGCGACGTCGAGAGTCCCACCCAGCCCGCCGACCCGCTCTCCCTGCTCCTCTAGCCGCGACGGTACGCGGTTCGCTCGCAGCACTGCCGTTCCTCGCGTCTATTTGCGAGTCGTAACGCGACTGTCGCCGTAGAGCTGCCATGACGAGCTACACGAAACGGGATTTTCCGGTCTCGGATGTCCGACGCTTTCTCGAACCGGGTCCCATTGTTCTGGTTAGCTCCGCCTGGAAGGGACAGCAGAACATCATGACGATGGGCTGGCATATGGTCATGTAGACCGAGCCGTCGCTGATCGGCTGCTACATCTGGACGGAGAATCACAGCTTCGAAATGATCCGGCGGAGCAAGCAGTGTGTCTTCAACGTGCCGACGGTCGACCTGGCAACCAAGGTCGTCGGCATCGGCAACACTTCCGGGCGAGACATCGACAAGTTCGCCAAATTCAAGCTAACACCCCAGCCAGCGAAGCAGTTAATAGCCCCACTCATTGCCGAGTGTTTCGCCAACTTCGAGTGCCGCTTAGTTGATGCCAGCCTCATCAAGAAGTACAGCCTGTTCGTCTTCGAGGTGCTGCAGGCCCATGTGGCCACTTCCCCCAAGTTCCCTAAAACCATCCACTACCGCGGCGACGGCCTGTTCATGATCGCCGGACCCACCGTCGGCCGGTATCGCAAGGGCTTCAAACCAGAGATGCTCTGATCCGCCCTGGCCGCTCCACGATCGAGCACATATCTCGGCCGTGTGCCCCGATTGACCACTGCGGGAGCGAACCATTAGATTTTGCGGGTAGACCTTCGCCGTCATGGCCTTTCCGCTAGATGGCCCTTTGTGATAAGATTCACAAAGTCGATCCGCCTGCTCCAAAGTTCTTAAGTCGGAAGCGGTTATGGAGTTTGCCCTGCTGCCCATTTTGCTCTGCGCTGCGGCCACGACGGCCCTGGGCGTAGGCCTGCTCAGTGTGGGCGGGCTTATTGGTCCCAGGAAACAGCAGGCGGTGAAGCAAATGCCGTATGAAAGCGGCATGGACCCGATTCACGACGCGCATCGCAAGTTCGATGTGCGCTTTCACTTAGTCGCCCTGGCGTTCCTCATCTTCGACGTCGAACTGCTGTTCCTCTATCCCTGGGCCGTCGCCAGCCGACGCCCCGATGGGATTGCAGCAGCCGTCGCCGAAGCCCAGCAAGCCGGCGTCGGTCTCACCCGTGGACTGATCTTTGCTGAAGCACTGATCTTTATCGGGCTGCTGGCGTTGGGCCTGGTTTACGCTTGGCGAAGGGGGGTGTTCCGATGGCGCTAGAGCTGCCGGACAATGTCATGATCACCCAGTTGGACGCGCTCGCCAACTGGTGTCGTAAGAACAGCCTTTGGCCGATGCCATTCGCCACCGCATGTTGCGGTATCGAGCTGATGGCGACCGGGGCCAGCAAGCACGACCTGGCCCGCTTCGGCGCCGAGGTCTTTCGTTTCAGCCCGCGGCAATGCGATCTGATGATCGTCGCCGGCCGGGTCGTTATGAAGATGCTGCCTGTGCTCCAACGCATTTGGCAACAAATGCACGAGCCGAAGTGGTGCATCTCGATGGGCGCCTGCGCTTCGACGGGTGGCGTGTTCGACACCTACTGCGTCGTGCAGGGCATCGACCGGTTCCTGCCGGTCGACATGTACATTCCCGGTTGCCCGCCGCGCCCAGAACAACTCATCCAGGCGATCATCGACCTGCAGGACAAGATCCAGCGGGAAGGCACGATCACCGGCGAAGAGTTCGACACGGCCCAGCGGCAGATGAAAAAGCGTGCCCTGGTGGAGTTGCCGATTTACGGCAACGCCCCGCTCACAAGCCGCCCGGTCCTCGAGTCGCATCGCTAACGGAGGCGGCTCCCGTAGCTGAATTAGCCAGAATTCAGCCAGCTGCGGCGTGCATTTGCGGGGCTTCTGAATTCTGGCGAATTCAGCTACGCGAGTGGTTCGAACTGATTCCTGAAAACTGACTACTGCTTACTCCCCACCATGCCAGCCAATCCCGCCACGCTTGAGGCCCTAAAGCAGAAGTTCGGCGAAGTGCCGTCGAGCGAATTTCGCGGCGACACGCGCGTGGTGCTGACCAAGGATCAGTTGCTCGCCGGAATGACGCTGCTCAAACAGCGGGGTTTCGATCTGCTCGTCGACGTCACCTGCGTCGACTACTTGAACTATCGCGATGCGACGGATCGTTTCGGCCTGGTCTACCTGCTGGCCAACACGATCACCAATGAACGGCTGACGGTTCGCGTCTTCCTGAACGAGCCCGATCTGACCGTTCCCTCGATGATGCCGCTGTGGGAAGGCGCCGATTGGCTCGAACGCGAAGTGTTCGACATGTTCGGCATCGTGTTCGACGGCCATCGCGACCTGCGGCGCATCCTGCTGCCTGAAGAATACACGGCTCATCCGCTTCGCAAGGATTACCCGCTGCAAGGCCGCGGCGAGCGACACAATTTCCAGCGTCTGACCCGCGAAGAGGGCTAACCAATTCCGTAGCTGAATTCGCCAGAATTCAGACTGAAACGTGCTCCCTTTGCGGGGCTCTGAATTCTGGCGAATTCAGCTACGTCAAACGAATGTGGGTCCGGCCCACACCGAATCAATCATGGCAACCACCATCAGCACCCGCCAAGTTCCGACCAGCGAGCAGGATTACCTGTGGACGCTGAACTTCGGTCCGCAGCACCCGGCGACGCATACAACCCTGCGCATCGTGCTGAAGCTCGACGGCGAACGGGTCGTCGAAGCGACGCCCGACATCGGCTATCTGCATAGCGGTTTCGAAAAGCTCGGCGAACATCTCGACTACAACCAGTACGTCACGATCACCGACCGGATGAACTACATCTCTCCGGCGGCCAACAACATTGCCTGGCATGGAGCGGTCGAAAAGCTGCTCGGCATTGAGCTGACTCCCCGCTGCAAGTACCTGCGAGTGATCGTCGCCGAGCTGATGCGTATCAGCGACCACCTGCTGAGCACCGGGGCGATGGGGCTCGACACCGGCGCCTTCACGTTCTTCCTCTACGCGTTCTACGAGCGCGAGCGGATTTACGACATCATGGAAACGCTGTGCGGCGCTCGCTTCACCCACAGTGCGACCCGCGTCGGCGGCATGTTCCACGATTTCACGCCGCTGGTGATCGAGAAGATCCGCGCCTTCATCAAGACCTTCCCCAAGACGCTCGACGACATGGAGCGGCTTCTCAATCGCAACCGTATCTTCGTCGATCGCACGAAGGACGTCGGCGTGATGACGGCCGAGGAAGCGACGAACCGCTCCTGCACCGGTCCGGTCGCACGCGCAAGCGGCGTCACCCGCGATCTGCGCAAGGACGAGCCGTACCTGGCCTACGCCGATTTCGACTTCAACGTTTGCTGTGCGAAGGCGGGCGATTGCTTCGCTCGCTACTACGTTCGCATGGCCGAGATGCGTGAGAGCCTGAAGATCCTCTCGCAAGCGATCGAGAACATCCCGGCTGGGCCGACCAATGTGGCTCTCGACGACCGGGCCACGCTGCCCACTAAAGAGCAGGTGTACAAGACGATCGAAGGCACCATCACCCACTTCGAGATGGTGATGCTCAACCGCGGTTTCACCGTTCCGACCGAAGAGGTGTACGCGGCCAATGAGACGGCGAACGGCGAACTTGGCTTCTACGTGGCTGGCGATGGCAGCGACGTCGCCTATCGGGCCCGCTGCCGGCCGCCATCGTTCATTCACTTTGCGATTTTCCCGTTCCTGATCAAAGGGCACACGCTCAGCGATATCGTCGCCGTGCTCGGCAGCTTGAACATCATTGCGGCAGAATTGGACCGCTAAGACAAAGCAGCGAAATGGCTACAGAGACCTCAAAACGCGTGCTGACCGACGAGATGATCGCCGAGATCAAGGCGTTCATTCCGCGCTATCCGTCGAAGCAGGCAGTGACCGTGCCGGCTCTGCACATCGTGAACGAGCACTTGCGCTACGTTCCGCTGCAGGCTTGCGTGGAGATCGCCGAACTGCTCGATCTGCACCCCTCGCAGGTCCAGGATACGCTTTCGTTCTACGGCTACTTCAAGCAAGACAAGCCGGCCGGTCGCACGCGGCTGTGGATCTGCCGCAGCATTAGCTGCGGCATCCGCGGCGGCGACGAACTGCTCGAACACCTGTGCCACAAGCTGCACCTCCAGCCGGGCGAAACAACGCCCGATGGCCGGCTGACGCTCGAATATGCCGAGTGCCTCGGCGCTTGCGAGCAGGCCCCTTGCATGCTGGCCAACAACGATCTGATCGGCAACGTCACGCACGAGCAAGCTGACAAGTTTGTGGACGAGTTGAAGTAGGCGTAGCCGAAGTCGCCAGACTTCGGCCCAAACCAAGCAACGCGAGCTTCATCTGAACTCTGGCGAGTTCAGCGACAAGAAATCGACATGGCAGAATTCGAACCTGTACTGCTGGCGAACGTCGGCAAACCGGATAGCTGGACGCTCAAGGCTTACGAGGCCAACGGCGGCTACCGGGCGCTGCGCAAAGTGCTCAGCAGCATGTCCCCCAACGATGTCAAAGAGCAGGTCAAAGCGAGCGGCCTGCGAGGTCGCGGCGGCGCAGGCTTTCCGACCGGCCTGAAGTGGACGTTCCTCCCGCAGAACCATCCGGGACCGGTCTACTTCTGCCTGAACGCTGACGAAAGCGAGCCGGGCACGTTCAACAATCGCATCCTGATGGAGGACGATCCCCATCAGGTAATCGAAGGCGTCATCCTGAGCTGTTTTGCCACCAACGCCTCGGCCGCCTACTACTACATGCGGTGCGAGTATCCGCTGGCCTATCAGCGGACGTCGAAGGCGGTGGAAGAAGCGTACGCCGCCGGGTACCTGGGCAAGAACATCCTCGGCAGCGGTTATTCGCTCGACATCTTCATGCACCGGGGGGCAGGGGCCTACATCTGCGGTGAAGAGACCGGCCTGATCGAAAGCCTCGAAGGCAAGCGAGCATGGCCGCGAATCAAGCCGCCATTCCCGGCCGTGGAAGGCGCGTTCCGCAAGCCGACCGTCGTGAACAACGTCGAAACGGCCGCCTGTGTGACCCACATCATGGATCGCGGCGCCGACTGGTTCAAATCGATGGGCGTACCGCCCGACCCGAACAATCCACGCGACGCCGGCAGCTACGGGCCCAAGCTCTACTGCCTGAGCGGTCACGTGAACAAGCCGGGTTGCTACGAGGCTCCACTAGGCATCACGGCCCAGGAGCTGATCGACAAATACGGCGGCGGCGTCTGGAAGGGTCGCAAGGCAAAGGCGGTCATCCCCGGCGGCATCAGCATGGGCCTGCTGACCGGTGACGAACTGCACTGTCCGCTCGATTTCGCCGGCCCCGGCAAGTTCGGCTGCCTCGGCCTCGGAACGGCGGCCGTGGTGGTGATGGACGACCAGACCGAGATGGTCGACTTCCTGCTCAACAGCTGCCGCTTCTTCTCGCACGAGAGCTGTGGCCAGTGCACACCGTGCCGCGAAGGCACTTCGTGGGCGACTCGCATGATGCAGCGCATCAAAGCGGGCAAAGGCCGGCTGAAGGATCTCGATCTGCTCGCCGAGATCGGCGACACGATCGGCATCACGCCCGGCTCGACGATCTGCGGCCTCGCCGACGGCGCCGCCTGGCCGCTCAAGAACTGCATCAAGAAGTTCCGCCCGGAACTGGAAGAGTACATCAAGCGCACCAACCCGACCGGTTGGGCCGACACCAAGCCGGCCCCGGCGCTGCAGCTCGTAGGGATTCATTAAAAAACCTCGTTGCCACGCTCTGCGTGGCAACGCAAGCACCGACGCTCCGCGTCGACTGCCCTGGGTAGTGATACAAGTTGGCAATTTGAAGTGTGAGCAGAGGACGCAGAGCGTCCGAACTGGCGTGACGACGCAGAGCGTTGTCACGAGAGGATAAAAAATGGCATCGGTCATCGTAGACGGCAAAGAAGTCCCGCTTGGCGAAGGCGAGCGCATCAACGGCATCCAGGCCGCCGCGCGGGCTGGCGTCGAAGTGCCGCATTACTGCTGGCACGCGGGTCTGTCGGTTGTCGCCAGCTGCCGCATGTGCCTGGTCGAAGTCGGCAAGAAGGATGACAAGACCGGCAAAGTGGCCATGCAGCCGCGCCTTGTGCCAGCCTGCCAGACGCCGGCGACCGACGGAACTGTCTTCGTCACCGATAGCCAGAAGGTTGCCGACGCCCGAGCAATGGTGGAAGAGGACCTGCTCCTGCGGCATCCGGTCGACTGCTCCATCTGCGATAAGGCGGGCGAATGTGCCCTGCAGGACTACCACTTTGAGTATGGCCGCGAGGAGCGCCGGGCCGAAATCAAGCCGTTCAACAGCCGCCGCCGTTCGCTCGGCGACACCGTGACGCTGTTCGTCGATCGCTGCGTGATGTGTACCCGCTGCGTGCGTTTTGCCCGCGAGATCTCGGGAACCAGCGAATTGATGGTGATCAACCGCGGAGCGCACGAAGAGATCGACGTCTTCCGCTTCGAGGACGGCGAGATCCGCTTCCCGCTCGACAACAAGCTGTCGGGCAACGTAGTCGATTTGTGCCCCGTCGGCGCACTCGGCGACAAGGACTTCCTCTACAAGCAACGTGTGTGGTTCATGAAGAGCCACGACGGTGTGTGCGCCAACTGTTCGACTGGCTGCTCGATCAAGATCGAAGAAAACCAGGACCGCATCTATCGTCTGAAGCCGCGCGAGAACCTTGCCGTGAACGGCTGGTGGATGTGCGACGAAGGCCGTTACGGCTGGAAGCATGTCCACGACGAGCACCGCGTGACCGAGCTGCGCAAGCTCGAAGGCGGCAAGCACGTGAACATGGAGTGGTCGCAGCTCCCCAAGGAGCTCGACGGCAAGCTACGAGCGGGTGGCCGGTTGGCCGCGGTGATTTCGCCGGAATTGACCGTCGAAGAAGCGTATCTGCTCGCCAGCTATCTCCGCAGCATCGATCCCAAGGTGGTGCTCGCCCTCGGTCCGGTGCCGGTCGTCGGCAAGGACGAAGTTTATCCGAAGGGCTTTGTGATTCACGCCGAAAAGGCGCCGAACCGCCGGGGTGTGGAACCCGTGATCACCAGCCTGGTCGATGGGTTGGTCACCTGGGACAAGTTCCTGCCGCGCGTCGCCAAGGGTGAGTTCCAAGCTGTGTGGGTCACCGGTGGCTATCCGAAATCGCCGTTTGATGAGTCGGCCGCGAAGAACTTCGCCAAGGTGCCGCTGCTCATCGTGCAGGATTGCTTTGCCTCGCCGCTGTGGGACAAGGCCCATTACCAATTGCCCGGCGCCACCTATCCCGAACGGGAAGGTTCGTTCGTCAACTTCAACGAGCGTCTGCAGTCGTTCCGCTGGGCGATTCGCACCCCAGCCGGCGTGAAGGTCGAAGGCCAGCTTTACTGGCAACTCACCGGCCGCGTCGGACTGTACAACGGGCGGAAGGTGATGGAAGACGTTTCACGCGAGATCGCCTACTTCGCTCCCGCCGCCAGTGGTGTGGGCGAAACGGGCATCGACCTGAAAGCCAACAAGCTCGCCGGCCACGAGGTCGCCACAGCCGGAGCGTAACACGCTCCGGAGAACGACCGAAGGTCGCTCCAACAGCATCCAGCAAACACACAAACACAAATCGAGCGGCCACCAACCACTCGCCCACCAAACAACCACTTGCGAGTCTCCGGAAGTAGTTCATTTCCGGCTACGAGACGCACATGCTTGAATCACTCGTACCACTGATCGTTCCCCTGATCAAAATCGGGATCCTCGTCGGGTTTCTGATGACGGCGGCCGCTTACTTCGTGCTCCTCGAGCGGCGTATGGCCGCCTGGGTGCAGGACCGTATCGGCCCGAACCGCGTCGGTATTCCTCTGACCAAGATTCGCGTCTTCGGTCTCGGTCAGCCGCTGGCCGACGGTTTGAAGTTCATCCTCAAGGAAGAGTACACGCCGGCTCACGTCGACAAGCGACTCTACCTGATCGCCCCGATCTCGATTCTGGCGGCCGCGCTCACCACCTTTGCGACCGTTCCCTTCGGCAGTTCGATTCCACCGTTCAAAATCGGGCCGATTGAGTCAAAGGAGCCAATCGAGCTGGCCGTTTCCTCGGGGCTGAGCGTCGGTCTGCTGCTCGTGTTTGCTCTGTCGAGCATCG
Source organism: Planctomycetota bacterium (assembly GCA_023430365.1). GTDB lineage: Bacteria > Planctomycetota > Planctomycetia > Pirellulales > Pirellulaceae > JAEZAS01. The sequence continues at coordinate 13,371 of JAEZAS010000249.1, forward strand.
CCGTCTATGGCGTGGTGCTCGGCGGTTGGGCGAGCAACAACAAGTACAGCTTTCTCGGTGGCCTGCGTTCTAGCGCTCAGCTGATCGCCTACGAGTTGCCGCTAAGCCTGGGCATCCTCGGCGTGCTGCTCGCGGCCGGTTCGCTCGATCTGCAGCAAATCATTCACGCTCAGGCGGGGAGCATGTGGTACGTGCTCGCCCAGCCGCTCGGTTTCATTGTGTTCTCGGTGGCCGCGTTTGCCGAAGCGGGCCGTTTGCCGTTCGACTTGCCGGAAGCGGAACAGGAACTCGTCGGTGGTTATCACACCGAATACGCCGGCCTGAAGCTGCTGCTGTTCCTAGTGGCCGAATTCCTGCACATGATCCTGGCTTCGTACCTGATCGTGATCCTGTTTTTCGGCGGCTGGCACCTTCCGTTCCTCACGGGATCGCCCGACGCTGAGATCACCTGGCCGCTGGCGATCATTCGCGCCCTGGTGCTCAACGGCAAGGCGTTCCTGGTGATCGCGTTCTTCATGCTCGTTCGCTGGAGCTGGCCGCGGTTCCGTTTCGATCAGCTCATGGCCCTGGCTTGGAAGGTGATGCTGCCGCTGGGCATCGTCAATCTCGTGGCGGTGGCAGTGTTTATGGAAGCTCGCACCATCTGGGGCCCGCAGCAGTTCGATCTTATGTGGGACGGCGGATTGGCGCTCGCCTCCTGGGGAGTCTGTGTGCTTGCCTGGCTCGTGGTTGGAGCGATCGGACCAGTCGTGGCCGACAACCGACCCCGCCTGGCCATCGACTCAGCCCTCATCGACGATCAACTCGGTCAGGAACCCGTAGGAACCCTTCGCAGGCGGTAATCATCGCAGGACAACGCGGACAAGGTCGAGAAAGCGTCTCGGCCAGCCGCTTATTGGGGTCCAGATCGTCCTGGAGGACGAGCCCCGACCCTTTTTGACAAAACCATGAAAACCGACGACCCGAATATCCAGTGGATCGAAGAGCCGCAGCTCGGCATGTCGGGCAAGATGTATTTGCCCCTGTTCGTGCAAGGCTTGACCACCACATTCAAGCACCTCACCAAGTCGCTCGGCGGCGGCGTGGTGACGGTCAGCTATCCCGATGAAGAGCCGGCGATCGGCAATCCGCTGATCTATCGCGGCGTGCACCGGCTCAACAAGGACGACAAGGGACGCGTCAAGTGCGTGGCCTGCTTCCTTTGCGCCACTGCCTGCCCGGCCCACTGCATCGACATCATCGGCGCCGAGAGCCCCTGGCCGGACCGCGAGAAGTATCCAGAGAGCTTCGTCATTGACGAGCTCCGCTGCATCTTCTGCGGCATGTGCGAAGAGGCTTGCCCGGTCGACGCGATCGAACTCACCAGTCTCTACAACCTCACCGGCCGCAGCCGCGAGGAAATGGTCTTCGACAAAGAGAAGCTCCTGAGCGTGTACGACGCGACCAAGGACAAGGAGCCGATGAAGTCGAAGGCGATGGGAGGAACTCCCGCATCATGATTCCGCAACTCCTTGCCGCGAGCGATATCACCGTTCGCGAGCTCCTAATCTGTCGATCGTTTTGGGGGATGGTCCTCGCAGCGATCGCGCTCGGGCTGCTCATTCCGCAGCGTATGAAGCACGGCCGGACCGTCGGCGGACTGCTGATGATCGTGGCCGCGGGGCTCTTGGGCTCCGACCTGCCGATGCTCAGCAACTGGGTGGCTCAGAGCACGTTCTGGGTCCTCGCCCTGGTGACGCTCGGGTCGGCAGTCGGCACCATTTCGTCCCCCAGTCCGGTGCACGCGGCCATTTGGTTCGCCTTGTCGCTGCTCGGGGCCGCGGGACTCTTCTTCCTGCAAGGCGCCCAGTTCCTGGGCGTGGCGACGATCATCGTCTACGCCGGGGCCATCGTGGTGACGTTCCTGTTCGTCATCATGCTCGCCCAGCCGGAAGGACATGCCGTTTACGACCGCATCACCTGGGGTTGGTATCCGAAGACGTTTTCCGTCCTCGCCGCCGCCGCCATGGTTGGCATCCTGACCATGCTGCTGAGCGGCCTTCGCGAGCAAGCTCTCGCCGGACCTTCGGTCGACAAGCCGGCCGCCGTCGCTGAGCAAACCGGCGAAGCACAAACCGAAGCCAACGAACTGTCCAACCGGCAACACGCGGCGATCGTCGGCGGAAAAGGTGCTCCGGCGGCGAATCCGGTCCTGGAAGGGGACCACATGGCGGGCCTGGGCGGTTACCTGTTCAGCCGGCACCTGATCAACATCGAACTGGCTGGCACGCTGCTGCTCGCCGCCCTCGTGGGCGCGGTTGCAATCTGCATGTTCGGCAAGCCGCACAGCAACATCGAGGAGGCTTTGCGATGAACGAAGCCAGCCTGCTTTACAACTATCTGATGGTCGGCGGAGCGCTGTTCGCGCTCGGCGTAATCGGCTTCCTCGTGCGGCGGAACATGATCGTCATGTTCCTCTGCGCCGAAATGATGCTGCAAGGCGTTTCAATCAGCCTGGTCGGCTGGGGTCGCTTTCATGGCGACTGGGGCGGGCAGATGCTCGTGATTTTCATCATCACCGTGGCCGCCTGCGAAGCGGGCATCGCCATGGCGTTGATCCTCATGCTCGCCCAGCGCAGCGGCAAGCTCGACGCCACCGTCTGGCAAGACATGCGAGAAGAAGGCCAGCCGGCCTATGTTGACCGGGAAATCCCCGAGGACCTGGAGACCGAGAAGGTCTGGCCGACCCTCACCCCCGCCGGCATCGAGCCGCCACAAGACATCGAAGAAACACTGCATCGGAGCCGCGTGTAAGTCATGCGAGACGCAATCGACACCTGGCTGGTGCTCATCCCCGCGCTGCCTTTGGCCGCCGCGGTGATCTGCGGCATCCTTGGCCCCAAGGTGCTTAAGCATCAAAGCCATTGGCCGGTTATCCTGGCCTTTGCCGGATCGTTCATCTGCAGCCTGCTGCTCTTGCGCGACGTGTACGAGAACCAGCGGCAGCTCGAATCGACGAGCAGCATGGTCGCCGGCTACGAGCACGTGACCACGCTCTGGACCTGGGCCGCTGTGCCCAACGCCTACGACGTTGGCGCCACCATTCCCGGCGACGGCCAAACGCCGGCAGCCGACACCGGCTGGCGCAATTTCCACATCGACATCACGCTCCGGGCCGACGCCCTGACGAGCATGATGCTCTCGATGGTGACGTTCGTGGCCACGCTGGTGGCAATCTTTGCCGCCGGCTACATGCACGGCGACCGAGGCTACTGGCGGTTCTTCGCTTATGTGGCGATCTTCGTCTTTTCGATGACGATGCTCGTCTCGGTCAGCAACTTCGTGCTGCTGTTCGTCTTCTGGGAAGCGGTGGGCGCGTGCAGCTACTTGCTCATCGGTTACTGGTACCAGAAGCCCGAGGCGGCCTCAGCGGGCAAGAAGGCGTTTCTCGTCAACCGCGTTGGCGACTTCGGCTTTTTGCTCGGCCTGTTCCTGATCTGGTCGACCTACGGCACGCTGAATTTCCACGATACGCTCGCCGATGGCGAGTCCGATCCCAAGGCAATCGCCGCCGCGACGGAAGCGCCTGCGGACGCTGAAGCGACAGCCGGCAGAGCCGGCAGCTTGGTGCGCGGTGTTCTCGGCCAGAGTAGGTTGAAGGCGAATGACTTTGTCACCGGCGGCCTGGCGACGGCGATTTGCTTGCTGCTGATGCTCGGCGCCTGCGGTAAGAGTGCTCAGTTCCCGTTGCACGTCTGGCTTCCGGACGCGATGGAAGGCCCGACCCCGGTCAGCGCCCTCATCCACGCGGCAACGATGGTGACGGCCGGCGTCTACATGGTGACGCGTTGCTCGCCGCTGTTTGGCGCATCGCCCGAAGCTCAACTCGTGGTGGCCTTCATCGGCGCCTTCACCGCGCTGCTCGCCGGCTTGATCGCACTCACGCAGTTCGACCTCAAGCGGGTGCTCGCCTATTCGACCGTCAGCCAGCTGGGCTACATGTTCCTGGCTCTCGGTGCTGGAACCTATGCCGGCATCACGTCGGGCATGTACCACCTGTTCACGCACGCCTTCTTCAAGGCCCTGCTCTTCCTCGGAGCGGGTAGCGTGATGCACGCGATGGGCAACGTGATCGACATGCGGCAGTTCAGCGGCCTGCGGAAGCTGATGCCGCATACGCACTGGACCTTCCTGCTCGGATCGCTGGCCCTCGCGGGTATCTTCCCGTTCTCCGGCTTCTGGAGCAAAGACGCCATCCTGGGCAGCGTGCATGACAAGGTGCATGCGATCGATCACGAGATCGAGCACCGCGCCCACGAGCATGGCGGCGAAGAGGAGCACGCTCACCCGCATGGCGAGGCCCACGCAGCGTCGCCGCTCGCTCACTGGAGCGACGCCCAGCTGTCGAATTATCGCTGGATCTATGAAGTGCTGTACTACAGCGGCATCTTCACGGCTTTCCTCACGGCGTTTTACACGTTCCGCGCGGTGTTCATGACGTTCTATGGCGAGGAGCGGATTCCGCCCCAAGCCGGCCATCATGCACACGAGTCGCCACCATTAATGACAGCTCCGCTCATGGTCCTGGCAGTCGCCGCGGCCCTGGTCGGTCTGGTCTGCGAGTACGGCAGCCGGTTTGTGAGCGCGGCCGAGGGCAATCTGCTGACCTGGTGGCTCGGTTATACGCCGTCGCTGTCGACGGGCATCGTTGCCGCCACGCGTGGCCCGGGCGAGTTCCACTTGAACGTGGCCGCCGTCAGCACGATCGTTGCCGTCGTCGGCATCCTGCTCGCCATGTACCTGTACCTCGGCGAGCGAAGCCAGGCTGAACGCTTGAAGAAGGCCTTCAATCTGAATTCGAACGGCATCTTCGGATCGCCGTACAAGCTGTCCTACGGCAAGTTCTACATCGACGAACTGTACGACTGGACCGTCGTCCAACCGCTGCGACTCATCGCGGTGATTGCCGCCTGGTTCGATCGCAACGTGATCGACGGCCTGGTGAACCTGATGGGTTGGATTCCGGCTGCGGCTGGATCGCTGATGCGATCGCTGCAGATGGGTCTGGTGCAGTTCTACGCCCTGGCGATGGTGCTGGGGGCGGTGATTTTGATTTTCGCACGGCTGATGTACGCGGCGGGCTAACGACCAATGAAAGAACTGTTGCTCCTTACGATTCTGCTGCCGCTGGCTGGAGCCGTGCTGATTGCGCTGCTCGCGCCTTACGGTCGCTCGGTGGTGCGGATGGCGGCGCTGGGGGTCACCCTGCTGACGCTCGTCTGTGCGGCGCGCGTGCTGTACGAGTTCCCTGCCGATGGCTCGGGGGGTGAATTCGCGGTGACCGACATTCCCTGGCTCGGCGAAGCCGCGCCTTGGGTCGATGTCCGGTTTAGCGTCGGCCTCGACGGCCTCGGCCTGTGGATGTTCGGCCTGTCGGCGCTGCTGATGGTCACCTGCGTGCTGGTGAGCTGGGAATCGATCGAAGATCGGGCTCCGCTGTTCTACGGCATGTTGCTGCTGCTGGAGTTCGGCTGTCTTGGCGTATTCACTGCGCGAGACATCATCCTGTTCTACCTGTTCTTCGAGTTCACGCTGATTCCGCTCTTCTTCCTGATCGGTATCTGGGGAAGCGAAGAGCGGCGTTACGCAGCGGTGAAGTTCTTTCTGTTCACGCTCGCGGGAAGCGTCATCACGTTCCTCGGTCTGCTGACGATCGTGTGGTGGGACTTCCGCCATCAGGGTGGCGATGTCATTCGCTTCTCGATCGGCGAACTCACGCAAACGCTCGCTCAGCACCCGCTGCCGCCGGTATGGCAGATGGTGGTGTTCGGGGCGCTGTTTGCCGGCTTCGCGATCAAGGTGCCGCTGTTTCCGCTGCACACCTGGTTGCCGCTGGCTCACACGCAAGCTCCGGCGGCTGGCAGTATCGTGCTGGCCGGCGTGCTCTTGAAGATCGGCGTGTACGGCTTCTTGCGATTCAACGTGCCGATGTTGCCCGAGGCGACCGTCACGTTTATGCCCTGGATGCTCGCCCTCTCGGCGATCGGCATCATCTACGGGGCGCTCGTGGCACTAGCCCAATCGGACATGAAGAAGCTGGTCGCCTATTCCAGCGTCAGCCACCTTGGCTACTGCATGCTGGGTTTGTTCGCCCTGAATCCGCTGGGCGTGCAGGGCAGCGTGCTGCAGATGGTCAACCACGGCATCTCGACTGGCGCTTTGTTCGCCATCATCGGCATGCTCTACGAGCGCTATCACACGCGGGCGATCGCCGAATACGGCGGCATTGCCCGCACGATGCCGTGGATGGCGTTCTTCATGATCGTGTTCACGTTCTCGAGCGTTGGCCTGCCCGGTTTGAACGGCTTTGCCGGCGAATTCATGATCCTGATCGGCGCTTTCCAGCGGTCCTGGGCCGATGCCCCGCCGCTGATGCAAGTGCAGTTGATGGTGTGCGCCGTGTTCGCCGTTTCGGGCGTGATCCTGGGCGCCTGGTACATGCTCTACCTCGTGCAGCGGGTCTTCTTCGGCCCCCTCAAGACACCCGGTGGTCATGACCATGCCGCCGAGCCCGCTGACGCCCACGGGCATGCCGCTCACGACGATCACGGACACGGCGGCCACGGCCACGACGACCATGTGCCAGCCGGTCCCTCGATGGACCTGAATCTGCGCGAGATTTTGGCCCTGGCGCCCCTCGCCGTTCTCGCTCTTTGGATCGGCTTGCGGCCGAATGATTTCCTCAGCCGCATGGAACCGACCCTGACCCAAGCCACTCAAGCGGCGACCGCGCGACTCGATCAGCCGAGCGCCTCGCCCACTGCCCAGGCCCAAGCGCCTGCACCGACCACTGTTCCCGCCACGGAGAAGCTCACCCGTGTTCGTTGAAGCCCGTACCGTTGCTCTCCTTTGGCCCGAAGTGGTGCTAATCGTCGCCGCTACGACGATCCTGATCGGCGGCGCGTTCAAGCGTTCGCGCACCTGGTGGACGACCGCTTCGCTCGTCGCCTATGTGGCGGCCGGCATCGCCCTTTGGCTGGGCGGCGCGCCCTGGTCGGTGGATGCGGTCACGTCCGGCCCAGTGACGGCCGACGCGATGAGCTTCTTTCTCCGCTGGGTGTCGCTGATTGCTGGCTTCACGCTGACGCTGACCGTCTCGCGCCTGGCCGATAAGGATCTCGCCAGCGAGTTTCTCGGCTTGCTGATGCTGGCGGTCGCCGGTGCGATGATTACGTCGGTCGCCAATGAACTCGTGCTGCTGTTCATGGGTCTCGAGTTGATCTCGATTCCGTCCTATGTGCTGCTGTTCCTCGGCCGCCGGGACCGGTCGTCGTCGGAAGCGACGATGAAGTACTTTTTCCTGAGCATCTTTTCTTCGGCGATGCTGCTGTATGGCTTCAGCTTCCTGTACGGCATTGGCGGTACGACGCTGATCGCCGGCAACGAGCAGGCGCCGGGTCTCCGCGAGCAGATCACGCAGGTCCTGCAGTCGGCGAGTGCCGCTCCAGCCGCTGCCGAAGTCGGAGACGCTGCCGCTGCGGACGCAGTCGCCACGACGAATCGCTCGATTGCTGCCCTCTCGCCGCTGGCTTTGATTCTCATCGTCGTCGGCCTGGGCTTTAAGCTGGCTGCGGCGCCGTTTCAGTTCTATGCCCCGGACGTTTATCAGGGCACGACCAACGCCAACGCGGGCATTTTGGCGGTGCTGCCGAAGATTGCCGGTGTGGCGGGGCTCATTCGGCTGGTTGTCCTGGCAATGCCAGCGACCGCGGACTTTGCCTGGCAACTGACGCTGGTGCTGGCGGTTTTGACGATGACGATCGGCAACATCTGCGCCCTCTGGCAGCGGAACGTTCGCCGCATGATGGCCTACTCGTCGATCGCTCACAGCGGCTACATCCTTGTCGGCCTGGCCGTGGCGACGGGCGTGACCGCCGTCGGCACTACGCAGGCGGCTGGCGGCGTGGCGGCGATGCTGTTCTATCTGTTCGTCTATGCCTTGGCGACGATCGGCACGTTCTCGGCCCTGGCCTACCTGGGAAGCGAACGCAAGGAACTGAACAACCTCGACGAGCTCGCCGGACTGGCCAAGAGCTACCCGATTCTCGCGGGCGCCATTGCCGTGTTCATGTTCTCGCTCGCCGGCATCCCGCCGCTTGCTGGGTTCTGGGGCAAGTTCACCATCTTTGGCAGCGCCATTGAGATGGCGTCTGGCAATGTGCCGCAGAGCGTGTCGAACTGGTTTGCAGCGCTGGCGATTATCGGTGTGCTGAACGCCGCGATCTCCGCGGCCTACTACCTGCGAATCATCGCCGCAATGTACTTCCAGCCGGCAACCAGCACTCCTGCCGCTGCTGGCGGTCGTGGAGCCTGGGCCTCGGCTGTGCTCTGTGCGGTGCTCGTCGTGGCCGCGGGTCTGATGCCGGGCCGGGCGATTGGTGTCGCTGGGCGGGCGGAAGTCCAGATTCGCAACGACGAAGGTCGCGTCGCGAAGGTGGCCCAGCCATCGAACGACGTCGCCATCGCTCAACCCTCCCGCTAGTCGCTCTCCACTGTCGGGCCTACTACGCTCGAATCCGTGACGAGTGAAAATAGGCCGATGGATACCACCGCTCCGCGTCCGACGCCGTCCGCCGCCGTGATGGTGGCGTTCGAACTCGCGCTGGGGGTTACAGCGTTCGTGGTCGGTTGGTCGGTCGGATTCTCCCCCTGGGAGACGATGCGCTGGACCAGCGAGACCCTGGCAGACCAACTGTCCGCCATGGCAGTCGGAGTGCTCGCCGCGTTTCCGGTGTTGGCCGTCATGTTTTCGGCGTACCGCTGGCCCATTGGACCGCTGCGGGGGCTGCGCGACCTCACGAGCCAGCAGTTGATGCCGATGTTTGAGAGGCTATCGGTGGCCGAGAAGGCCGCCGTGAGCCTGGCCGCCGGCCTCGGGGAAGAGTTGCTCTTTCGTGGGCTACTTCAGTCGTCGCTCGCGAGCTGGATCGGCGGCGACGTCGGTCTTTGGATCGGCCTGGTCGTAGCCTCCATCGGCTTCGGCGTCTGTCACTGGCTCAGCCGAACCTATGCGGTGCTGGCAGCCTGTATCGGGGCCTATTTCGGCTTGTTGCTCGTCTGGTCGGGCAGTTTGTGGACGCCCATCCTGGCCCACGCCACGTATGACTTTTTGGCGCTGGTCATTCTCACCTCGGCGGATAGCCGCAATCGCGAACCGGCTGAAAACGTCTGATTTCGCCGGTCCTACGAGTTTTTCCGCCGCTCGCGGACTGCCCGAATGGCAGGAACGTCGTTTGCTTTTTACGGCATTGGCTGACTTGGCCAGTGCGCCGTTGTTGCTCCACCTGGGTGATTTCCTCGGGGGCCAACGTGCGTACAACAGATAAGGCCCAGCGTCAGCCGGGCGAGCGCCGGGGGACCGGCAAAAGTTACTTTGCCCGCGCCCGGGACGAGTGGTAGGATTTACGCATGCCTCGCCGAACGTATTTTGTTTCGGATCTGCACATGTTCTCGGGTCGCAGCCTTGCGACCCAGCACACCGACGCCATCCACGACGCTGCGCGCCGCTCGCACACCTTCGTCCTGGGCGGCGACATTTTTGATTTCCGCTGGTCAACCCTTGAGAGCCCCACCGCCACCGTCCGTGCGGCAATGGCGTGGCTCGACTCGCTCGTCAGCCGGCATCGGGACACGCAGTTCCACTTTGTCGTCGGCAACCACGACTACAACCGGCGGTTCCTCACGGCGCTCGAATCATACAGCGTCGGTTCGCCCAACCTGGCGGTGCATCACTATTACTTGCGACTCGGCAAGAGCCTCTTCATGCACGGCGACGTGGTCGATCGCGCCCAGATCTGTCCCGAGCTGCTGAAGAAGCGTCGGGAGATTTGGTTGCACGACGAATACGTGCATCCGTGGCGGCACAAGCTATACGACATGGCCGTCCAAGCCCGGCTGCACACCATCGCCGCCAAGGTGGCCAATCCCAAGCGGCGCGTCGCCAGCCGGATTTTGAACTATCTCACTCACATCAATCAGACGGCGTCGCACGGCGTGCAGCATGTCTACTTCGGACACACGCACGAGGCGGTGTCGAACTATCGGCTTGGCGGCGTCAGCTTCCACAACGGCGGTGCTCCCATGCCCGGCCTGACGTTTCGCATTGTCGAAACGGCCCACGCCCATACGACCTGATCGCGTCGCGCGAGGGAATAGATCCGCAGGCAAGCTCCGAACCAACCGACCCTGGCCTCGCCATAGGTATCTGCACTCGACTCCCGGCCTGCTGGAGCTTGCTTTGCCGAATCCTTATGAAGCTCCAGCCGCGGACCTTTCCACGAGTGCCCGCGTTGCCGCAATCGGCCATCCACGCCGGGATTGGATGATCTGGCTGACGACGGGAGTGGTCCTGTTCCTCTGTCTGGGAAGCGGCGGTGTTGGTTGCCTGCTGGTGCTCGCGTGGAGCGGCGTGCAGTTGCCTGGTTTCCTGGCGGTGCTTAGCGGAGGCCAAATTCTCGAGCCGCTCGGGGCCGGCGGACTCAGCCTGACGGCCATCGCGATTGCGTTTGGCTACGGTCAAATGAAGGCCGTGTTCGGGTATGATCTGGTCTGGACGCGGACCGTCGCCACTTCGCTGCTGATTGCTTCCGCCGCACTCCTGATCGGCGCCGCTGTGGTCGGCAGGACACAGATTGCCGTGTCGCTCCTCTTGCCGGCCGTGGGGCTGTGCCTGCTGGGCCTGTGCATGTTCGTATGGCTCCGCAAGCTGCGAGCGGCGAGGTTGCAATCGCCTCGGCCGCTTGTTCCCCCCGCCAACGATTCCTCGTCGCTTTGATCGACCGCTTGCATGGCTGACCATTCACATAACCGCCGGGCCTGGGACCAGCGGGTCAAGCAGGGTGGGCGTTTCACGCGCCCCGCCGAGGACGAAACGTTTGTCGATCCACTGCAACAGATCGACGGCTACGGCTGGCTCGGCGGCGACATTCGCGGCCGACGAGTGCTGTGCCTTGCTGCTGGAGGCGGACGCCAGAGCGCGCTGTACGCCGCGGCGGGAGGTATCGTCACGGTCGTCGATATCAGCCCAGCCATGCTGGAGCTCGATCGCGAAGTGGCCGCCGAGCGAAAGCTCGACGTGCGAACGGTCGAAGCCTCGATGGACGACTTGTCGATGTTCGCCAATGGCGAATTCGACCTCGTGATTCATCCGGTGAGCACCTGCTACGTGCCGGCCATCGAACCGGTCTATCGCGAAGTGGCCCGCGTCACGCGCGACGGCGGAATCTACATCAGCCAGCACAAGACGCCGACCAGCCTGCAGGCCGACGTGCAAGCCTCGACGCGCGGCTATGAACTGATCGAGCCCTACTATCGCCAGGGGCCGCTTCCTCCCGTCGTCGGCAGCCGGCACCGTGAAGAGGGAACGCTGGAGTTCCTCCACCGCTGGGAAGAAATCATCGGCCTGATGTGCCGCAGCGGCTTCGTCATCGAGGACCTCGTCGAACCGCGCCACGCCGATCCCGAAGCCGCCCTCTCCACCTTCGGCCACCGCAGCCGATATGTGGCACCGTACGTCCGCATCAAAGCCCGTCGGGCCGGCACCTCTAAGCCATTACGCGGTCAGATTTTAGTGCTCGAATAAGCCGAGCCTTAGAGTTTATCGCTGGCAAGGACAGGGTCGCTAGATTGAGCAAAATGAGGAAATTGCACAACATGCACAGAATAGGCT
>JAEZAS010000286.1 GCA_023430365.1 Planctomycetota bacterium
CCCGGAGGCGGTTCGCCTCCGGCTGCTTACCGTCGCCATGGCAGGCGTTTGCTACTGATCAAACCTTTTGGACGACAACTTGATGAGCCTGCTGGCCGACTTGAAGATTCTGTACCACCTGACGATGAAGCCCGTGCGCGGCAAGGACCACGCTGCGCGGCTCGAGAGCTTCTACGCCGGCCAGGCGGACAAGTACGACGACTTTCGCAAGCGGCTGCTGAAAGGACGCGAGGAGCTGTGGTCGGCGGTCGGAGTGGCCGACGGCGCCACGTGGGTCGACATGGGAGGGGGCACGGGAGCCAATCTGGATTACTTCGGCGATTCGATCTCGCGGCTGGAGAAGGTCTATGTGCTCGACCTGTCCCACTCGCTCCTGGAAGTGGCCAAGCGCCGCACTCGCGACCGCGGCTGGTCGAATGTCGAGACCGTCGAAGCCGACGCCACAACCTGGCAACCACCGACCGGGCAGGCCGACGTCGTCACGTTCTCCTACTCGCTCACGATGATCCCCGACTGGTTCGCCGCGATCGAAAACGCTAAGGCGATGCTCAAGCCGGGCGGACTGATCGGGGTGGTCGACTTCTACGTCTCGCGCAAGTATCCGCGCGACGGACTCAAGCGCCACTCGTGGACGACGCGCACGTTCTGGCCGACGTGGTTCTCGATGGACAACGTCTATCCGTCCCCCGACCACGTGCCGTTTTTGCACCGCCATTTCGAGCCGGTGCGTTTTGAAGAGCATCTGGCCCGCGTGCCTTACCTGCCGCTGGCCCGCACGCCGTACTACATGTTCGTCGGCCGCAAGAGGGCCGTCTGACGCTTCGCTTCGTCGACCTCGTCGTCGACGACCACGGCGCCGATGCAGGTGCAATTGCGCCCCATGCGCTTGGCGGCGTAAAGCTGTTCGTCGGCCATGGCGATCAGCTCGTCCGGCTCCCGACAGACGATCGTCCGCTGCGCCACACCCAGGCTGATCGTCACCGGGATTCGCAGATCGCGCCAGGCGACTGGCTGCAACGACACCAGATGGCGGATGCTCTCGGCAAGCTGATAGGCTTCGTCCGCCCGGGCGTTGTTGCAGACGAGCAAGAACTCCTCGCCACCCAGCGGCCGCACAGATCGTGGGGGCGGAGGGCGTTTTGCAGCACGTTGCCGACATGCCGGAGCACTTCGTCGCCGGCGGCATGACCGTGGCAATCGTTCACGAGCTTGAAGTGGTCGATGTCGAGAATGATGCACGAGAGCGGCTCGCGCAGGTCGTGCGAGCTGGCCCATAGCTGTTCAAAGCCGGTGAACAGCGTTCGCCGATTGAGCAGCCCGGTCAGGCCGTCGAACGAGGCGAGGCGAGCGAGCTGGCTGTTGAGTGAGCGCAGATCGCTTTCGGCCTTGCGGCGGTCGTCGATGCTGTGCATGTGACCGACGATGCAGCTCGGCTGGCCTTGCTCGTTGCGGACCAGGGCGGCGGTGGCTTGCACCCACACCTCCTGGCCATTGCGATGCAGGTAGCGCCGTTCCGACTGGATGCGCGGCAACTCGCCGGTCGCCAGCCGAGAGAATTGATCGGCTTCGAGTTCGGCCTCGTCGGGATGGCGGAACTGTTGAAACCGCCGGCCGACCAGGTCGCTTTCTTCGTAGCCGAACAATTCGCAGAGCGCTCGATTCGCGTGCAGGAGCGTTCCCTCGCAATCCATCACCAGCATGCCGACCCCGGCGTGCTCGAACGACTGGCGGAAGGGATCGACGAGAAGCGAATCGCCCGTCGGCGCGCAGCCCGAACGCTGATTCGGGTCCGCCGTCGATTGGTGATTCAGTTCGTCGGAAGCCATAGCCAAGCACGCCGCGTCACGAGGACGACCGGAGGTTGCAAAAGGACACGAGTATCCCAATAACCGTAGGTCGTCGGTGTGCGCGTGGCGCTCCAGAGCACAGCCGACCGCGCCAATCGGGGGCGGGGCACGGCGGTCAGGCAGGAAGAATCGTTACAGACCGGACGAGCGACGCTTTCCGGACTCCCAACGCTGATCTCGCCAGAGGTCAGACAAACCCAGTCTCCAGCCGCAGACGTCTGAATTCTGGCGAATTCAGCTACGGAGTTTGGGACGCTGCTACGGGAGCGGCACTTCGACCGGCTCGTCCGTATCGAGGAGCACGCCGCTGATTCGTACCCGCTGGTCCTCGACCGTCGCAAGGTACGGCTTGCCGGAGAGGGCATTGAGCGGCGTCTCGGAGCTCGCTTGCTGGCCGCGGGCGATCCGTAGCGCCGTGTTCCAGGCCACGCACCGCGCCAAGTCCTCCGCCTGTCGCTGGTGGACGCGCTCGAAATCGTCGAGCAGCAGCGCCGCGACGATTGGGTAGCGCTGCGTGCTCTCGCTCTCGGAAAGCTCCCGCCGGATATTGGCGAGCAGCGGCACTCGTTCGCAGAACGGCAACCGGCAGCCATCGATCAACTGCCGCAGCGATTGCAGGTAGAAGTGCTGATCCTCGTCGACCCCTCCCATCACCGCGCGCGCCGTCGTTTTCAGCATGTGATGCTTTTCGAGCCGCTCGACCTCGTCACGGTCGAGGAGGGCGAGGTAATGGCCGTCGCGCACCAGTTCGTAGGCAATCAATCCGCTGGCGCGCTCGCCGATCCAGGCCTGAGCGTCGCTCGGCCACTGGCGAAGCGTTTCATCGATTCGGGCGCCGACCGAGTCGAGATGCGACGCGTTGAAATGACGATGCTGGACGATGAGTTGCAGCACGCGCAACGCGTCGGCCCGGCAATTGGCGGCCAGCAAGCGGCAAGCGACGTGCTGCTCGCGGGCGAGCAGTTCCGCGGCCTTGAGCATTGTCGTGAGCGAGTGCAGGGCCGAGGTCACGTCGTTGTCGGCCAGGTGATGGACCGACGTGTACCCGACGACCCGGCAGCCGAGGTGGAGGGGCTCGATGAAGTCCAGTTCCGCGAGAGGGCCCATCGCCGGGTCGATCCCCAAGCCCCCTTCGGCCCGTTCCAGGGCGAGGCGAAACTTATCGCGATGCGGCGCCGTGCGGGTGACGAAGGCGCGCAGCAGTTCCCGCTCGACGGGGCCGACGCGCCAGTCCCGATTGGGATCGATGCGCTCGAGTAGCTCCTCGTGCATCCCGCGGCTGAGCGAGGGATAGGCTTCGCGGATCGCCACATGAGGCGTGAGTTCGCTCGGATGGGCGG
>JAEZAS010000320.1 GCA_023430365.1 Planctomycetota bacterium
CGTGGCTACCGAGTACCGCACGCCCTGCGTGTAAGCCCTGCCCAGGCGGTGGGCCAAGCCGTACAATTCCAACCAGCGTTCGCGTTCCATAAACAATCTCCTTGGAAGGGGTTTCAAGGAATTGTAGGAACGCGAACGCCTTTCTTTTTTAGACTGCTATCAATTGCATAATCCTGGGTTCGCCTCCGGCTGCTTGCTTTTGATGTAGCGAAGTCAGATCGCGGGGCGGGCTTTTTTGCTATTGGGTTTGGTTTCGGGCCAGGGTGATCAGCATGCTGTCGGGGAGTTTCTCGGCGCCGGCTTGGCGCAGCATGTTCACGGTTTGGGCTGCCGTGTAGTGGGCGTGCAGGCAGACGTGCAGCAGCACATCGCTGCGGCGGGTTCCAAACCGCATCCCGCCCCCCACGCTCGTCACCTTGTAGACCGTCTCGTCGAGCGCCTCGGCCGTCAGCCGATCGACGTACGCGTTCCACCGCTCGTCGAGCTCGGCCCACCGCTCGCGCAGCTCGGCGAGCGATTGCGGGCCTCCTTCGCCGAGTTGATTGCCCGGCAGATGACCGCGCACATCCCCCGGCAGCAGCGGCTCCTCGTCTCCTTCCAGGGCCCCGAGCCAGACATACTCAGCCGCGAACATGTGCAGCAGCGATTTCCAGACCGCCCCCTGCCCGATCGGCCGCGGAGCGCGGAGCGCCTCGTCGGTCACGCTCGCCGCCGAATCGAGCAACTGACGATTCACCCACTGCCGATGTTCGTTCATCCGGCGAATCAGCGCGACCGAATCCATCTGCCTCATCTCCAAGTAAACTGGCTCCGGCGCTGGTTTCACCACACCTCGACCACCTCTCGCAACCGAACGCCACTTCGTGCCCGGTCCGGGGTTTATACCACCAGCCACCCTCCACAGAGAGCCAAACACCGTGCGAAGTTCACTCCCGCCGACCCTCGGCCTGACCGCTTTCCTGGCTTGCACGCTCCTGACCTGCTCCGCCGGCCGGTCCGCGGAGCTCCCCCAGCCTCCGACGCCCGGGCAATATACCGTCGAGACGACCAGCCAAGGCTTCGCCCGCACGGCGGAAGTCAAGATTCCCCAGGGCTATTCCGCCGAGAAGCCGCCGCCGCTGGTGCTGCTCTTTCACGGCGCGGGAGGGGACGGCGCCATCGCCTTGCGCAAGGACGGCTGGGCCGACAAGGCCGACGCCGAAGGCTTCCTCGTCGTCGCCCCGACTGGCCTGCCGGTGCGTCCTCGGCTGGAAGCCAGCCCGTTGAACAACCCGCGCGTCTGGAACTCCGGCCAACTCAATCCCCGCGGCCCGCGGGCGGCGATCGACGACGTCGCCTACACCCGCCAACTGCTCGACGAGCTGAAAGAAAAAGTCCCCTACGATCCGCAGCGAGTTTTCCTCGCCGGCCACAGCAACGGCGGCAGCATGGCGCTGAAACTCGCCGCCCAGCTCTCCGAGCGTTTCGTCGCCGTCGGGACGGTCGCGGGACTGGTCGCCGTCGAGAATCCCCAGCCCAAGCGCCCGCTGCCGGCGCTCTACATCCTCGGCACACAGGACCCGCTGATGCCGCTCGAAGGCGGCGAGGTCAAACTTCCCTGGACCACGCGGCAGAATCCGCCCGTGCGCGACGGTCTCGAAAAGTGGGCCGCCAGCCTCGGCTGCGAAACGAAGCCGCAAACCGTCTCCGACAAAGACGCGGTGCAAACGGTCGTCTATCCGAGCAAGCAGCCGAACGGCCCCACGCTGACCGTCCTCTACCTCGAAGGGCACGGCCACCAATGGCCCGGAGCCAAGATCGTCCGCCGCAACTCGGCCGGCGGACCGGTCAACACCCGGCTCGACGCGACCGACATGCTCTGGAAGTTCTTCCAGTCGCACATGCCTTAACGAGCGAAGCCGGCTGGCAACCATTTCCTAGCAGACTGCCCCGAGAGACCGTTGCTCTTAGATCCGCGACAGGTCCGCCCAGCGCTGCTGGAACATCGCCGCACCGGCCACCGTCGTCAGGCCGGTGAGACGATTCAGGGCGAACTGTTCGAACTGTTCGGGCAGCATCGGCCGGGCAAGGTAGTACCCCTGCCCCAGGCCGCACCCGAGCTCGCGCAGCGCCATCACCTGCGATTCGTGCTCGATCCCCTCGGCGACCATCTCCATGCCCAGGTTGCGCACGAGCATGGAGAGCGAATGAATGAGGGCAGCCGTGTCCTTCGAGTCTTTGAGCCCTGCGAGCAGCGAGCGGTCGACCTTCAACACGTCGGCTGGAAACTCGTGCAGCGAGGCGAAGCTCGAGCAACCGGTGCCAAAGTCGTCGATCGCCAGCCGCACGCCGAGAGCCTTGATCGCTTTCATCGCGGCGACCGCGGAGCGGACATCGCTGGCAAACGTATCTTCGGTCACTTCGAGCTGCACGCGATTGAGCTGCAAACCGACGTCGCGGGCAATCGCGGCGATCTGCTCCGGCAGGTCGGTCGCGGCAAACTGCTTGCGCGACAGGTTGATGCTGATTGTCGGAGGCGCGCTCTCGTCGAGCATTTCCACCCACTCAGCCATCTGCCGCATCGCGGCCTGCAGCACCCACTGGCCGATCGCCAGGATCTGTCCCGATTCCTCGGCAATCGGAATGAATTCGGCCGGCGACACCTTGCCGTCGGTCGGATGGTCCCAGCGCAGCAGCGCTTCGACGCTGCTCATTTCCCCCGTTTCCAGCGAAACGATCGGCTGGTAGACGAGCGAAAGCTGATTCTCTTGAATGGCCCGCCGCAGATCGTTTTCGAGCCGGTGGCGGCGCTGGACGCGCTCGCGCATCGCCTGGTCGAACAAGGCGAAGCGACCTTTGCCGGCCCGCTTGGCTTCGTACATCGCGGTGTCGGCGTCGCGGAGGATGTCTTCCGCCCGCTCGTAACTCGAATTGCCCAGCACGATGCCGATGCTCGCCGACGAATAAACTAAGTGCGGACCGAGCTGATACGGCTGCGACAACGTCGTCAGCAGTTCGCCGGCCGTTTCGACGACCGATTCGAGTTCCTCGACTGGGTTGAGCAGCACGACGAACTCGTCTCCTCCCATGCGGACCGCCAGGGGTCCGTCGACCATGCGCGGCAAACCTTCCGCACACTGGAGGAGGCTGCGCAACCGCTGGGCGATCTCGCACAGCAGCGCGTCGCCGACGTCGTGCCCCAGGCTGTCGTTGATCACCTTGAAGCGGTCGAAGTCGAGGAACATCACCGCAAACGCGCTTTCGGTCTGGCGCGCTTCGGTGAGCGCTTCCTGCAGCAGTTCGAGCAGCATCGAACGATTCGGCAGCCCGGTCAGCCGGTCGAGCATGGCGGCGCACGCCAATTGCTCCTCAACTTGCTTCAATTTGCTCACGTCGGAGAGGAACCCCGCCATGCGGCGGCAGCGCTGGCCGGGCTTGTGGACCGCCCGCCCACGCAGGCGGTACCAGCCCCACTGCCCCGACTGGCGGCGGATCTGGCAGACCACGTCGAACGCCTCGCGTCCGTCGAGATGGGCTTCCAGGGCCGCCATCACCGGCATCGTGTCGTCGGGATGCAGCCGAGACATGAGGGCGCGGAATTTCGGTTCGAGCTGTTTTTCTTCGCCGGCTTCGAATCCGAGCAGCTCGTTGAAACGCTTGGAAAAGAAGCATTCGTTGGAATCGAGATTCCAATCCCACATGCCGTCATTGGAGCCGTTGACGGCCAGTTCGATTTGTTCCTTAGCCTGCAGCAATTCACCGGTCCGCTCGGCGACGACCCCTTCCACGGCCCGATGGGCGTGCTCGAGCTGCGCCTTCTGCAGCGCATCGGCTCGCATCTCCATCAGATTGTGCCGGCAGGCCAGGAGCAGGAAAAACAACTCGAACATCAGCCAGCCGGCGTGTTCCAGCCAGCGCCAGTTGGTGCTGGTGACGGTGCCGAACACCGACTGCGGCCAAAACAAGCCTCGCAGGAAGTGATCGACAGCGACAACGCCCGCCGCCAGCAACAGCACGCGCCAGTCGCGGTAAAAGGCCAGGAACGCGAGCGAGCCAAAGGCGTGAAAATGGGTTTCCAGCCGGCCGCCCGACAAGTGAATCAATAGGGCCGACATGAGCATCTGCCCCAGCGCCACGGCGAACCGCGTGCAGGTGCGTCCCGGCAGCAACACGGCAGAAGCCATCGGCAGGCTCACGATCAGGCCGCCGAGCACGATCGCCGCCCACAGGTGGACGTGCGTCTGGCTCGTCGCTCCCATCCAAGTGCGGGGCGAGATCAGCAGCGCGCAGAAGATGCCCGCCAGATACTCCGCCATCAGCAACCAGGCGAACATATGGTCGGTCTGCACGCACACCCGCTCCTGTCGCTGCGCAAAAATCTCTCGCGCGCGGCGCAGGGTGTCGGGACCTTGATTCAGGGCACAGGAGTCCAGTGTCAGGGCAGCTTCAGGCATCCCTAGACTCCCTCCCGGAGGATTTGAGGAGCCGCCAGGGGACAGCCGTAGACGGGGCTGCAAGCTTCGCCTGCCTCTCCCGAGAGCAGCGAGAGAATCGCGGACTTGCCGACGCTGTCTCCCTCGTGTCCCCGTCCCGGGGTGATGCCGCCGTGAAACAGCAGTTCGCCCTCACCGCTGTAGAGGCAGACCTGTCCGGAGGTCAGTGCCGCAAACAGGTCGGTCTCCTGGTTGTCGTTGTCGATGTAGGTGGCCACACCGGGGATGGCGCTCGCCATGGTCCAGGCGCTGGAATTGAACCAGTCCTTTCCCGCCCCCGCGGGGCGCGCAAAGACGACGACCACATCGACGTCGCCCGTCCTCCGCGCCAGCAGGCGATCGAGTTCGCGCAGCGTGGCGATCGTGCACGGGCACTGCGGATGGGCAAACAACACGAGCATCGGCGTGCCGGTGCGGCGAGGAATGTCGCTCGACTCGGGCCACTGAATCGGCGGCGTTCGCAGCCGTCCCTCGGTCTGCACATGATTCCACAGCATCACGCCACCGACGCTCACGCTCACCAGCCACAACAGCCCGAGCCCGACGGTCCGCACCCAAGTTGCGGACAGTGATGCGGATTTAAAGGCGGACGACAGCCGGAACTGGGAAGGCGATAAGGTGGTCATAGTATGCTGGGGGGGCTCAGCGCTTCGCGGGATGCACCTTCCTGGCGAGCGAAGCGGCGCTCAACCCTAGAACACGGGGCAGTTTCGGCAGCACGGGGGCCTCGAACGTCCTACGATTGCAGGAAACCGCTACAAACTCCCGCACTGGCGCCGCGTGGCGACGCGACCGTCCGCCCAGACAACTTCCCCGGCCATGATTGACCGAACTGTTTAGCTGCCAATTCCTTGCATCCGCACCTCTGGTGTGGCACTATGGATAGTTTCGCCACCGCCGAACCCGCCGACGCGCGATCGTCCCGATAGTGCGTGCTGCAGCGGTTTTGGCGGCATTTCCAGTGTTCTCGTACGATTCGTACCGTTGGAGAGGAGAGGATCATGACCCACAGGCGTGGATTCACGCTCGTCGAACTGCTGGTCGTCATTGCGATCATCGGTGTGCTCGTCGCGCTCCTGTTGCCGGCCGTTCAGGCTGCCCGCGAAGCGGCCCGCCGGTCGAGCTGCAACAACAACCTGAAGCAGCTCGTCCTGGCGATGCAGAACTTTCACGACACGTTCGGCAACTTCCCGCCGGGCATGGTCGACGACGACGGCAACACCATGGGCTGGGGCATGGCTGGGCTCCCCTTCATGGAACAGAGCAACATCTACGACAAGATCGCGGCCATCACCGAAGCCTGCACCCCCAACACGGCGGGCCACCCGGAACCGATCCTCGTTTTCAAGGACATGTCGGACCACCCGAACATGGATAGCTGGGCGGCTCCCGGCGGCCAGACCGACCAGCCGTGGGACATGCGCATGACCGCGCACCACCCCTACACCAAGCAGGTGCTCAAGCCGTTCCTCTGCCCCTCGAGCGCTCTGCCCACCAAAGACAACTCGGGCTTCGGCGCCTCGAGCTACGTCGGCAACATGGGCAATGAAGTGATCGCCTTGGGCGACTTCAATTGTGCCGCCCCCACGGCCGCCGCCCAGAACGGCGTGCTGATCAACGCGGCCAACAACTACAACACCCGCGTGACCAACATGGCGGCCATCACCGATGGCACAAGCAACACGATCATGATTGGCGAGGTTGGCCAGAGCGCCCGAGTCACCCCGACGAAGACCGATGACGGCAGCTTCCCGCTATGGGCCGGCGGCAACGACAGCGCCGGCTGCACCAAGCTGGGCGGTCACTTGCGGGTAGTCGACGTCAACATGTACATCAACCGCAAGCCGGGCGCGAGCCCGGGCAACCCGGACTACTCCGACTACTCGTTCGGCAGCTTCCATCCGGCCGGCGCTCAGTTCGCCTTCGTCGACGGCAGCGTGCATTTCATTCCGCAAACGATCGACACGGCCGTCTATCGCGCCCTCGGCGGCCGGAACGACGGCGTCGTCGCTTCGCTGCCGTAGTTGCGCCGGCTGACCACTTGTACGAAACCACTGGCCCCCGCCCGGATTCAGGCGGGGGCTTTTTTTGCGCGCCGCGACGGCTTCGTGCGCTCGGGTAGCGCGTTGCATGGGGCTCGCGGGGCAAATACGATTCGTCGTACCGTCTTTGTCCTCTCCCCAAGAAGTGAACTGATGATGCGCGCCCCACTGCTGCTGCTACTGGCCGTTTCCTGCTGCTTCGCGGCGACTCGCTCCGTCGCAGCGGAAGACAAATCCGAATCGAAAGCCGCGGACCAGGACCGCTACGTCGTGCTGATCAGCGTCGACGGGCTGGCTGCGAGCTACCTGCACGATCCGAAGGCCGAGATTCCCACGCTTCGCAAGCTGATGGAACAAGGCGCCACGGCGGACGGGATGATCGCCAGCTTTCCGAGCGTCACCTGGCCGTCGCACACGTCGCTGATCACCGGAACGCATCCCGCCAGGCATGGTGTGATCGGCAACGGCGTTTGGAGCCGCGACAAGAACCGTCCGCTCACCTACATCGGCGATCCGGAGCTGACGAAGGACCAGGCGATCCGCGCTGCGACGCTGTACGACGTCGCCCACGACGCGGGCTATAAGACGGCGAGCGTGATTTGGCCCTGCTCCAACGGCGCGAAGTCGCTCGACTGGGTCATTCCCGATTCGAACAAGCCCGAACTGCACGCCCGCTTCACCACGCCCGGCTTCGTCGAAGAACTGGGAGCGGCGGCCGTCGACATTTCGCAGCTTGGCAAGTGGGGCTGGGCCAAGGAACGCTCCACCGAGCGCGACATCGTCTACACGCAGGTGGCCAACTACCTGCTTGAGAAGCGCAAGGTCAACTTGCTGCTCGTGCACCTGATTACGCCCGACGGCGTGGAGCACAACTACGGCCCCCACACGCGCGAGGCCTATCAGGCGGTCGCCGAAAGCGATCAGAGGATCGGTGAAATCTGGAAAACGCTCCAGCAGCCGCCGTTTGCCGGCAAGTCGACGATCATGGTCGTGTCGGATCACGGTTTTGCGCCGTACGACAAGTTCATCCGGCCGAACGTCGCTTTCAAGGAGATGGGGCTGGTCGCCACCGACGATGGAGGCAAGGTGACCGAGCGCAAGGCGTGGTGCGTCGGTCAGGGCGGGTCGGCGTTTATCTACCTGCTCGATGGCGAAGCGAAAACGGACGAGCGGAAGAACGAGGTGCGGAAGAAGCTCGAGTCGCTCGAAGGCGTGACGGCGGTCCTGGGGCCAGAGAAGTTTGCTTCGCTCGGTCTGCCGACGCCGGACAAGAACAGCGAAGCGCCCGATTTCGTGCTCACGACCGGACCCGGTTATTCGTTCAACGACGGCGTGACCGGCGACGTCGTCGGCACCGCCGGTGGTCCGAAGGGGACGCACGGCCACGATCCCGCGCCACCCTATATGCACGCGTCGTTCATCGCCGCCGGCGCTGGCATCAAGCCGGGCGTTCGGTTGGAGAAGATCAACAACGTCGACGTCGCCCCGACGATCGCCCACCTGCTCGGCCTGAAGCTGGAACAAGCCGACGGCCGAGTGCTGCGCGAGATCTTGCAGTAGGGATCGCTATCGGACGCTGTTTGGCCACGGTGTTTCATCCGTGTTCATCCGTGGCTTCCTTCGCTTCCTTCGCCCTCCAACCGAGGACTCGTCGATGCTGCGAATCGTACTGGTGTTGGCCGCGGCGATTCTCGCATCGGCGGCAGTCTGGGCCGACGACGCTCCGGCCCGCCGGCCGAACATCGTGCTCCTCTACGCCGACGACATGGGCTATGGCGATCTCGGGGTCCAGAACCCCGAGTCCAAGATCCCCACGCCCAACCTCGATCGACTCGCGCGTGAGGGAATGCGTTTCACCGACGCCCACAGCTCGTCGGGCATCTGCACGCCGAGTCGCTACGCCCTGCTGCATGGCCGGTATCACTGGCGCAAGTTCCACGGCATCGTCAACTCGTTCGAGCCACCGGTGCTCGACGACGAACGGATCACGATGGCCGAGCTGTTGAAGACCAAGGGCTATCGCACCGCCTGCATCGGCAAATGGCATCTCGGCTGGGATTGGGGAGCGATTCGCAAGGTCGACGTCCCGGCCGACAAAAAGGTCTTTGCCGCCGAGGATTTTGATTGGACCAAACCGATTCCCGGCGGGCCGCTCGCCCACGGGTTCGATTACTACTTCGGCGACGATGTTCCCAACTTCCCGCCTTACGCGTGGCTGGAGAACGATCGCGTCGTCACGCCCCCCACCGTGCCGCTGACCACGCCGGCCAAGACGGCCGAAGGCAATTGGGAAGCCCGCCCCGGCCCTGCCGTCGCGGATTGGGATTTTTGGGCTGTGATGCCGACGCTGACCGACAAGGCGGTCGATTGGATCGGCCAGCAGAAACCGGGCGAACCGTTCTTTCTCTATTTCCCATTCACCTCGCCGCACGCCCCGATCGTTCCCGCCGAGTCGTTCGTCGACAAGTCACAAGCGGGCGGCTACGGCGACTTCGTCGTCCAGACCGACGACACGGTCGGCCGAGTGCTGCGGGCGCTCGAGGAGCATGGGCTCGCGGGCAACACGCTCGTCCTGTTCACCGCCGACAACGGCCCAGAGCACTACGCCTACGAGCGGCTGCGCCGGTTCGGCCACCACAGCACCGGCCCGCTTCGTGGCCTGAAGCGTGACCTCTGGGAAGGCGGACACCGCGTGCCGCTGATCGTCCGCTGGCCGGGCGTTGTACCCGCGGGCCAGGTGAACGACGGCCTGCTGAGCCAGACCGACCTGTTCGCCACGCTCGCCGGCATCGTCGGCGCCGACATTCCCAAAGGCTCCGCCGAGGACAGCTACGACCAGCGCCAGCTCCTGACCGGCAAAGGCGAAAGCGCCCGCACGACGCTCGTCCACAACACCAACGCGAACGGCTATGCGATTCGCGACGGCGACTGGGTGCTAATTGCGGCCAAGACCGGCGCGGTGAGCAAAGTGCCGGCCTGGCTGGACCGAGCGCGCGGCTACAAGCCTCACGACCAGCCAGGCGAGCTTTACAACCTCCGCTCCGACCTCGGCCAGCGCACGAACCTCTACGCCGAACATCCGGAGCGCGTGGGGCAACTGAGCGAGAAGCTGAAGGAGATCCGCCGGACGAGTCAGGTGCGCTGAGCGAAATGGATCGAAGGCTTCTTCCCTCGTAGCTGAATTCACCAGAATTCAGACGCCCCGCGAGTGGAGCAATCGTTTGTCTGAATTCTGGCGAATTCAGCTACGGGAGTTCGCTACTCGCGAATCTCCGCGCCGGCCGCACGCATTTCTTCCAGCGCCCGCTCGCTATCGCCCGGCTGCAGATCGACGCCCCGCACGCCGCAGCGGTGCACGACCACGCGGTAGCCATGCTCCAACGCATCGAGCGCCGTCGCGCGCACGCAGTAGTCGGTCGCGACTCCCACCAGGTGAACTTCCTCCACCCCCTCACGCTTAAGCACTTCGTGCAGCCCTGTGGCGCGGCGGCGGGCGTTGTCAAAGAAACCGCTGTAGCTGTCGATTCGCGGATCGGTCCCCTTCCGCACAATGTGCCGGATCGCGTCGCGCCGCAGCGCGGGCGAAAGTTCGGCGCCCGGAGTGTCCTGCACGCAGTGATCGGGCCACAGCACCTGATCGAGGCCGTCGAGGTCGATCACTTGACCGACCTGCCGCCCGAGATGTTGACTGGCGAACGACCGATGCTCGGCCGGATGCCAGTCCTGCGTCGCGATGACCAGCGGAAACTCGTCCATCAGCCGGTTGGCCACCGGAACGACTTCATCGCCGTGCGGCGCCGCCAACGGTCCTCCGGGTAGAAAGTCGTTCTGAATATCGATCAGCAGCAGCGCTTTCAACGGTTTGGTCCTCCGTCGTGCTACGCGTTCTCGGGCGTGGTGTCGCGTTTGCGCTCCCGCGCGGCCTGAATCATAGCCATCCGCAGTTCGTGCAGCCCCAGGTCGAGTCCGACCGGGTACTCGTGCGGGAACACAAATCGCCGCGAGCTGGGATGCAGCCGGCTGAGCTGGTCGAGCGCTCGCTGACGAATGTCGGCCAGCGGAACCGGCGGAGACACTCGCTTGCCGCGGCGGACGACGGGCGCGAGCAGGTCGTCGGCCTGGGCGTGTTCGGGAATGTGCTTGCTGCGGAGCGGGTCCTTGCTGTCGACGATCGTCCGCCGGTCGTCGACGCCTTGCAGCTCGTCCCAGATCATGTCGCCGATCATACCTTCGTCGGTCTCGAAACGGCGGACCTGCAAGATGCCGGGAATTGTGGTTTTGACAACCTGCTCCGACACCTTGAGCTTCGGCTGCCAGACGCCAGACTCGTCTTGTACCGCGCCGAGTTTATACACACCGCCGAGCGCCGGTTGGTCGTAGGCGGTGACGAGCTTGGTGCCGACGCCCCACATGGCGATCGTGGCGCCTTGCACCTTCAGGCTTTCGATGATGTGCTCGTCGAGGTCGTTCGTGGCCATGATGACCGCGTCGTGCAGGCCGGCGGCGTCGAGCATCCGGCGGGCTTCGATGCTCAGCCAGGCCAGGTCGCCGGAGTCGAGGCGGATGCCGATCATCCGATAGCCGCGCTCGCGGAGCTTCAGCCCCATTTCGACGGCGTGGCGCACCCCTTCGAGAGTGTCGTAGGTGTCGACGAGAAACACGCAGTTGTTGGGCATCACGGCGGCGTAGCTCTCGAACGCTTCCAGCTCGGTGTCGAACGACATCACCCAGCTATGGGCGTGCGTCCCCTTTACCGGAATGCCGTAGAGCTTGCCGGCGAGGACGTTCGAGGTGGCCGTGCAGCCGCCGATGAAGGAGGCGCGGGTGGCGGCCAGGGCGCCATCGACTCCCTGCGCCCGGCGGAGGCCGAATTCCACCACCGGCTCGCCGCGGGCCGCATGGCAGACGCGCGCCGCCTTCGTCGCGATGAGCGTTTGGAAATTGACGAGGTTCAGCAGCGTCGTTTCGAGCAACTGGCAGTGCAGGATCGAGCCGCGAACTCGCAGCAGCGGCTCGGAGGCAAAGACGAGCGTCCCCTCGGGCATCGCGTCGATATCGCACTGCAACCGCAGGTCGGCGAGATACTCGAGAAAGCCGTCCTCGAACAGCCGCTCGCCGTCGACACCGACGAGCGTTCGCAGGTAGGCGATGTCGCTCGCGTCGAAGCGACAACTTTCGACGTACTGCAGCGCCGGCTCCAGGCCAGCGGCAATCGCATAGCCTCCGGCGAACGGAGCCTTGCGAAAGAACAGGTGAAACACGGCCTCCTGATCCGCCTTGCCGAGCTTCCAATAGCCATAGGCCATCGTGAGCTGATACAGATCGGTGAGCAGCGTGAGCGATGGCGCAAGCGGCGAGTCAGTCATGGTGGCTCCTCAAGCCTGGCGGCCGACATCCCTCCAGACACCGTCCGGCGAGAAATGTTCAGGGCCCTTCGCGCCCCAGAAATCGGAAAGTCGGCCAACCGACTGACTTTCGATTCTAACGCAGGCGCGGGGGCCAGGTTGAGGACGCTTGGGCGACCGAAAAGCCTAGGCCACCTCCTCGTGGGTCGCCGGCTCGGCGGGCTCGAACCAGCGATAAATGGCCGGCAGCACTAGCAGCGTGAGGATGGTGCAGGTAATCAGACCACCGATAACGACGGTCGCCAGCGGACGCTGCACCTCGGCGCCCGCGCTGCTCGAAATGGCCATCGGCACGAAGCCCAGGGCGCCGCAGGTGGCCGTCATCAGCACCGGCCGCAATCGATCGATCGAGCCCTGCACGACCGAGGTCCACTGGTCGTTGCCGTGATGCCGCAAGTGGCGGATATGCTCGATCAGCACGACGCCGTTCATCACGGCGATGCCGAACAAGGCAATGAAACCGACCCCCGCCGAGATCGAGAACGGCATGTCGCGGAGCCAAAGGGCAAAAATGCCGCCGGTCGCCGCGATCGGCACGTTCAAATAGATCAACATCGCGAGGCGGACCGAGCTGAACGTCACGTAGAGCAGCGAGAAGATCAGGAACAGCGCCACGGGCACCGCGATCATCAATCGTCGCGACGCCTGCTGCAGGTTTTCGAACTGCCCACCCCAGGCGAGCGAATAGCCGGCCGGCAGCTTCACCTCGCGGGCCACAGTGGCCTGGGCGTCGGCGACAAACCCCGCCAGATCGCGTCCACGGACGTTGCACTGGATGAGCAAGCGGCGGCGGACCGCGTGCCGGCTGATTTCGGACGGCCCATCTTCGAGAATGATGTCGGCGAGCTGCGAAATCGGAATCTGCCGTCCTTGCGGATCGTCGACCTTGATCTGCCGCAACTTCTCCGCATCCTCTCGCCACTCGGGCGCCAGCCGAGCTTGCAGCGGAAAGCGGCGCTGCCCTTCAAAGACCTCGCCGAGCTGCGCGCCGCCGATCAGGCTGACGGCGTCGAGCACGTCGCTCGCGTTGATGCCGTAGCGGGCAATGGCGTCGCGGCGAATGTTGACGCGCAGATAAGGCAAGCCGGCGATCTGCTGGGCCTGCACGTCGGTCGCCCCTTCCACCTGGTTCAGCGCGCGGACGATCTTGTCTCCTTCTTCCTTGAGCACGTTCAGGTCGTCGCCGTACAGGCTCAAGCCCACATCGGAACGCACGCCGGCCACCAATTCCTGCACGCGCAGCTCGATCGGCTGGGTGAAGCCGTAGGAGTTGCTGGGCACTTCCTTCTCGAGGGCCTCCTGCATCGCGGCGACGAGGTCGTCCTTGCTGATCGGCTCCGGCCATTCGGACGGCGGTTTCATGCGGATCAGAATATCGGTCTGGTGCACCCCCATCGGGTCGTTGGCAATCTCGGGACGCCCGGTCTTGGACACCACGCTTTCGACCTGCGGAAAACGCAGCAGCGTGCGTTCCATCGCCTTGGTCATTTCGAGCGACGTCTCCAGCGACACGCTCGGCAGGCGGACGGCCTGAATCGCCAGGTCCCCTTCGTCGAGCTTGGGAACGAACTCGAGGCCGAACGTCGAGGCGGCGACCACGCTGACCGCAAAGATGCCCGCCGCCGTGCCGATCATCGCCACCGGCCGGGCCATAGCGAACCGCAGCAGCGGCTCGTACCAGGCCTTGAGCCGGCGGACGAGCAAGTTATCGCCGGCGCTCACCCGTCGGGCCAGGAACAGCGAGGCCATCACCGGCATCACCGTGACCGACAGCACCAGCGCCGCCGTGAGCGCCGACATGAACGTGAAGGCCATCGGCTTGAACATCTTGCCTTCCACCCCCTGCAGGCTGAGGATCGGCAGGAAGACGATGATCACGATCAACCCGGCGAACAAAATCGGAGTGCCGACCTCCTTGGCCGACTCCTTGAACACCTCCTTGGGCACTCGGTCAGCGCCGGTGCGTCGCCGATAGGCGCTCGCCGCGCGGACGGCGTTTTCCACCATCACCACCGCGCCGTCCACGATCACGCCGAAGTCCACGGCCCCCAGGCTCATCAGGTTGGCCGACACGCCCGCCATTTTCATGGCCGTCAGGGCCGCCATCGCCGAAAGGGGAATCGCCGCCGCCACGATCAGACCCGCTCGCACATCCCCCAGCAGGAAGAACAGCATCAGCACGACGAGCAGCACCCCGACGCCGATGTTCTCGCCGATCGTGTGAATCGTTTTTTCGACCAATTCGGTGCGGTCGTAGAACGTGTCGATGTAGACCCCTTCGGGCAACGTCGGCTGAATCTCGGCGATCTTGTGCTTGACGTCTTCGACGACTTGCCGCGAATTGCCCCCCATGATCATCATCACCATGCCGGTGACCGCTTCGCGGTTGCCGTCGCGCGTCACGGCCCCCTGCCGCAGCATCGGGGCGAACGTCACCTCGCCGACGTCGGAAATGCGGATCGGCGTGCCGTCGCTGCGGCTATCGAGGACGATGTTGCGAATGTCGTCGAGCGAACTGACCAGGCCTTCGCCGCGGATCAGTCGCTGCTCGGCGCCGTGGGCGATGTACCCGCCGCCGGCGTTGGCGTTGTTCGCTTCCAGCGCCCGAAACACCTGGCCGATCGAGATATCGAAGTTCAGCAGCCGATCGGGATCGACCTGCACCTCGTACGTCTTCAATTCGCCGCCAAACGTGTTGACCTCAATCACCCCCGGCACGCTCCGCAGCTGAAAGGCGATCTGCCAATCGAGAATCGTGCGCAGGTCCATCAGGCTGTAGTCGTGCCCGGGCTTCGCGCGGACCTCGAACTGGTAAATCTCGCTCATGCCGGTCGCGATCGGGCCCATCTGGGGATCGCCCATGCCGGCGGGGATGTTTTCGCGGGCCTGCTGCAGACGTTCGTTGATCAGATTGCGGGCCCAGTAAATGTCGGTCCCGTCTTCGAACGCCACGGTCACCGCCGAGAGGCCGAACCGGCTGATCGAGCGGATTTCGCTCACCCGCGGCAGGCCGCTCATCGCGTTTTCGACCGGAAAGGTGATGAACTGCTCCACCTCGACCGGACCCAGGGCCGGCGACGTCGTGAGGACCTGCACCTGCACGTTCGTGAGGTCCGGCACCGCGTCGAGCGGCAGGTTCGCCGCCGACACCAGCCCCACGCCGAGCAGCACCACGGCGAGCAGCATCACGATGAAGCGATTTTCCAGCGACCATTCAATGATGTGGTTGACCACGAAGGCGACCTTTCAGAGGACCAGCCCAAGAACCCAAAACCGAAGCCAAGCCGCCAGCTATTCGGCCAGCAGCTCCGCCAGCATCTGCGACTTCAGGGCAAAGCCGCCGCTGGTCACCACCATCTCGCCCGGCTGAAGGCCGGACACGATTTCGACCGCCTGGGGATTCTGCCGCCCGAGCTTCACATCCCGACGCTCGAACTGGTCCCCCTGCTTGTGCACGAACACGAACGATTGCCCTTCGTGCTCGAAGATCGCCGTCCGCGGCGCCTGAACGACGGGGGTCGTTTTCAGGTTGGGGAGCTGCACCTTGACGAACAGCCCCGGTTTCAGAAGCCCTTGGTCGTTCTGGGCCACGGCCCGCATCGAGACGGTGCGCGTCGTCTCGTCGACGACGTCGCCGGCGTAGAAAATCTCGGCCTGGAAGGTCTGGCCGGGCCACGACTCGCAGAGCAGCTCGACCGTCTCCCCTTCGAGCGATTCGAGCCGCGGAAGATGCTCCTCAAAAACGTCAGCCGTCACCCAGACGCTCGACAGATCGGCAATGCTGAGAATCTGGCTCTCCGGCCCCACCCGTTCCAGCAGCGCCACGTCCTTGGTCAGGATCGTTCCGTCGAACGGCGCCTTGATCGAGTAGTGCGAGACCGCCTCTCCCTGCTTGGGATCGATCTTGGCGAGCGCCTCGTCCTCGACTCCCAGGATCCGCAGGTTGGTTTCACCAACCGCGACGCGTGTCTGCAGCTCCTTGACTTCCTGCGACGAGATTGCCGAGGCCTGTCGCATGTCCTGTTGCAGTTGCTCCAGGAGCGATTGCAGCGCCGCCTGCGCCGCGTTCAGCTCCGTTTCGGCTTCGAGCAGTTGCTTGCCCGCGATCGCTCCGTCTTTGGAAAGGGGCGTGAGGCGGTCGATGTTCTTGCCCGCCTTGTAGCGCGCCAGATAGGCCGCCATCAGTTGGTCGCGGTACTGACCGAGCGGCCGATCGCGGAGCTGCGATTCCAGCTCTTCGATCGAGGCGCCGTCGCGGATCAGCTGGATCATCTCCTGGGCGTTCTTGGCGACCGTCTGCGTCCACTGGTCCTTCTTCACGGCGAAGTCGCGGTTCAAACGATCCTGATAGAGCTGCAGCATCGCCTGGCCGATCTCCTTGCTCTGCACGACGACCAGCACGTCTCCCTTTTTCACCTTGTCGCCGAACCGGACCTTTACCTCCTTCACGCGCCCCTCGACCAGCGGAAACAGGTGCGCGACGCGATCCTCGTTCAGGGCGATCTTTCCGGTGAAGGAGACCGCCTCGTCGAGCGCCCCCTGCTCGGCCGGCTGAAGCGTTAGCGAAGCCGCCTGCCACGACTCGCGAGGGAATTCGATCAGGCCGCTCTCGGCGGGCGACTCCGTCGAATCGGTCTCGTCCGCTACGGTGGTTGCGAGGGATTCATCAGCGGCGTGAGATCCTGCCGACGCGCGATCGCGGCCCGCGAACCACCACCCACCGGCGATCAGGGCCACAACCGCCACAGCGGCGACGGCGAGTACGACATTGCGACGAACGGAAATGGAACGGGCCAGCGACATGGGGGTCTCTCCAAGAGACAGCGGAAAGCCGAAAGCCGACCGGCGGGCGCAGCCAAAGGACTCGCGCTAGCGATCGGGGCAGAGTGGAACGAGCGCCCAGCGTGGCTCGTTAGCAGCGAGCGACGCAGAACCGCAGCGGCGGCGAGAGCGTGGGCGCAAAGCCGTCAAAGAAATGAGCCGCTACCGCGCCGTCTTGGACGCTGCGGGCGTGGCTCTTGGCATCGAGCTGAGCAGAGAGGAGTTCGCCCGGAAGGCGCACATCTTCCCCAGCCACGATCGTTGCCGACAACTGGGTCGAGGCGATCACCGGCTGCGGCTGGCTCTGCGAATCGTCCGCTCCCCGTTCGGGATTGGCGAAGTCGAAGTGCACATGCCAGCCGAGGCGCCGCTCGGTCTGCGGCGCTGCGCTGGCATGGTAGCAGCGCCAATGATCGCCGAGCCACGAAGCGGTCTGCGCCCCGGCGTCTCCGGGCACGCCATGGTTGTGGCACCACGGAATCGGCCCCTGCCACGCGGCGATCAGCAGCAAGCAGCGCAGCGCGACCGACCAGCGATTTCGGCTGGGCGCGAGGGCCTTCGAGCGATGGCTGCGTGCCGTCATGAGGCGGGAAGGAGGCAGGAGGAAGCGAGAGCGGCAACCTGCAGGCTAGTCGGTCTTCACAAAATCGTCAAGCAAACCGCCCCGCCGGGAGCGATACCGCTTGAAACACGTTCCCGCCGACGATCGACCTGGCTCAGGCTCATTGCGGTCACCCACCTCGCCTGCGACAAGCCGCAGGGGACGGCAAGTTGCGGGTAGTGCGTGATTTAGCGTTGCGAGTTCACGGAAGTAGCAGATCAAGGACGAGAAGGATTACAAACTGACAAAGGACGTGAATCACTAGTAAGGCCAAAAAAAGAGTGGCGGCGGCGACGAACGTAGTCACACTGGCCGCCGCCAAGAGGTTGCACGCCAGGAAATAGAATGTCAGCGGAACGACGGGAATACCGGACGGCCCATTGCCGCGCATTCGTCGAATTCCACGAGCCAAACTTAGAACGTCAAGCAGCAGCCCATAAGCAATCAGCAGGCCGGCGACTGAGGCGATAACTACGCCCATGCTACGATTCTTCCTCCGCACACGAAAATCCACAGCCGGCCTCGTCGCTGGAAGGCTGCCGCTTCTTAGTGATCCATCATGGCGCCGGTGTTTCGAGCGAGGCTGGCATTTGGGTCACCCCCCAGACCGGCCCCAGCCGATTCGGCTTGTCCTTGTCCGCGGCGGTACGCCAGGTCGTGCCGTCCAGGAACTCGACTCGTTGCAGCTCGATCCGCGTGCTCCTGGTCTGTCGGGGCATAGACGCATCAACTTCAGTCTGCTCGATACTCTGTCCGGCGGCCACGAGCCGCGGCGTCTCATGGAGAAAGTAGCGGGCGCCCCTGACGAGACCGGAGGAATCGTCCAACTCCTTTTGATTCGCATCGAGAAAGATCGTCCGGAAGCGGACCGCTTCGAAGTCCTTGTTCGAATGGTTCCGGACGAGCAGGTTGATTCGAGGAAGCTCGCCATCGCCGGACAGGAGCTTCTTCACGTCGATTGTGGCGGGCGCATCTCCCTCGAACTTAAGTTCCGGCACTTCCAGCGGCTGTTTGTTCTTGGCTTGAAGCGGCAGCGTCCCGCGAAAGGCATACTTCACGGTTTCCGCGCGCCCCAGCACTTTGACTACCACTCGCGCGGGCTTCTGAAACCCCAGATACGAGACCCGAAACGAACCGACTGCGTCAGTTGACGCGCTCAGTTGGTCTGTGGCGATTAGGGCCGGACGGACCTCGTTGCCATCCGCGTCGAGAAGCAGGATGAGGTCTTTCACGGCGGAGAGTTCAAGCAGCGGGACGGTCAGTTCGACCGACCACTGATACTTCGCTTGTTCACCCTGGGTCCTTTCTCTACCACTTTCCAGTTCCTCCAGCGAGCGAACGCTCAGCCGCCAGTCTCCCGCCTCAGCCGTGGCGCCTGGTTCGAAGCGAGGGACATCGAGGGTCGCCACTTCGGTCGGGATGGCCAGCTCCACCTTGCCCCCGATGCGCAGTTCTGTCGCGCTGCGCAGCAGACGCGTGAGTTCCCAGTAGTGCCTTTCCACATGAAACGTCGGATGATTGCCATAGATCTGGCTGAACTCTTGTTTCAGGCTGAGCGTGGCGTTGTCCTGATCGGTGAGGGGCATGAACTGCGTCTGGATCGTGCCCTTCATCCGGCGAATTGTGGCAATGCTCTCAGGCAAACCGGCCGATAGCACACGCAGGAGGAGATTCCCTGTGGTATACGGCGGATGCTCCATGAGGCTCACGACCTCCACCGCACAAGGCCCCGCGAATAGCAGCGGATACGGCCGCTTTCCCGCTCGCAGGTGGACACCATGGCGCGGCGGCTCCTCAGCGACTCCGTTCGTCGCGCTTTCCTGTTTTGGATTCAAATCACAGTCGGCAGACAGGCACAGGCCGAAGGCAACCACGAGCGGGAACAGCGAGCCCGAGTCCTCGAGCTCTGAATAGTCTGGGTACACGCCGACCTGCTGGCAAATCCGCTCGATCACCTCGAACCGGGAACAGTCGCGACACTCCAGCGTGACCTTCTGGTCCAACAGCCGGGCAACGGCCGGCTCGGCGACCAGCGGCACCTGTAGTTCCGCAAACAGTTTATCGATGGCCTCGCGTGCGGGTTGGTCAACGATCTTCGCGTTGACGCGCCAGGCCGCTTCATACTCCTGGCGGCTGACGGATGTAGCGGAAATCCGGTGTTGCAACCGGATGCGTTCTTCGGCACGCTCGCGCTCGGCCTGCTGCTCCTGGTAGGCGTTGATCGCCCGGAGGGCTTGCTCGTTGGCTTGGACCGGGGCTGGCAGCCTGTCTTGCGCCGCGACGCTCGCAGCCAGCAAGAAGAGCACGAAGCTACGGCAAAAAGCGGTCCCGGTTTGGCGCACCGCCATACGAAGTAGTTTGCTGGGCATCCGATCCCTCTCGTGTTCCATTCATCCGCCGCGAAACCATTCTTCGGCTGGGGCTACACCTCGTCCAGCGGCTCGGTTGCGTCGCCGAACGTGGCGGGGCGCTGCTGCATCTTGTCGAGAATCGACAGGTACAGCCGGCACATCTGTCGGTTCGGCTTGCCGCGATAGTCGAGCGTGCGTCCGGTCTCCACCCGGCCGCCGCCGCGGCCGAGCATGACGACCGGCAGTTGCGTCGCGTCGTGGTTGCCGGTGAGCATGCTCGAGCAGAACAGCAGCAGCGAGTTGTCGAGCGCCGTGCGTTCGCCTTCCTGGATCGCATCGAGCTTGCGGGCGATGTAGGCCAGTTGCTCGACGAAGAACTGGTTCACCTTCAGCCAGTCGGCCGTGTCGGAGTGCGACAGCAGGTGATGGATCATGTAGTCGACCCCCAGGTGCGGGAACCGGAGGGACGAATGATCGTTGTTCAGCTTCAGCGTGGTGATCCTCGTCGTGTCGGTCTGGAAGCCGAGCACCAGGATGTCGCACATCAGCCGCATGTGGTCGGCGATGTTCTGCGGAATGCCCTCGGGCGGACGCGGCATGTCCGGCCGATCGAGCGTCGGCCGCCAGCCTTGCAGTTCTCCCTGTTTGCCGGCGTTTTCGATGCGCGATTCGACGTCGCGCACCGAATCGAGATACTCGTCGAGCTTCCGCTGGTCCGACTTGCTGATCTGGCGGCGCAGATCGGTCGCGTCTTCCAGCACGGCGTCGAGCACGCTCTGATCCCCCTTCTGCACCTCGTCCTTGAAGAGTCGATCGAAGGCGAGCGCGGGGTACAGCTCCAGGGGCGTCGGCGTGGTCGGCGACGTCCAGGAAATGTGCGAGCTGTAGAGCATCGAGTAGTTCTTGTGGACCGATGGATTCGACTTCTCGCAGCCGAGCACGAGACTCGGCACTTTGGTCGTCCGGCCGTAGGTCTGGGCGAGCAGTTGGTCGACGCTCGTTCCCGAACGAATCTCGCCCCCCGAAGCCAGCGGAGCGCCGGAGAGGAGGTTGCCGGTCTGCGAGCTGTGGATGTTGCCCTTGAGAGCCTGCTCGTTGTAGAGACCGCGGATGAAGAGCAGCTTTTCGCGATGGTCCGCCAGCGGCGCGAGCACCTGGCCGAGCTGCATGTCCTTGCCGCGCCCTTCGGCCCACCACTCCTTGCTGTGAAAGCCATTGCCGGCAAACAGCACCGCCAGGCGGACCGGCGCTTCGCTCGCGCGATCCTTGGCCGGCGCCTCGCTTCCCCAGACGGCGAGCGATTCGAGCCACGGCAGGGCCATCGTCACACCCAAACCACGCAGAAAGCGGCGGCGGGGAAAGGCCATTGGGCTCGTTGCGTGCGGGCTATTCATGGTTGTACTTTCACTCCTCATACGCCGTCTCCCGGCCGCGGATTTCGCGGAATTGCGGGCTGAGGACGATCATTTCCACCAGGGAATGGATTCTATAGTCGCTGCGCTTCAGCGTCGCCTGCATTTCGTCCAGCAGCGGCTCGTCCGAGAGCTGCACCGATCGGCCAAGCGAATAGCCGAGCAGCTTGCGGCAGAACTGCCGGACGAACGTGTCGCGGCGCTCGGTGAGCAAGTAACTTCGCAGGCCGTCGAGACCGTCGAGCTTGGCGCCGTCCATCGTCGTCGCCGTGACGTCGAGCGTTCGCCCGGCCGAGTCCTTCTCACGCCGCCGGCCGATCGCGTCGTAGTTTTCCAGCGCAAAACCGAGCGGGTCGATCCGCACGTGGCACACGGCGCACTTGGGATCGCTGCCATGCCGCTCGGTCAGCTCGCGCACGGTGAGCTCGGTCGCTGTCTCTTCCTCGGGCAGCGGCGGAATCCCCGGCGGAGGACGAGGCAGACGTTCGCCGAGCAGGACTTCGCTCACCCAGTTGCCGCGGAGGATGGGGCTCGTGCGGGAAGCGCCCGATTGCTTGGCCAGCGTGGCCCCTTGCGCGAGGATGCCGCCGCGGCCATGCCGCTTGACCCCTTCGACCTTGCGCCACTCGTCGCCGCTCACCCCTTCGATGCCGTAGTGCCGGGCCAGCCGCTCGTTGAGGAACGTGTGGTCGGCGTCGAGCAGTTCGAGCACCGAGCCGTTGCGCTGGAGCAGGTCGGTGAAGAACCGAATCGTCTCTTCGTACATCGGCCCGCGGAGCTCGGCGAACTCGGGAAAGTGCCGTTCGCTCTTTTCGTCGAGCTGATCGAAGTCGTAGACCTGCAACCACTGGCAGGCGAACTCGGTCGCCAGCCGGCGGGTCTTCGGATCGGCGAGCATGCGGCGGAGTTGCTGCCGCAGCATCTGCGGATCGCTCAGCCGCGGCGCGCCCGGCGTCGTCTGTGGGGCCGCGACGATCCGCAGCAATTCGTCATCCGGACAGGACGACCAAAGGAAATAGCTCAGCCGGGTCGCCAGTTCGGCGTCGGTCACCGGTCCCTGCCCTGCTCCCTCGACTGGTTTTTCGATTTTGTAGAGAAAGGCCGGCGCCACGAGCACGCGGGCCAGCGTCAGGCGAAAGGCGTCGTCGTGGGCGATTCCTTCGCCGCGCAGGCGATAGTACAGCGCCCGAAGTTCCTCGCGTTCGCTCTCGGTGAGAGGGCGGCGGTAGGCTCGCGCAGCGAAGTCGAGCAGCGCAGCGAGGTGGGCTGGCTCCGAATCGCTCAACTGCTTGCGAAACGCGTCGGCCCGCTGCTGGAATGGTTCGCGAAGGGGTTCGAAGACCGTCGGATCGCTGTCCTGCGTTGCGTACTCGATGAGTTGCTGGAGGGCGTCGACCAATTGAATTGCGTCGTGGCTGACGTAACGCAGTTCGCTCCAGAGCCGATCGAGTTCCGCTTGCTCGGCGGGCTCGAGCATCAGGCGAGCCAGATGATCGTCCTCGCGGTAGTAGAGGGTGAGCGTGACGACTTCGTCGACCGGCACGATCTTCGTGTAGCACAAGGCGGGCGGAAATAGTTCGCGGAACTGAGCCAGCTGATCTGCGATGCGACGGTGGGCCGCCTGATCCCGACCGACGAGCAGCGGCAGGCCGGCAGTGGCGCCGCGGCGCTCGGCGGGGAGCTTTCCGGCGAACAGTTGGACCTGAGCGCTGCCCTGCTCCTGGCTCGACGGGTGCAGCGTGGCCGTGGTGACCAGTTCATACCCGGCGACCAGATCGGTCGGCAGGCGGATTTCGACGCTTGTCGGCGCCTTGAGGCACAGGCTGGCAGCGTCGGTCGATTCGCCGCCGGGCGTTTTGCCGAAGAGAGCTGGGTCGAGGCTCCATGCGGTGTCGCTCAATGTAGTAGGCACACTCCGTGTGCCGTTTTCCGCCGACGGCACACGGAGTGTGCCTGCTACTTTGGGTTCTTGCAGCAGCGGGCTGCTCAGCGACGCCAGTTGTCGATGGAGCGTCGCTTCGGGCGAGCCCTTGTCGGTGGGAGCCGGCGAAGTCAGGAGCCGCTCGATCTGGGCGGCGAGCGCAGGACGGTGCTTCGCGTCGGCGGACTGCCATTTTGCCAGCAGCGAACCGGGGGGCACGATCGCTCCCGCCTCGCCGGCTGAATCGGGTTCCGCGTAGAAGTGCCACACGCCCGGATTGCCGTGGCGATCGTCATGAGGGTTGCCAGCATGGATGTTCCCCGAAATATCGGCTGCCAGGTCCCACGATTTGCCGCTCGCCGCCGCATCGGTGATCCGAAAATCGACCGCCGTCAGATCGCACGAGTGGTTCCCGCCACGCGGGCCGACGAGCAGCGACAGGACGTCTCCCTCGCGAACGGCAAGCGTATCGACGGGACCGACCTGCACGGGCCGAGCTCCCTGCGACACCCCGGCGGCGAGCGGCAGGCGGGTGTTGCCCCGCCGGAGTTCGAGCGTCCAGGTCACACCGTTGCCGCACTCGGGATGGGCATGCGCAACCGTCCCTTCGACCCGGACCTTTCCCGCGAGCGGGCTTCGCCAGCCGACGGCCGCGCGGTGCGTCGGCGAGGGATGCACGGCGACGCTGTGCGGCTTCATGTTGCCGGGGATGCGCACGTGACGATCGGACGAGTTGGCGACGATCAGCGGCGTCGCCGCCGCGCCCCAACCTCGAATGAAGTCGTAGTCGGGATTGGCGGGGAGCTTGCTGGCGAAATGCCCTTCGAGCTTCACTTCCGCAAACTCGCCGACTCCCAGGTAGGCGAGCCAAGCCGAGAGGGCCGCCGCGTCGAGCGAATGTTTTTCAGCCAGTGTGGCGACATCCAATTCGCCGGTGGCAGCCGAAGCTTCGCCGGCGGCCGCGAGGTACTGCGCCGTCTTGGCCAGCACCGCCGTTCGCCGCTGCGTCAGACGCTGCGCAAGCTCGCGAACGTCGCGCAGGTCGATCTCCGGCCGGCCGGGGGCCACCAGGCGCGGCCGCTGGAGCAGAACCAGGTCGTGCTCGCTTCCATCGCCGCCGTCACCGAGGACGAACGACAGAATGGTCTCCTCCGATTCGCTCGCCGGAATCCTGTACCGCAGCGTCTGCTCGTGCGTGAGTGGTTCGACCGGTTTCATCCACCGCTTCGGCCCGCCGACCTTGCCGATGTGTCCGACCGAGGTGAACCGCCACAGTTGCTTTTGCCAGCCCACGATGTCAGCCGCCAGCGCCCCCGCTTCCTCCGGCTTGGCCGATCGCCAGCGCGCCCGCAGCGGGTCGAGCAGAATCGACGGCTGGTCGCTCGTGAGCGCTGCGTACAACGTTCGGAGATACTTGGCGTTCAGCCCGCGCTCGCGGGCGACCGCGTCGATCGTCTTGGCGCCCGTCGCGAGCGCCTCGCGTTCGGCGAGCGTGGCGGCCAGATACTTTTCGATCGGCAACCGGCCGCCGCCGTTGGTGTTGAAGATCACGCCCTGCAGATTCACCCGCTCGCCGTCGGTCGATTCCGTATAACGGGCATAGAACGCGCGGATGCGGTCGAGCGTTTCGTTGGTCCAGTCCTGACGCGTGGTGTGCGGCGACCAGCGAAAGCCATCGGGCAGCAGCACGGCGTGCTGCGACACCTCCTTGGCCGCGTCGAGATACTTGGTCACCAGCGCCGGCGACATCACGAGCGCGTTGCCGGTGTTCGAAAAACCTTCTCCGGCGGCGCCGTCGACGGGAAACTCTCGGGCTGGGTCAAGCGCGGCGACGCCCGTCAGGTCGCGGAGCGTGTAGGTGTACTC
>JAEZAS010000467.1 GCA_023430365.1 Planctomycetota bacterium
TGGCTGATTTCCTCGATCTCGCCCCCACCTACTGTAGCTGCCGCAACGATTTTGGTTCGCCACCGCATTCGACCGGTGGGGCGCGCATTGTCGTCCGTGTCGTCCACAACGGTCGGTCCCGTCGGAAGCTCAAAGCAAGCGACGTGGATTTGCGAGCGAGGCCCTTCCGAGCGTCGCATCACCACGTAAAGCAGCCCTCGATCGTAGATAGGGGTTCCCTCGAACGACCAGGACGACGACTCCGGCCGAATG
The DNA here is from genome assembly GCA_023430365.1 of Planctomycetota bacterium. GTDB lineage: Bacteria > Planctomycetota > Planctomycetia > Pirellulales > Pirellulaceae > JAEZAS01. The sequence continues at coordinate 253 of JAEZAS010000467.1, forward strand.
GGAAAACCTTCCAGCGGTTTGCCCTCCGACCGCAAGTCGAGCCCCAGCAGCCAACCTTGGTCCTTCGACAGCAACCGGCCCATCACTCTCTGCGAGGGACCGGTGACCGGCGAACCCATGCGAGCCAAGAGTTTTCCGTCCGCCTCGGTGAGCGTGAACTTCGCCACGCCGGCATGGCGAGCAAGCCCCTGATGCGCGTCGCTCACAAGCTGATCCGAATTTGCCGCCGGCGGAGCGAGCGCCCAGAGCCGGCGTTGATAGTCGACCTCCCATTTCGGCTGCCCAGTCTTCAGGTCGAGCGCCGTGACGAGCGACTTTTGATCGGATTCGGTTCTCAGCAAGACGGTTCCATCGACGACCACGGGAAAGTAGCTAAGTAGCCCCTTCAGGTTATCGGCAACGCGCAAGCGGGAAGCTCCAACCACGTCGTTGTCGGCGGTGAGGACCGGCAGGTCATAGACCCAAGTCGGCTGGCCGGCGATGTCGACAGGTCCCCTGCCCCGGCCATTGCGCTGAAGATTGCCCGCGAAGGTGGACCAGGTGGGATCGGCCGGTTCGGCGGGCCATCGTTCGACTTCAGCCAGCCAGGTTTTCAGCAATTCAACGTAGTTGCCCCGACGGCCCCCGATGTTCCCATCCGCATCCGGGTGGAGTCGGCGAAACAGTTCCAGTTCGACGGACGCTCGCTCCTGCGAGCCTTCCAGAATAGAGACCAAGACCAGCCGCGCACGAACGTCGGCCAGGCTCAGGTCGGAATGCGGAAAGGTTCCTGAGGTGACCAGCGTCTCGTCACTCAAGCCCCGAATCACCGCTTCCCCATCTTTCGACCAGTCCAAGTTGCGCACAGCTAGCCAAAGCGGGCTACCGACCGGAGCCCGAAGGCGCTCGGCAAGTCCAGGCGTGACGGTGAGGAGCGGGCTTAGCCGCTGCCAGTCGGCGCGAGCCTGCGCATGGTCGCCAGCCTGAAGACGATACTCGCCGGCGAGCAGCAACGCATCGTCGCCCCAGGAGCTGGCGAAGGCCTGATCGATGATCCGGCGCAGCAGATCCTCACGTCGCTCAGCCACCGCCAGTCGATACCACTGCTCGGCCAACGGATCAACGAGCGTTCGATAACGGGCCAGCGCCTCGGGAGCGGTTTCGGCCAGCGTTGCGAGCTTCTGCTGACAAAACTCACGCACCGGGATCCAGCGGGTGAAACCACCGCGGCGCTCGGTGGGAACAAACTGCCCGGTGTCATTCTCCATGACGCGGCGGATGGCTTCAATGGCCTCGTCCCATTGCTTTTCCGCGAGAAAGCGATCGGCATTTTCCAGATGCGTCGCCGCAGCCGGGTCCATCCGCTCCACATCGGCTGGCGGAAGAGGGCTCGACCTTTCAAAGATCTGCCCGCAAACCGGCCCGGCAAAGAGGCCGCAGAGCAATAACAAAGCGCTCGCGGCGACGGCAGAGGCGGGACGAATTCCGGTGTTCATCTTCGACCCGCCGATCTTGCTACCTGCTGGCGTAGCCCTCAACCAATCGCCCTACCCCGAACAGCCCAATGCCGAACAACAGCATGATCAGCATCACGCTGACGCTGTTGGCGCGCAGGGCGGCGGTGAGTTGCATCAACATCGACACTGGCAACAACACCAGTGCGGCAATCTGCATCAATTTGCCAATCGGTCGTAGCATGTGGGTATCGTATCTTTGCCTGCCTACGGGCTCAACCGCGGCATGTTCGTCCGTTCTCGTACTTTGACCGGCCGCCCTCGGCCTGCCGTCCTGCGCGCCAGGGCGAGACCGCGTGTCACGCAGCCGTAATTACAGTCCACCTCGATGCGGCGATTGGCGGTCGTCCGAGCGAAACGTACGATACAGTTTCCCCTTCCGCCCATTCGCCTCCCTGCAACATCATCATGCAGCAATTTTGGACTCTTTTCCGCCGCAGTATTTTGCTGCGCTGCCCCTTCTGCGGCAAAGGCAAGCTGTTTGGCGGCGTCCTCCAAATGCACCAGCGATGCTCTCACTGCGGCCTCGCGTTTGAACGTGAGCCGGGCTTCTTTCTGGGATCGATCTATTTCAACTACGGCCTGACCGCGCTGCTGGTTGTCATCTTTTATCCCTTCTTATTGTTCAACCAGATTGTCTCCGAGTCCCGGTTGCTGCTCGGCTCCCTTTTGTTCGTACTCGTTTTTCCGGTCGTGTTTTTCCGCTTCGCCAGGGCCCTCTGGCTCGGTTTTGATCAGTGGTACGACCCGCGATCGCCAGAACCTTCCCGGCAAGACCCCACCCACTAGGACGGCTGGGGGCAATTCGGCGGGGTGCGGCGGCACTCTGATTGCACCACTTCATGGAGGGTCATTGGACATACTGGAGAAGGTGCGATGCGGTGGAACAATTTCCAGCGGCAGCTTTGGGCTGTCGCTTTTACGGGGGCGAGCGTTGCGGCCGCCGTTCTTCCTTTGAACTTGGTTTACGCCCAGGCTGGCGGCGGAGGAGGCGGCGGCGCCGGAGGTGGCGCAGCCGCTGGGGGTGCGGCCGGCGGTGGCGTTGGTGGTGGCGCTGGAGGAGGAGCGGCCGGAGCGGGTGGCGCCGCGAGAGGTGGCGCCGGAGCGGCGGCAGGAGCCGGGGCTCGCGTTGGAGCTGGCGCACGAGCGGGTGGCGGTGGCGGACGTGGCAATGCCGGAGTTGGAGGCGGCGCTGGCGTTGGCGGGCGATTCAATGGCTCCGGCGGAGGACGAGGCCTGCAGGGCAATGCCGCGGGAAATGCCGCCAACCTTGGCGGGGGTACGGCCGCCGCGGCTCGAAGCGGCAATGCTGCAGCGGGAGGCGCCGGCGGTATGTTTGGAGGGCGGACATCGGCAGCGGTTGCTGGCTCGCAACGAGGCGGTGGAGCTTCGCAAGTCGGCGCGATGGCCGGAGCGGCCGGCGGCGTTGCCGGTTCCACCTCGGCTGCAGCTGGTCAAGGCGGCAACCTGTTTGGCGGTCGCACAAGTGCCCGACTAAGTGGAGCGAACTCCGTTGGCGGCGCGGTAGCAGGCTCAACGAACGCTGCTGGCCAGGGAACCGGTTCGATTGGGGGCGGAGTTGCAAACAGCCAGGCCGCCGCCGGCGTTAACCGCGCAGCAGCGGGGCCGGGGGCGACCAATCGCGCATCGGGTCCCGCAAACTTGCCGGATGGGGCGGACGAGAATGGGATCCGGGCCTACTACGACCTCGGCGTTCCCGTTCCTCGTCCGGGCGGCATCGCAGGGGGCATCGCCAACGGCGAGGTAGGTGGCATTGGGGGAGGCGTCGCCGACGGATTGGGCGGTGTGGCGGGCGGTTTGGCGGATGGAGGCGTAAACAGCATTGGGGGCGACATCGCTCGGCCCGATGGCCTCGACTTCTCAGTCGAATATCCACCGGATGAAAGCGGAGTCAATGATGGGTTCGCTGCGGATAACAATGTACCGGTGACAGGCGCTGCCGGGATCGGTGGCGATGTGGCCAACAGCGATGCTGCGGCGGGCTCGGGAGAGTTCTTCCCGCCCGATGTGACGATGCAGAGCCAGCAGACCACCTCCGGAGCGGGGATGTTCAACGGCCGCACTTCGGCTGGCTTCCGCGGGCTGGACGCCAATGCCAACAATGGCTCGCCGGCCACCAGCCCAGCCAACCCCGGCGGCAGCCGCTTCCGTTCGGGTGGCGTGGGCGGGACTGTGCCCTCCGCGCGCCCGAATGGCCGAAACCAGCGAGGCTCGGCGACGTTGAACGAGCGGTTCGGCGACAACTTCTAAATCCGCCCGAATCTGGCAACCGGGCAATCTGATCCATGCCCGGTTGCCTCAAGTCGCCGCTCGTCGCATCCTAAGACGCAATTGGGACCTCTCAACTTCTGAGAGGCCCGCTACCTGGAAGCGGAGAGACGTCGCATGGATGCAGGGCAGCAATTGGGGCAAATGATCAGCGGTTACTGGGTTTCGCAAGCGATCTTTGTCGCCGCTAAGCTCGAATTGGCGGACAAATTGGCCTCGGGCCCCAAGACTGCCGCCGAACTCGCCCGGGTAACCAACACCCATGGCGATTCCCTCTTCCGCCTGCTGCGCGCGCTGGCCAGCGTCGGCATTTTCCAGCAGAACGAAGCCGGCAAGTTCGAACTCACTCCGCTGGCCGAGCGACTGCGTCGCGATGTGCCCGGTTCGCAATGGGCGATGGCCGTCATGATGGGCGAAGAGCATTATCGGGCCTATGGGGAACTGATGTACTCGGTCCGCACGGGTCGCTCCGCCTTCGAACACGTCTATGGGCTGCCGGTTTTCGAGTACCTCGGCACAAAACCCCAGCAGGCAGTGATCTTCGATGCGGCGATGACCAGCATCCATGGGCCGGAGACGGACCTGATGGCTGAAGCCTACGACTGGGGCAGCCTTGGCCGCATTGCTGACATTGGCGGTGGGAACGGGTCGACCATGATCGGCCTGCTGTCGCGCCATCACAGCCTGACCGGGGTACTCTTCGATCTACCCCATGTCGTCGAGCGCGCCCGCAAAACCGTGGAACAAGCGGGACTACAAAGCCGCTGCGAACTGATCGGAGGAAGCTTCTTTGAAGCTGTTCCGGCGGGATGCGACGGCTATGTCCTTCGCCATATCATCCACGATTGGGACGACGACCGCAGCGTCACGATTCTCCGCAATTGCCGCCAGCAGTTGGGCGATGGAGGCCGGGTCTTGGTGGTCGAAAGCGTGATTCCACCCGGCAACGAGCCGGCATTCTCCAAGTGGCTGGACCTGACGATGCTTACGATTCCCGAAGGACGGGAGCGGACCGAAGCCCAATACCGCGACTTGTTTGAGAAAGCAGGTCTGCGCCTGACCCGGATCGTTCCGACGGCCGGCGAGATTTCAATCCTCGAAGCGCATGCCGCGTAGCAACGGAAGGATAAAGCGGCACACCAGTTGCTTCGCCAACTTAGGCGGCGCTGGACCCGCAAATTCTTTGCCAGCCGTGCCCGCCATGTTCTAGCTGGAACCCCACCATGTTTAACGAGCCGATGAACAGCAAGCGATTGTTCTTCGGCTTGGTATCGATCGTAGCGGCGGTCACTCTCCTCTACTTTGGCCGCGAAATCCTGGTTCCGCTGGCGATTGCCATCCTCTTCACCTTCCTGCTCAGCCCGGTTTGCACCTGGCTCGAGCGGCGGGGAGTCTGGCGCATCGCTGCCGTGCTGATCACCCTCAGTTCGGTGTCGGCAGTGCTTCTCGTGGTCGGCTGGATCGTGGGATTGCAGATGGTCGATCTGGCCACGCGCCTGCCAACCTACAAAGACAACTTAATCGCCAAGCTACAGACAATACGCCCGTCGTCCGGAGGCACCTTCGAGAAATTGAGGCTTACGGTGGACGAAGTCCGGGGGGCCATCGAACGCAATCAGGACGAACCAGCCGAAGATACGGCAGACCTTGCTGACAGCGAAGCTTCCGCGGACCGAGCGGAAGTTCTAGCTTCGTCTGCCGGTCCCTCCTCACCGCCGTCGGTCAACAACTTGCCGACCGTGGCGCAGGGACTCCGCAAGCTTGAGCAGGGTACCGAACAGGTCACCCCCGTCCGCATCGTTCCCGACGACGCCGTTCCGTTCGAGACCTTGCGCTCGGTGCTGACGACGGTCGCCGCTCCGTTCGCCACGGCGGCTATCGTCTTTGTCCTCGTCATCTTCATGCTCCTGAACCGCGAGGATCTGCGCAACCGCATGGTGCGCCTCGCCGGAAACCGTTTGGCGCTCACCACGCGCACGCTCGACGAAGTGGGCCAGCGCATCAGCCGGTATCTGCTGATGAATGGATTGGTGAACGGCGGTTTTGGCCTTTCGGTGGCGCTCGGCCTGAAGATTATCGGAGTCGAGTACGCCCTTACCTGGGGCCTGCTCGCGGCGGTACTGCGGTTCATTCCCTACATCGGGCCGATTGTCGCAGCGACGTTGCCGATCAGCATGGCGTTCATTCAATTTCCCGCCAACGACTGGGTCCATCCTCTGGCGACACTCGGCTTGTTCATCGTTCTGGAATTGATCTGCAATAACATCATCGAGCCGCTGGCCTATGGCCATGGCACGGGCGTTTCGACCGTTGCCATCTTGATCTCAGCCTTGTTCTGGGGATGGATCTGGGGCCCAATCGGACTGATGCTCGCCGTGCCGATCACTGTGGTGCTGGCCGTGCTGGGAGCTCACGTCCCGATTTTTGAACCGCTCGGCATCATCCTCGGCGATCGTCCGGCGCTTGCCAGCTGGATCACCTACTATCAGCGACTCCTAGCCGGCGATGTGGACGAAGCCGAATCGATTGTCCACGAACAACGCAAAACGCTCACGCTCGACGCCGTCTACGACGAGCTCCTGGTTCGCGCTCTGGTCCTGGTGGAGAAGGACTACGACGCCGGCGAACTGTCGGACGATCAGAGGAAGTTCATCCTGAATGCGACGACCGAGATCGTCGAGGAACTGACCGAACCAACCGAAAAGGGCGAAATCGCCGTTGCTCAATCAGCGCCGGCAGAAGAACGGGTCGGCGGGGGCGAGCGCGATTCATCGACCGAGCTCCGCATCGACGCCCCGCACACGCCGTCGACAGCCAGCGAGAATGTCGTCGTCCTCGGCTGCTGTGCGAAGGACGAGTGCGATGAAGTCTGCCTGACGATGCTCGGCCAATTGCTCGCGGGCAAACTGGCCAGTTTTGAGATCGTTTCAGCCGAAACCCTCACGTCCGACATCGTCGGCCGCGTCGGCAGCGAGAAGCCGGATATCGTTGTGATTTCGTCACTGGCTCCAGCCGGCGGCGCTGAAACGCGCTACCTTTGCCGCAAACTCCGCAAGCAGTATCCGCATCTGAAGATCATCGTTGGCCGCTGGGGATGCACCACCGAAAAACGAGAAATCGCGGAACGAATGCGGCACAGCGGAGCCAGCGCCACCGCAGTGACCCTAACCGAAGGTCGCGAGTTGATCCTAAAAACCGCTGAAACGCTGGCGAACGAAGCGATGGCCGAAGCACCGAAAGTTGCCGTCGGCGCTTAGTTGACTTCGTTAGCGACTTCGCCGACGCGAATCCTCGGGCGGCGACGCGAGCGCCTTGTCCGAAATGTCTTTCCGGCACCAGGCTCCCGGCCAGCGGATGCACTTCACGGCCGTATAGGCCTGCAATTTCGCCGTGGCGATCGAATTGCCGAGCGCCGTCACCGCGAGCACCCGTCCGCCATTGGTCACAACCTGACTGCCATCCAGCTTCGTCCCCGCGTGAAACACCTTCACATCGGGAACGGCCGCCGCTTCTTCCAAGCCGCGAATCGGCCGACCTTTCTCGTAGTCGCCCGGATAACCTTCACTGGCCATCACCACGCACACGCTCGGACGCTCGTCCCACTCCAATGGCGGCAGCTCATCGAGGCGACCGTCGATCGTGGCTTCGAAGATGTCGACGATGTCGGTCTTTAGCCGCATCAACAGCGGCTCGCACTCCGGATCGCCGAGGCGCACGTTGTATTCGAGCACCTTCGGCCCCTGGTGCGTGATCATCAGCCCGGCGTAGAGCACACCCTTGAACGGCTGCCGGCCGCGCTTCATGGCATGCACGGTCGGGACTAGGATGTGTTCCTCAATCCACGCGAGCATCTTGGGATCGACGAGCGGTGTCGGGCAATAGGCCCCCATGCCGCCCGTGTTCGGCCCGGTGTCGCCATCGTGGGCCGGCTTATGGTCCTGTGCGGGAGGCAGGGTGATGATCGTCCGACCGTCGGTAAACGCGAGCACGCTCGCCTCGTGTCCGTCGAGTCGCTCCTCGATCACAATCTGTTTGCCAGCCGTGCCAAATTCCTTTTGCCGGCCGATCCGGTCGATCGCCGAAAGAGCATCCCGCCGCGTGGTGCAAACCACCACGCCTTTTCCCGCGGCCAGCCCGTCCGCCTTGATCACCAGCGGCACGTGTTCGTCGTCGCTCGGGTAGCGGTCGAAGATAAAACGCGACGCCGAATCCGCGTCGCGAAAGACGTGATAGTCCGCCGTCGGCACATCCGCCTGGCGGAGCAGGTTTTTGCAGAAAACCTTGCTTCCCTCGAGCTGCGCCGCCGCTTTCGACGGGCCAAAGACCCGCAGCTTCGCCTTCTGGAAGGCGTCGACGATCCCAGCCACCAGGGGCGCCTCAGGGCCGACGACCGTCAGCTCAATCCCCTTCTGCTGGGCGAATTTCACCAGCGCCGGGATGTCGTCCGACGAGATATCGACGTTTTCGGTCTTCGATTCGGTCGCCGTCCCCGCGTTTCCGGGAGCTACGAAGATGCGGGTCACCCGCGAACTCTGCGCGATCTTCCAGACAAGCGCATGTTCCCGGCCACCATTGCCAACGACCAAAACCTTCATCCCAGCACCCTCGCCCACAACCGGCCCACGGCATTTCTCTCTCGACCACTGTCCCGCCGACGGCCAGTGTGACGCTAACTATCTCCTCAGCCGAATATACCGCTTCGGCCATTTCAAAACAGTTGCCCGCCCCGGAATCGTATTCCAAATACAACCCCTTGCGCGCCTGTTCAGCGACAGTTCACGCGTTTCCGTCGGACCCGATTTCACAACACTTAGCGCGCCTGGCGCAAAACCCACAAGCAATTATCTGACAGTAACTTGCGCCGATTTATGCTCCGGACTTCACAACCCCTCTGCAGCGTCCGCGCGACATCCATTTCCCCCTGTTCAAACCCATCGCTTCACAACCCCTGCGCTCGCTCTACAACCCATCTCTGCCAGGGGCGAAACCAATCGCCTTAGCCGCGACTCCCGTACCCGAGCGCGCAGCGTCGACCCCTCCACCTGCCAACATGGGCAGGAGGAGCGGCACTGCGGACAACCTACCAAACTTTTTACGAGTTGTCAACGACCACCAAAACTGAAACCGCCAGCCATCGACTTTATCTTCCCTAAATCCAACAAAAACTATTTGCAAACCTGATCATCCGCAGTACGATACGCGCGTTCCCGCAAGGAGAAAGCGATAGCGGCAACTTCCTAGTACCGGCATCGCATCAGCCCATGCTGCCATGGGACGCATCCGGCTCCATTTGGGGGAGCGGCGGATTCGACGCCGCTGAATCCACCATGGGTGAAGTTGACGCAACCTTTTATCCCGCGGGTAGTTGACAAGGCATCCGAGTCGGGTAAAACAGCTTCGGGCTCGTGAAAATAATCACGAAGCCGCAGGTCCGCGCCGCGAGCTATCGCTCATCTCCTTAGCCCAGCGCTACTTGCGACCCTAGCTTTCCCTCCCAAATGCTAGACGCAAAGGCACGACGCTGATCGTCAATTTGGGATCCGTTCGATCCGTGACGGTTGTATAGCCAGGCGCTGTCAGATATGGCCAAGAAAATGTCGGTGGCGGACATCCTTGCAGCCGCCCGAGCTGAAAAGCAAAAAGGGGATGCGGCTGGGCAGTCGCCCGAGGCAGCTACCCCTCCGCCGACTCCTGCTGAGCCCGAGACGA
>JAEZAS010000077.1 GCA_023430365.1 Planctomycetota bacterium
GTCCCAGGCTCCAGCCTGGGACGGAACTAACCGGAGGCTCAGCCTCCGTGCCCTGCTGGGACGTTCCGCCTGTCAAACCGATCGCGCGGTATGGCGAGGCAGAGCCTCGCGTCCGTTTCGTCCCAGGCGGGAGCCTGGGTCGGAGATAAGGAAAATCGATCGTCTCCTAGCGAACTGCAAGCCGGCCGATCGAGTGATAGGCGAAGCCTCGCTCGCGCATCGCAGCGGTCTCGTAGAGATTCCGGCCGTCGAAGATCACGTGGCCGCGCATCCGCCGCTTCATCTCGTCGAAGTCGGGATTGCGGAACTCGCCCCACTCGGTGTTGATCGCCAGGGCATCGGCCCCCTCGAGTACGTCAAACGGCTGATCGCCATAGACGAGCTTATCGCCATAGATCGCCCGGACGTTGTCCATCGCTTCGGGATCATGGACCTGCACGCGGCATCCCTGCTCGAGCAGGAAGTCGATCAACACCAGGGCTGGTGCCTCGCGAATGTCGTCGGTCTTCGGTTTGAAGGCGAGGCCCCAGAGGGCGAACACCTTGCCATTCAGATCACCTTCAAAGTGCTGACGCACCTTGTTGACCAGCACATGCTTCTGGTGATTGTTCACCTCGTCGACAGCGTTGAGCAGCCGCGGCTCGATACCAACCTGCTTGGCCAGATGCGACAGGGCGCGGACATCCTTTGGGAAGCAACTGCCGCCGTAGCCCACCCCCGGAAACAGGAAGGCGAACCCAATTCGACGATCGTGGCCGATGCCGCGGCGCACGTCATTGATATCGCCGCCTAGCCGTTCGCACAGATTGGCCATCTCGTTGATGAAGCTGATCTTGGTCGACAGCAGTGCGTTGGCCACATACTTGGTCAGCTCGGCGCTTTCGGGCGTCATGACCAGGAACGGCTTGTCGGTGCGGAGAAACGGAGCATAGAGCTCGGCGAGCAGTTTTTCCGCATGTTCGGTGCGCACCCCGACCACCACTCGATCGGGATACTGGAAGTCGTTGATCGCCGCCCCTTCCTTGAGAAACTCAGGATTGCTGGCGACATCGCATTCGCGTCCCGTCAGCTCCCGCAGCCGGTTGTAGACCTGCGTGTTGGTGCCAACCGGAACCGTGCTCTTGATAACGACGACCGCGTCGGTCGGCAGATGGGGAGCGATCTTCTCCACGGCTGACCAGAGATACTTCAGATCGGCGGCGCCATCCTCACGCGAAGGCGTGCCGACGGCCATGTAGACCAGCTGGGCGGTCTTCACCGCCGAAACGGCATCGGTGGTGAAGCGCAACCGGCCCGCGACCGCGTTCTGCCGGACCAATTCCGCCAGGCCCGGCTCGTAGATCGGAATAACGCCCTGCTCGAGCCGTTCGATCTTATCCTGATCGATGTCGATACAGGTGACCTCATTGCCGCTATCCGCCAGGCAGGTTCCTGTAACCAGTCCGACGTACCCCGTCCCGATAACCGCAATCTTCATGACTACCCCAGACAAGTGGAATGGGGCGTCGGGGGAACTTCCGGTGCCCGACGCCAGGCCTGGAGTTTAGCGAATACGGAGACTTTGCGGCCACCCTAGTTTTCCGGCTTTTCCTCCGGTCCGCCGGGCACGTCGCTATCCGCGGCGGGCTCAACGGGCGCTGGAGGCGGAATCTCGGGGGACGACGGAGGCAACGCGTCCTCGACGGCAGCCTCGTTGGCGTCCTTCGGCACTCGAACCACGGCGACCAGCGAGTCCCCTTCGTCCAGGCTCATGATCCGCACGCCATTGGTGTTGCGACCGATGACGCTCACGTCGCTAGCACGAATCCGCTGCAACTTGCCGCGAGCCGTCATCATCAGCAGTTCGTCAGCGTCGGTCACAGGCAGGATGCCGATCACGGGACCGTTGCGGTCGCTCGCCTTGATATCCCGGACGCCCATCGTTCCGCGTCCCTTGGTGGGATAACGATACGAGGCAGAGTCGCTCGCTTCGTCCTCGTCGGAAGATTCGGCTTCCGAGGTCGTCGTCTCTTCGGCGGTCTCATCCTCGGGCACGTCGCCAGCCGTGGGACTGTTCGGACCGATCGGGGTCCGCTTGCCATAACCGTTTTCGCACAGCGTGAGCAGCGTCGCGCTCGGATCGGCAACCACCATCCCCACCAGGCTGTCCCCGGATCGCAGCTTGATGCCACGCACGCCTTGTGCGTCTCGCCCCGAAGCGCGAACGGTCGACTGCCGGAAGCGAACCGCCTGGCCGCGGGCCGATGCGAGAATAATCTCGTCGTCCGTGCCGTGCACCGCAGCGTCGACCAGTTCGTCCCCTTCCTTGAGATTGATGGCGATGATGCCCGACTTCTTCGGTCGGCTGTATTGTTCCAGCGGCGTCTTCTTCACCAGACCGCTGCGCGTGGCCATCATCAGGAACTGGCCTTCGCGCTTGAAGTCGCGGATCGCCAGACACTCGGCAATCTTTTCCCCTTCACCCAGGTTGAGCAGGTTCACGATCGCCCGGCCGCGCGAGTCGCGCTTCAGCTCCGGCAGGTCATAGACCTTCTGCCAGTACACCTTGCCTCGGTTGGTGAAGAACAGCAGATAGTCGTGGGTGCTGGCCGCGAACAGGTGCTCGATCGGATCTTCGTCTTCTGTCTCAGCTCCCTTGAGCCCCTTGCCACCCCGCTTTTGAGCACGATAGGTGCTCGCCGGCGTGCGCTTGATGTAGCCCTTGTGGCTGATCGAGACGACCATCATCTCTTCGGTGATCAGGTCCTCGAGGTTGACGTTGCCGACCTCCTGGCCGCTGATCTCCGTGCGGCGCTCGTCGCCGTACCGGCGGCGGATCTCGAGCAGGTCGCTGCGAATGATCGCCAGGATGTTGGCTTCATCCGAGAGGATGCGCAGGTACTCGGTGATCTCCGCCAACAACTCGGCATGCTCGCCGCCGAGTTTTTCCTGCTCCAGGTTGACCAGTTGGCTGAGCGTCATCCGCAGAATGGCGTCGGCTTGCACAGCCGTCAGGCGATACGTCCCCGCCATGCCCCGTTCCTCTTGGAACATGCGGAAGCCGTTCTCGCCCAGAGCCCGCTCCATCATCGCGGCTGGGGCTTCGACCCCCATCAACCCCACCTTGGCCTCGCCGACCGTGGCCGACGCACGAATGATGCGGATGATTTCGTCGATATTGGCAAGCGCCAGGAGCAAGCCTTCGACGGTGTGCTTGCGGCGGCGGGCCTTGGCCAACAGGAACTGCGTGCGACGGCGAATCACCGTCACGCGGTGCCGGATAAACTCCTCCAGCAACTGCTTGAGCGTGCATTCCCGCGGCTTTCCGTCCACCAGCGCCAGCAGGATGACCGAGAACGTGTCCTGCAGCGGAGTGAACTGATACAGCTGGTTCAGCACCACTTCCGGATCGGCATTGCGTTTCAGATCGATCAGCAGGTGCACCGGGTGCTGCAGGTCGCTGATGTCGGTGACGTCGGAAATGTCCTTGATCCGCTCGTCGTTGACCGCGTCCTTGATTTTCTCGAGCACGCCGTCGCGCGTGGCCTGGTACGGAATCTCGCGGACGACGATCCGGTAGCGATCCTTCTTGTGCTCCTCGATGTCGCAGCGGGCTCGCAGCACCACCGCGCCGCGGCCGGTCAGATAGCCGCGGCGGATGCCGGCCCGGCCTTGGATAATGCCGCCCGTCGGAAAGTCCGGCCCCGGAATGATGTCCATCAATTCATCGATGGAGACATTCGGTTCGTCGATCACCCGGACGAGAGCGTCGCAGACCTCGCGCAGGTTGTGCGGCGGGATGCTGGTCGCCATACCGACGGCGATGCCCTGCGCTCCGTTGACCAGCAGGTTCGGGAACTTGCTCGGCAGCACCGTCGGCTCGGTGTTCCGCTCGTCGTAGGTCGGAATGAAATCGACTGTGTCGAGTTCCAGATCGTCGAGCAACATCGCCGCGAACGGCGACAGGCGGGCTTCGGTGTATCGCATGGCCGCCGGAGGCAAGCCGGCGATCGAACCGAAGTTTCCTTGCTTGTCGATCAGCACGTGGCGCATGTTCCATTCCTGGGCCATGCGGACGAGCGTCGGATAGATGACGCTTTCGCCGTGCGGATGGTAGTTACCGCTCGTATCGCCCGAGATCTTGGCGCACTTCACCCGGCCCGCGGTGGGACCCAGGTTCAGGTCGTTCATGGCGACCAGGATGCGCCGTTGCGAAGGCTTCAAGCCGTCGCGCACATCGGGGAGTGCACGGCTGACGATGACGCTCATCGCGTACGTCAGGTAGCTGTCTTTCAGCTCGTCCTCGATCGGTTGATCGAGCAGCCGTCCATCGCCGTTTCCCCCGGCTGGGGTGGCATTGCCATTGGTCGGATCGTCGGGCGAATTTGCGTCGGAGGACAAGCCTTAAGTCCTTTTATCACAAGCCTCTGAGAGCGCAACACACGGCGCACCTCACAAGCCGTCAATGTACCATTTTTCGGGCCTTTCCACAACGGCCGACCACGTCCGGCGGACGAGCCGAAGTTCTTTCACCTAAAGCATTTAATGCCAGGCTGGCGCTAACCTGCCCAGACGAGCCGAACGACTTCGGAGCGGAAGAATGACAGGTTGCAGGTTACAAGTGGCAGATTTCCCAACGTCGCCTGCGCTGCCACCTGAAACTTGCAACCTGTAACTCCCAACTCGGCCCAGCCACTTACGACGACGGGGTGTTGATAAACCCCCGGGGTTTATCAACACCAACCGGCCTACAGGGGCCCCCTACTTGTTGATAAACCCACCGAGTAAATCAACACCTTGCAGCCGTAAGTCCCAATGAATCAGGCGATCCATCGCAGACAACCCTCAGCAAGCCGAGATCCACCCCGCACCCTACACGGAAATCACAAACTTGTCAACAGTTTAACAGCACTCAACATTCCCAGAGAGCGAGGGCGGGAAAGGGCCAGCAGCCCGGCGCCGTCACGCGGTCTCATTCGCGCAACAAAAAACGCCGAACTTCAAAGCTCGGCGTTTCGTGGTTGATCGCAGTATGTGGGGCAGACGCTTAGGCGCCGGTGCCCCAGTACGGGAAGCTGCCGTACTTCGTCAGTTCCATGTACAACAGGATGCTGCCCGTCGTGAGCGCGAGGAACGCCAGGATGAGCATCACCGTGTAGATGTTCGTGCCCTGCTTTTGAGCGGCGGGCGCGGGTGTGTTAGGAGAGCTTGGTAGTGACATGATCCCCTTTCCGAATCTGGCCGCGTTGCAGTTCTCGCATGATCTGGCCGACCGCACGGTCCGGGGCAGTCCGGCGAATCACGACCCGGCCAAGGTACGTGTTGCCGCGGTATACATCGAGCGTGTGACCTTCCTTCAGCCCATCGTCCGAGCCGAGCGAGATCTCGATCAGGTCCTTATCACTGACGGCGAGCACCATGCCTTCGACCTTCGGTGGAATGTGCGAGACCAGATCGGTTTCGCGGATACCGCGGGCGTCCATCACCATCTTCATCCGGGCAACCTGCTGGGCGAGCTGGGTGTTCCGCTCGTCCAGTCGCTGCCGGAGACCCTCCATCTGGTTGAACTGATCGGTCAGGGCCACAACCTTGTCGAATTGCTCGTCACGGTCCTTCTGCGTCACCCGGAGGGTGTCGCGGAGCGTGCCGACTTCGCTGGTCAGGGCTTCCAGACGGGTTTCAGCCATTTTGGCGGCCTCGGCCACCTGAGCGTGATCGGTGAACAGCTTGTCGAGTTCCGCCTGCTTCTCGCTGACAGCCGTTTCGGCGCGCACCAGACGGGTCTGCAGCGAGGCCAAGGCGGCCCGGCGGGCGGCTTGCTCAGTGGCCAACTGCATTTCAAGCTCCGACTGGCGGGTCTTGAGCTCTTCGTTGAGCGTGTTGGCACTGGTCAGCTTGGTCTTGGTGTCTTCCGCAGCCTGCTTCCAGTTCTTGTGCGTGGCGAAGACCATCACCGAGAAACTCATGAACACGAGGCTCATGACGAAAATCAATACGGTGAAAATCTTTCCGACCAATGTCATGGCTACCGTCCCTTAACCTATGTGGGTACCGCTCTTAGCACCGAGCATTCGCCTGGCAAACGTCGGTCGGGGGCCGCCATCCATTGATGAGCCGTGCAGTGTTCCATCTGCGGTCCCGCATGGTGTGGGACGCTTCGGCGGCGAAGAGAAAACCTAAAGCGGTTAGCTCCGTCAGTATAATTTGCGACAAAAGTGAAAGTCAACGAAAAGCATTTGAATTCGACACTTGGGCCGACTCGGCAAGCCTTACAGCCCGTCCCGCGTCGCTGAATTCGCCAGAATCCTGACCAACCGTGCCTCCATTGCGAGGCGCCTGAATGCTGGCGACGTCAGCGGCGAAAACGGGCCTTGCCCGACTCGCCTCAAACCTAGCTTAGTTACCGAGTTTCGCCTTTGAAGACTTCGCCCGGGCCAGGTTCGATTATTCCGCACGCAGCGGTTTTACCGCCCGAATTCACCTGCCGGACTCCAGTCGCTTAACGTGTGCTCGCCGGGTTCCGCGTCCAAACCCCCACGATGGCGGAGACCCAGCAGGCGGCTGCACAGCACCAGGCCAGCAAATCGCCGATCCGCCGATAGGGGCTGATCCGGCCATCGGGTCGAACCTCGGCTACTAACGTAGTGGGCGCCCGGCGGGGTCCCTGTTTCAGAACCTTTCCGTTTCCGTCGATCCAGGCGGAGAAGCCTGTGTTGGCCGCGATGACCATCGGCTTGCGATTCTCGATCGCGCGGAAGATCGAGCAGCGAAAATGAAGATCGAGAATCGCCGAGCCCTTGAACCAACCATCATTGGTTACGTTCAGCAGGGCGTCCGGTTCGCTCCCGCGGGCGGCGAGCTCGTTCACCTGGCCGTGCAACAAATGCGGCACGGTGCTCTCGAAGCAGATGCTCGGCGAAAACCGCTGGCCGCGGACCTGAAAGACGCTGGGCTCTTCCCCCACCGTCAGCCCCGCCGCCATCGGCGTGACGCCGTAGATCCACGGCAATAGGTCGCCCAGCGGCATGTACTCGCCGCACATCACCGCGTGCATCTTGTTGTACCGACTGATGATCTTGCCCCCCGGCTCGATGAGCACGGCCCCGTTGTACATCTTGGGGACATAGGGGCCGTATTGCAGCGTGCTCACGCCAATGACGGCATACGTGTCCGCTGGATCGGCGCTGGTGGAACCTTCCTTCGCGGCGGGTGGTTGAACCACGGTGGATAGTTCGAGCACGGCGTTTTCGAAGCCGCGGTTCGCTTCCACCAGCATCCCGCGCAGGTGCTCGGGCGGAATGTCGGTACCGGGAGGCGATTGCAGCGGCTCCTCAACGAGTCGTTCGAGAATGGGAAACATCGATTCCGGCCAGACCACCAGATCGAGATCGACTTCCGCCGCGCGCACCTGGCGGGTGAGCTCGCCATACTGCGAGAACGTCTCCTGCACGCGCTCCGGCGTCACGTCGAAGACCGTGTCGAGCGAACCTTGAATCAGCGCCACGCGCACGGGCTCGGCGCTCTCGCCCGGCCGCGTTTCCCGCAGACGATACGCCCCATAACCAACGGCCGCCAAGAGCAAAGCAATCGCCACCCCCAGCGGCGCTGCGCGACGTCCCCAAGCCAACGGCTCCGTCGTTGGACGCCCCTCCGACGTCGCCGCCGCCGCAGGAAGCGGAACCAAACCAGCAATTCCCGCCGCCACCGTCACCACCACGAAGCTCACCGCATAAGCCCCGCCGAAATCGGCGACCTGCAGCAGGCTGGTCCAAGCGACCTGCGTATGTCCGAGCAGCCCCATCGAGAAACCGCTGATCACGTAGCCGCGAATCAGTTCGATTCCCACCCAGGCCACAGGTGCCGCCACGAGCAGCGGCACGCGGAGGCGATGCACCATCACCCGCGCCACGGCAATCATCACCGGCGTGTAGCAAGCGACGTACGCCGACAGCGCAAACCAACCGAAGTAGAGCGCCCAGTGCGCCATGCGAATGCCTTGCAGCAGCATCAACCAGTGCAGGAAGGCCGCCGCATAGATGACCAGGTACGGACGTCGTCCCGCCAGCTTCGGTTCGCGCACCAGCAGCAGCCAGGGCACAACCGCCACATAGGCCAGGGGCCACAGGTTGAGGGGTGGAAAGGCGATCCAGAGCAGCACGGCGCCGCTCAGCGCCAAGAACCAGGTCCGCCGCCACACGGGGAGCTGAGTTTGGGCCTGGGGCGTGGCCTGAATCGACATAGCGGGGGCCCCACGACCTGCGTCCTTGGCCGCTACGCCCCCATCCGTTGCTTGTCGCCGCTTCACCATCCCTGCCCTACCCATCGAATGCTCTCCTGCCGCGGCAAATACCGCCACGCCGAGCCCACATTCTACCGAACCTCCCTCCCCAGCACCCGGTCAGTTGGTTGTCAGCCTGGGCTAACCGAACAACAATGCCCGTGGACACTTGGCGTTTCTGTTGCCCAAACCCGAAATCACGAATCCTAAACTCAGAACCAAAAACTCCTGCAATGCCCCGCATCACCGTTCCCGAACTGGTCGCCTGCAAGGCGGCTGGGCGCAAGATCAGCATGCTTACCGCGTACGACTACCCGACGGCCGCCCTGGTGGACGCGGCTGGGGTCGAGGCGATTCTCGTAGGCGATAGCATGTCGATGGTGGTCCAGGGGCACGACACCACCCTGCCCGTCACGCTCGACGAGATCATCTACCACGCCGAAATGGTCGGCCGGGCCGTGAAAAACGCCCTGACGATCGTCGACATGCCCTTTCCCACCAACCACTTGGGCGTGCACCGCGCGGTCGAGAACGCCGGGCGGATTCTGAAAGAGACCCGTTGCCAGGCGGTGAAGCTTGAAGGGGGCGCCGACCAGGCCGACGTCATCGCAGGACTCGTCGCCGCCGGCATTCCGGTGATGGGACACATCGGCTTGCGACCGCAGAGCGTGCACACGATGGGCGGTTACAAGGTGCAGCGCGACGCCGAGCGCCTGCATGCCGACGCGCAGGCCGCCCAGGACGCCGGCGCCTTCGCGATCGTGCTCGAGTGCATCCCTAGCCCGATCGCCGCCGAGATCACGGCCCGCCTGGCCATCCCGACGATCGGCATCGGCGCCGGGGTCGACTGCGACGGCCAGGTGCTGGTGCTGCACGACCTGATCGGACTCACCAGCGGCTACGTGCCCAAGTTCGTGAAGCCGTACGCCGACGTGAAGAGCGTCATCACCGACGCCATCACCCGCTACCGCGACGACGTCCGCACCGCCAAGTTCCCCGGCCCCGAACAACAGTTCAAAAAATAGCCGGCCAGCGCCAACGGCATTCCGTAGGGTGGGCCGAGCGTTAGCG
>JAEZAS010000153.1 GCA_023430365.1 Planctomycetota bacterium
GTTCAGGGCGTGCCACCCGAGCTGCCTCTCGATCCGGCGAGCGGGACGCGTGAGCGTCCCGGTAAAACCCGGGAATGGAGACCGCCCCGCAACACCACCGGGAGACTCACGTCTCCCGCTCGCCCCCGACCTCCTCCCAACAGCCGGAGCGTAACACGCTCCGGAGAACAGCGAGAGCGGCCCGCACTCGCGTGGAAAGTCCAACTGCCGTTTTCCGGCGAGTGTGACTCGCCGGCTGATGGGTGGCACGCCCTGAGCAACGAGAAGGGCGTGGCTGACTCTTGCTCCAGCGCTCCACGCCCTTCACTGCGTTCAGGGCGTGCCACCCGAGCTGCCTCTCGATCCGGCGAGCGGGACGCGTGAGCGTCCCGGTAAAACCCGGGAATGGAGATCGCCCCGCAGTCCTACCGGGAGACTTACGTCTCCCGCTCGCCGTGACATACTCGCCACGCCCTTCACTTCGTTCAGGGCGTGCCACCCGAGAGCGCTATTTAAGTGGTCGCAGGTTCTGGGCAACGCGTTGCTGGTTGACCCACTGCAACGCCTCCGGCTCGACCTTCAAGAACTTCACGAGCTGCGAAGCGCTACAGCCCAGAACCGCCGCAGCAGTCGGCATGTCGTAGTGCAGCGAGGCGAGCGTATCGAGCGCCTCGGCTAGTAGCGCCGGAAAGTCGGCATGCGCGGGGCTCACGTGGATCTGGCCCCCCTTCACGCGTGAGCGCCACAGCTCGCTCGGCTGGAGGTCCGCCGCTTGCCCTTCCTCCGCCGCCGGCGTGCGGACGGCCAGCGCCAGCTTCACGCGCAGACGCTGCACCGCCATTTGATGATTGAGATCCTGGCTCCGCCGCTCGCTCGCTTCGCCGCGGACGCCGCTGGGCTGATGGACGAGCACGACCGCTGTTTCCACCTTGTTGCGATGCTGCCCGCCGGGTCCACTCCGCCGCTGCCGCCGCACTTCGCACTCGGCGAGCAGTTTTTCGATCGGCAGAGCTGCGGGGTGAGGTGGAGGCATAGCGGATTGTATCACCCGTGGGCGCCACTGCTGGCCTCGCAGCTGGAGACTCCATCCATCGAGAAAGCAGCCGGAGGCGAACCGCCTCCGGGCGAGTCCCGCGCGAAGACGCCGCCTCGCGCGAAGGCAGGTGTGTGTCTGGAAAACCGAGTTGCAGGGCGGGCCCGGAGGCGGTTCGCCTCCGGCTGCTTACGATTGCGGCTGCGGAATCCCCTTGCCGTTCTTTGAAAGCTGTTAGTTTGTGGCTGCGAACTAGTCGAGCTGCGATTTCGCGGGCTTCATCTTCGCCAGATGCTCCTGGCGGAAGGCGACGATTTTTTCGAGCACTTCGGGGTGCTGCTTCGCGACGTCAAAACGCTCGCTCGGATCGCGCTCCAGGTGATAGAGCTGCGGCGGGTCGTGCTCGACCAATTGCCCCGGGCCGTACCCCGGCTGGGTCCGGAAGTGGGCCTTCCACGGTCCGAGGCGCATCGCCATCAATTGAAAACCGCGATAGAAACAGACGTGGTCGCGTGGGCTCGGTCCGGTTCCTTTCAGCACGGGGGACAGATCGACCGAGTCGAGCTCGCGATCACCCGGCAGCTCCGCGCCGCTGAGGGCCGCGGCCGTCGCCAGCAGATCGGTTGTCGAGCCGAGTTCGTGCGAGACGACTCCCGCGGGTACGGTCCCCGGCCACCAGGCGATCGCCGGCTCGCGCATGCCACCTTCCCAGGTGCTACCCTTGCCGTCGCGCAGCAGCCCCGCCGAGCCGCCGAGCACGTTCTGCGTCAGCCAGGGGCCGTTGTCGCTCGTGAACAGGACCAGCGTGTTCTCGGCGAGCTTCTCGTCGCGCAACGCCTGCAGCAGCCGGCCGACGTTGGCGTCGAGCTCTTCGACCACGTCGCCATAGATGCCGCGAGCGCTCTTGCCGGCATGCTTTTCCGAAGCGAACAGCGGCACGTGCGGCATCGTATGGGGCAGGTACAGAAAGAACGGCCCCTCGCGGTGCTCGTGAATGAACTTGATCGCCTCGTCGGTGTAACGCTCGGTGAGCGTGTGCTGCTCGGCGGGCTGTTCGATCACTTCTTCGTTGCGATAGAGGGGCACGTTGAAGTAGTCGATGCGCGGATCGCGGATGGCGGAGCCCGGCGCCGTGGGCAGGCGATCCATATCGTTCGAATAGGGCAAGCCGAAGAAGTAGTCGAAGCCGTGCCGCGTCGGATGGTACTGCGGCAGGTGCCCCAGATGCCACTTGCCGATGCAGGCGGTCGCATAGCCGCGCGTCTTGAGCAGTTCGGCGATCGTCACCTCGTCGGCGGGCAATCCGCCTTGCGTGTTCGGAAAGGCGACCCGCCGCTTCGCCCCGCACATGCCGCTCCGCGGCGGCAGCCGACCGGTGAGCAGCCCCGCGCGACTCGGCGTGCAGACTTCGGCAGCCGCATAGAACTGCGTGAAGCGGATTCCCTCGCGCGCCATCTGATCCAGGTGGGGCGTGCGAATCGTCGGATGACCGTAGCAGGAAAGATCGCCATAGCCGAGGTCGTCGGCAAAGAGGATGACGATATTCGGCGGCCGGGCGTCGTCCGCCGCCGCAGCGACCAGCGCCGGCGTAAGCGTCAGCAGAGCTACCAACAGACAAGTGCGAGTCATCGTCATGTACGGCTCCTCGTAGCTGAATTCGCCAGAATTCAGACAAACCCAGTTTCCACTCGCAGGGCGTCTGAATTTTGGCGAATTCAGCTACCGGTGGGGCGTTGCTCGTTCTGGCGGTTTAGCGGGGCTTCTTCATTTCAAACTGCTTGCCGTGCAGGGCGTCCTTGGCGAACTGCCCCCAGAACGGCGTCGGCGTGTAGAGCCAGTCGCTGATCATGATCGGCGTCGCTTTGGGATGCATACACCAGCCGGTCCAGTTCAAGCGATGTTTTTGGATGAAGCCCAGCATGTCGGGAACCCAGGTGTAGGGGTCCTCCTGGTCGGCGGCGGGGATGAAATCCATCTTCTTGATGTCGGCCCCCAGCTCGCCCACGAAGATCGGATGCTTGGCCGCCGTCGGCAGGACCTTCTTTTCCCACCCCTTGTGCCAGTTGTAGGTGTGCCAGGAGTACATCACGCCATGGCCCGACTTGTCCTCGAGCGCGTACCCCTCGGCGATGCCGGTCAGGTCGTTGCACCAGAAAACGCCGCCGGCGATGACGACGTTCTTTGCTCCCGTCGAACGAACCGCATCGACCAGCCCCTGCATGCCGACCGAGTGAAAGCCTTGGTTCTTTCGTTTCTCTTCTTCGCTAAGGAAGGCTGACTCGTCGACGCCTTCCTTCTTACCGACGAGCCCGCCGTTGCGCCACACTTCCCACGAGACGCCGTGCGGCTCGTTGAACAGGTCAAACAGCACGGCGGGATGATCCTTGTAGCGGGCGGCAAAGTCCTTCCAGAAATCGGCGTGCTCCTGGGTCGGCGCTCGGAACCGATGCAAGTCGATCACGATGTACGCGCCCCGGTTGGCGGCGAGCACGATCGCCTGGTCGATCGTCGCCCGATACTCGGCGCCGCCGTCCTTCTGATACGGACTCTTGCCGTACCAGAACGTGTCGTTCATCGGCAGCCGCACGCAGTTGGCTTTCCAGTCGTCGATCGCCACGACCACCGACTTGAGCGCCTGCTTGTCGTGCGGCAGCGTTTCGAGGCCACCGGCGTTCACGCCTTGCAGCCAGACTTCGTTCCCTTCCGCGTCGCGCAGACGGTTGCCGACGACTTTGATTTCCGCCGGCCACTTCGAGCGGTCCGGCTTTTCGGGAGGCACAAAACGGAGCCGCTCTTCCTCCTCACGCTGCCGCGCGGCGGCCAGCAGCGGTTCGGGCGATGTCGGCTTCAGCACCAGGTCGTCGAGATCGAACGTTCCCGCCTCGACCTGAAACAGCGACGGCATCAGGGCCACGGAAAGGGCCTCGTCCGGCACGAGAAACTTGAGGCTCTTGGTGACCCAGCCGTCGGTGTCTTTCTGCGTGTAGGCCGGCGACGGCTGGGCGATCTTCTTGCCATCGATGCCGTGCAGTTCGAGCAGGATCCGGGCGTCGAACCAGGGTGCGGAACCTTTCTTCAATCCCGTGACCCGTTGCCGCCACGTGAGTTCGAGCGCCTTGGCGCCCGCCGGGATGTCGACGACCCGATAGACCATCACCATTTCGCCCGGCTTGGGCGAAACGAGGCGCAGGAAGCGGTTGCCTTCTTCACTTGGCCACTCGCCCGACTTCGGACGCCCCCAGGACGCCGCCCAGCCGGGCTTCTTCTTGTCCTCGGTCTCGAAATCGCCATTCGTCAGGAGCGTTCCTTGTTCGGCAAGCAGCTTTGCCGCCTTCGCGCGTCGCTTCTCGGCTTCGGCTTGCAGTTTGGCCTGACGCTCCGCCGTGGCGATGCGCTCGGCTTCGATCAGTGGAGCGGCGTCGACCGGTCGCAGGGCGATGTCGTCGAGGTCGAGCGTTCCGGCTTCCACCTGGAACAGGCTCGGCATGAACTTGAGCGTCTTTGCGCCCGCGGGAACGAGGAACGTGGCCGACTTCTCGGTCCAGCCGTCGGTATCTTTGCGCGTCGCGACCGCTTTGGGCGATGGTGTGACCTTCTGGCGATCGGCGTCGAGAAACTCGAGCAGCAAGCGGGCATCGAACCACGCTTGCTTGCCGACCTTCAGCCCGCTCACGCGCTGCCGCCAGGTCAGTTCGAGCGCCTCGGCCCCGGCCGGAACCTTGAACTCCTGATAGAGCATCACCAGCTTGCCCGGCGACGACGACTCCAGCCGCAGGAAGCGATTGTCCTCGTCGGCCAGCCAGCGTCCGCCGTCGAGCTTCGCCCAACCATCGGGCCACTGATCGTCGTCGGCGTCGCGCTGGAAATCGCCGTTGGGAATCAGCTCTTCCCCCACCGCTGGGACCGGCTGCCCCAAGACGAATCCGAGAACCGCCAGAACCGCGACCACACCGAGCCAACGCATGATGAACCAGTTTCGCATCAAACGGAGAGGGAGCAGCCTCGGCCGGAGTGGCCGAGGCTTTTGCGCAGGGCCCCATGCTAACCCAGATTCAATCTCCGTTACAAACGTTCAATCCGGCACGTCGCGGCGGACGATAACGATGAGGATTGCCGCAAAGGAAATGACGAATGACGAAATCCGAATGACCAATGAGGCACTGGCGGCCGCAAAATTCGGATCCTTTGGTCATTCGTGCTTCGTCATTCGTCATTCGCAACAAACACTGGCAGGGTTTTATGGAAAACGCCGACGTGATGCAGCAGGTTCAACAGTGGGCCAACGACATCCTGGTGTGGATTGGCTTCGGCACGATCGTCGGCCTGCTCGCCAAGGCGATCATGCCCGGCCGCGATCCGGGCGGGGCGCTGACGACGCTTGCCATGGGGATCGGCGGCACGATCATCGGCTGCGGTGTGCTCACCTACTTCTCGCCAACCGGCACCCGGGTGACGCCAATTAGCCTCGCCGGCTTCGCGGTGGCGACGGCTGGGGCGTTCATCATTCTTGCTTTCTACCGCCTGCTAGCAGGCCGGTTGTTTCATGAAACGGTCGACGGCCACGGTCGCCGCCGCATGACCGTCTCTCCCCGCCGCACCCGCCGCCCGGTAACGACGGCCGTGGTGTACGAGGACGAGCTGGACCATCACTAAGGACGCTTGGCGAAGACCATCCAAAGGACGAACCAACGCACTCCCTCTCCCTCCGGGAGAGAGGACTGACTTGGCGCTGCACGCTCCAACGGCCAAGGTCCTTGGTCATTCGGATTTCGTCATTCGTCCTTTCCCTCTATCCCGCTTCGCTCTTGTGCCACTCCACGCTCGCAGGTAAATGTCCGCTCGTGTCCGGCGTCGACATTGAACCTCCCCAGGGAACCGTGTCATGGTCAGCCTGCTATCGCTGGTGGCTGCTTCACCCGAGCGACAATTAGAAGCGGCCAAACAGTCGCTCGCGCATCTTGCCGAGCACCTGAACGCCAAATTCTCGGTCCGCCTGTGGGACGGCAGCGTCATTCCGCTCGGCCCCGAGGCCCGGCGCGATCTGTGCGTCGCCATCCAGGGCCCGGGCGTGATCGGATCGCTCCTCCGCCGGCCGACGCTCGAAACGGTCCTCCGTCTGTACGCCACGGGCAAGATCGACATCGCTGGCGGCGACCTGATCGAGTTTTTCGACGTCGCGCGCATGGAGAAATCGCGCTCGCGACTCAAACAGGTCCGCAAAAGCCTGCTGCTGAAGAACGCCCTTCCCTTCCTGCTCGCGCCCGCCGAGAAAACCGAGACGCAGCACGCCTTCTCGGGCGATGTCGAGGGGCGCGGCGGCGTGCAGCGCAACGACCAGGACTACATCCAGTTCCACTACGACCTGGGGAACGACTTTTACAAGCTGTTTCTCGATCCCGAGATGCAGTACTCCTGCGGCTACTTCACCGACTGGAACAACTCGCTCGAACAAGCCCAGCGCGACAAGCTCGACATGATCTGCCGCAAGCTCCGCCTCAAAGCGGGCGAGCGAATGCTCGACATCGGCTGCGGCTGGGGCGGCCTGATCTGCCATGCGGCCAAACACTACGGCGTGCAGGCCCACGGCGTCACCCTCTCGCAGGAGCAATTCGACTTCACCCGCGAGAAGATCAAGCAACTCGGCCTCGAAGGCCAGGCAACGGTCGAGCTGCGTGACTACACGACGCTCACCGGCCAGTGGGACAAGATCTCGAGCATCGGGATGTACGAGCATGTCGGCATCGCGAACTATCCCAAGTACTTTGGCAAGCTCTACTCGCTTCTCCGCGACCGGGGCATCCTGCTCAACCACGGCATCACTCGCCCAGCCAAGGCGAGCAAGCGGCGTTTTCACAAGATTCGCCCCGAGCAGAAGCTGATCCTCAAGTACATCTTCCCCGGCGGCGAGCTCGACCACATCGGCCACACCTGCGAAGTGCTCGAGGCGACGAAGTTCGAAGTGCACGACGTCGAGGACTGGCGCGAGCACTACGCCCTAACCACGCGTCACTGGTGCCGCCGCCTGTCCGCCAACCGGGACGAAGCGATTCGCCAGGTCGGCGCCGAGCGGTACCGGCTCTGGACCGCCTACCTGGCCGGCGTGTCGTATGGGTTCCTCGACGGCTCGGTGCGCATCTATCAAACGGTCGCCAGCAAACACGCCGCCCGCGGCAAAGCGGAACTCCCTCCCACCCGCGCCGACCTCTACCGCGCCGCTTAGGCATCCCGTAGCCGGAAGCTAACAGCTTCCGGAGAAAGGCCGATCGATCCGGCCACGTCGAACGACGTCGCCGGTCCCTCGGTCCCTTCCGTGCATCCTTTTCTCGTCTTGTCACCTCCTCGTGCAATTTCTCCGGAGGCTGTTACAGGATTATGCACTCGCTAGCGGCCTAAAAAGAAAGGCGTTCGCGTCCTTCTACAATTCCTTGAAACCCCTTCCAAGGAGATTGTTTATGGAACGCGAACGCTGGTTGGAATTGTACGGC
>JAEZAS010000372.1 GCA_023430365.1 Planctomycetota bacterium
CTCAGCTTCCGGCGGCAAGGCGGCGATCGCGTGGGCGGCCAGCTTGAGCGTTGTCAGCGAGAGCAGCTCTCCCTTGCTGCCGTAGCGATCGACCAGTTCGTTGAACGTGTGGGGCAGCATGGCCGTCGCACAGACGTTCACCAGTCGGACGCCGGCACACTCCAGCCCATCGGCCAGGCGGTCGCGCGTCTTGGCCAGCCGGTCGGTTTCGATCTCGAGCGGCAACTGCTGGTCGAAATCGACGTGCCAGGGGGCGAGCTCGTGGAGCGTTTCGAGCCCCTCGGCCAGAACCGCCGGCCAAAGCTCGCGCCAGCAGGCGGGCTCGCGCTTCAGGAGCGAAAGGGCTGCCAGCACCCCTAGCTCCAGCCCCGCCAGGCCTTGGCCGGAGGAATAGAGCGACTTGCTATCGGCGATCGTCAGCCGCCGCTGGTCTTTCACCGGCTTGGAGGCGACGCACTTCTTCAGCCGCTGATACAGCTCGGCCGGGGGCAGGTCGTCGGCCACATGCCAGACGGTCGCGGCAATGACCAGCGGCCCCAGATTCGGGCCATAGCCGGCTTCGTCGGTGCCAATGAGATAGGGCATGGGGCCTTCCGTGGTGCCACAGGGGTCAGCTGGTCAGCATAAAGGGTCCGCCCGCAGCGTCCAGTGGTTGGCCCGGACAACCGAAGCGATCCGAAAAATGCATAAAACTGCTAGAAATAACAATCGCCGCTGCCTAAACTGGCCCTCCGTTTGGAATAACTGCGACAAACCGCAGTCCCAACGAAGCAACGGCAGTTCTCATGCGAGGCGGGCGACAGGCCTGCGCTCGCCGCATCGATGCGACATCTCGGAGTTTGACAATGGCACTAGGCGGATCGGCGGAGCGGAAGATGTTTGCGCGAAGTGGGTCGTTGCCAGCAACTCGTCGGCGAACCTCGCAAAAGCGGCAACGTCGCCGAATGCTGTTTGAAACGCTCGAAGCGCGGCAGGTGCTAGCAGCCGATTCGGTTTTCTGGACCGGCGCTGGCGGGGACGCGCTGTGGACCAATCCCGCCAACTGGCTGAACAACCAGATTCCCGACTCGGATGATATCGCCGTGTTCGAGGACCTGTACGCGACGACGCACACGGTCAACGTGACTGGCAGCGCTCCGGTTGGAGAGATTCGGTTCACGAACTCGGCGAGCGAACCGTTCCAATTGACCGGCTCAGTTCTGCAAACCGGTAGGATCTCCCAGTCGGGCGGCGGCGCGAACCAGATCCAAGCGATCGTCCAGGAAACGGCGCCAGGTTCGTTCACGGGGGAAATCAGCGGCGGTTCTCTGGCGTTCTTGAACCCGGTCAATGTTCTCGCCGGAACGATCAGCGTCACCCAGGGCGCTCAACTCACCGCAGTAGGCAGCAACTCGGCCAGTTCACTCGGCAGCACTTCGGTGGAGCTAGTCAACGGCTATCTGACGCTCGACGACTCTGGCGCCACCTCGCCAAACTTTGGATCCGTCACCGTCATCGCGGGGAGCAATGCGCAACTCAGTCTCGCTGCGGGGGTCCTTTCCACCACGCTCGGCGGAGTTGTCCTTGGGCCGGACGCCAACCTAACGGTGACTTCTGCAGGATCAGCAACTCTGAATGCTACGCAAACAGAGTTCGCCGGCAATGCGACGCTGGTGGTGGACGCCCTGGCTGCCGTTTCGCTCAACAGCGTCTCGGGAAGTGGCGACGTTACATTCGCGGGCGCCGGCAGCGTGCTCCTGCCGACGGCAAACACTCACACAGGATCCACAACCCTTGCGGGCGGTGTTTCTTTGGTCGTGAGCCATGCTGACGCGCTGGGCTCGGGCGGTTTCAGTGGAGCCGCTGGAACCACGCTCACCCTGGGCACTTCGCCGCTGAACGTGGCTGGCGGCTTGAGTGTCGAAGGGATGACGCTGAACTTCACGCCTCCTGTCGGGATGACGCCCGGGAGCGAGCATGTGCTGATCGAGAACGAGGGAAGTGCCCCGTTCAGCGGCGCATTTGCGAGCCTTCCCGAGGGATACACCTTCACCAGCGGCGGCCAAACGCTGCAGATCACCTATCAGGGAGGCGATGGCAACGACCTCGCGCTCATCTCGGCCGGCGACCCTGGCAATCCTTACCTGGTCGGCACGTTGGGTCCTGATGTTTTCGACGTCACCTCGAGCGGCGGCAATCTCGTGGTGACTCGCAACGGAGTCGTTATCTACTCCGGCTTGTCAGACAGCCTGTCGAGCGTGGTCATCAACGGCCTGGACGGCGATGACTCCCTGCTCATCGATTACACGCTGGCCAACGTCACGACCAATATCCACTTCGACGGCGGCGACGGGGACGATAGCCTGGCGGTCCGCGGTGATGGCAACCAGAACGCGATCTACAAAGCCGAGTACACGGCGCCGAACACGCCCGGCAAAAACCTCGGCAAGGTCACGATTGAAACACTGGCTAGCGCCCTGCTGAGCGAGATTACGTTCGCAAACATCGAACCGCTCGACGTGTCGGACATGGGAACGTTCACCGTCGTCACCGACGACTTGGACGATTCACTGCAGATCGTCGACGGGAAGAACTTGACCTCCACGATCGTGCCCATCGGAACCCAAGACGCGATCATCATCAGCAGCACGACGGCGGGGACTTCGTTCGAAACCCTGGCCGTGTGGAATAGCGTGTCCTCGCCCGGCGGAACTCTCGTGATCGACACGGTCACCGACGGAGGGGACGGCAACGATACGATCACGTTGGGACCGGTGACGGGCGATGGAGTCGTCGTCGGCCCGACGAGCAATGGCATCAGCAGCCTGACGATCCATACCGGCAACGCAGGGACCGATTCGATTGTCGTGCCGGCCGGCGCGCTCGTCTCGTTCGCCAGTGGAGCGGTCTCGTTGACGACGGCGGGAAGCGTTTCGAGCGGCGCCGGTTCGTCGATCTCGGCCCAGAGCATCACGGTGAACCAGGCGGGCAACTCGACGCTGCAGGGGACGCTCACGGCCGGCGCGTTTACCAAGCAAGGGGCCGGCGTCCTGACGCTGGCTGCTGCAAGTCCCGGACTGACCGGTACGACCAGCCTCTCGGGCGGAACGCTTCGCCTGACCAATGGCGGCGGTCTTGGAACCTCCTCGATCACCAATAGCGGCACGCTGGAACTCGTGGGTGTGTCGGTCAGCAATCCGCTGTTGCTTAACAACGGCAGCACCTTGCTCGCCTCCGGCGGCACATCGACCTACAACGCCGCGAGCAATCCGGTACTCGCCGGCGCCGCGACGATCACCCTAGCGACTGCCGCTTCGAGCGACTCGCTCGTCTTCAGCAGCAGCTTCGCGAATGCCGTTGGTTCCACCGCAACACCGGCGGTCAACCTCTCAGGCCCTGGCACGGTGGCCCTCGATTCCGGCTCGACCTACCGAGCCCACTGGAACGTCCCGAGCGGGACGCTGCAAATCCGCCAGAACGACGCCCTGGGCGTTCAGACCGGGGCAAGTCCGCTGACGGGAAGCCGACTCCAGCTCAGTGGCGGAAGGTTGCTGTTGCGGACCGATGCGACCAGCACCACGAACTACAACATTCCCGTCGCGGTGACGGCGGACAGCTCAATTCTGGCCGATCGCATTACGCCAGGAGGTGGAACCGAGCTGCATTTCAGCACCTTGACGATCGGCAGTTCGGTGCTGAGCGTAACAACCGGCCCGAACGTCAACATGGCCGATTCGAACCTGCGTTTCAACGGCCTGACCACGCTGACCGGCAACCCAACGTTCGATGTCGACCGAACTCAATCTAACAGTCGGATGGTGCTCCGGTTTTCCGGCGGCATCACTGACGGGGGCGTTAACCGGCAGATTGTGATCCGCAACGACGGACCGGTCGCGAACGAGTCCGTTGTGACGGTCGGTACCAACCGGACCTT
Source organism: Planctomycetota bacterium (assembly GCA_023430365.1). Taxonomy (GTDB): domain Bacteria; phylum Planctomycetota; class Planctomycetia; order Pirellulales; family Pirellulaceae; genus JAEZAS01. The sequence continues at coordinate 3,914 of JAEZAS010000372.1, forward strand.
GGGCGCGGGAACGCAGATTGTTTTGGCTGGCGACAAGGCGCTGCGATTCCTCCTGGAAGGACAGTCAACCTCCGTCGATAACGCCGCCATTGTTTTCAACAATACGGTTGCTACCGGCGCCATCCTCGAGGTGCGGCGCGACAGCGATGGCACGTTTAACAACAATCTGATCCTGAATCAGAACGCGGAGATCCGTGCCGGTCGGATGACCCCGTCGATGTCCCCTGTCACGCACACGCTAGGAAATGTGACCTTCAACGGCAGCCAAAGCCTGTTGGTTTCCGTGGGTCTCAACTTGACCTCCCCCTCAAGCCACGGCATTCGGCTGAACAATGTCCAATTGGGCGGGACGAACACGATCACCGTCAACAACGCCCAGACAGGTTCGGTGCCAGGCACTCTGACCATCAACGGCGTGGTCAGCGAGTCGGTGGCAAGCACCCTGACCAAGGCCGGCAATGGCACGCTCGTATTGGCGGGAAGCGCAAGCAATACCTATACGGGCGGGACGAACGTCAATCGTGGCGTTTTGCTCCTCAGCAAGTCGGCGGGAGACGCCACGGGCACGGGTCCCATTACGATCACGACGTCGGCCGGGAGCAGCCCATCGACGCTTCTGCTGGGTGCGTCGAACCAAATCTCCAATGGATCGTCCGTGTCGCTGGTCGCTGACAGCAACAGCCAGGCGCTGTTTGATCTCAACGGTTTCGATGACGCGATCGGCGCGCTAAGCGTCACTTCGTTTACTACCGCTGGCGCCTGGGTGCAAACCGGAAGCGGCACCTTGACGCTGGGCGGCAGCCTGACGCTGAACAACAACCGGCTGAATCCGGGCGCTACCGGCAATGAAGTGCGCGTGACAGGAAACCTTGACCTTGGCGGCGCGGTGCGAAGCGTTCATTTGAACGGTACGGGAGATGGAAACAACCGCACGGTTCGCGTGGACGCAGTCATTTCGAACGGCGGGCTCGATATCAACGCTACGGCGGCGAGCGCCAAGACCCTGCTCCTCGAAGGGGCGAACACCTACGCGGGCGGAACCCTGCTGAACAGTGGCTTGGTTCGCGTGCTCCATAGCGCAGGTTTAGGGACGGGGCCGGTTGTCGTCGACAGCACCACCTCGAACCAACTGCAGTTGGGACCAGGTGTGAATGTCGGCAACGCGCTGGAGATTCAAGGTGGAGGAATTGCCGTAGAAGGCGTGTTGCACGTCCCGAGCGGCGACGCCACTTGGAGCGGTCCGATCACTCTCACGGGCAACGCGTCGGCGGGGGGACACTTCGGCAGCAGTGGTAGCGCCACACTGACACTCGCCGGGCCGATCACGTCGACGGCTTCCGTTCCGGTCGCCTTCCGAGCCGGCACGGTCATCGTCTCCGGTTCCGGATCGAATTTCCCCCAAGCGAACGTCGGCCAAGGCATGTTGCGTCTGGGTGCGGACAACGCACTGCCGACGAACCTCGTCCTGACGGTGGCTCAATTCGCCAACGGCGTTTTTGACCTGAACGGCTATGACCAAACGCTGACCTCCGTCATCAAGGGAGCCAATACAGCGACGGTGGACAACCTTGCAGCCGGAACGGCATCCACGCTCACGTTGGGCAATGGCGGTTCCAATAACACCTATGCGGGCATTCTGCAGAACAGTGGCCCTGGCGCGACACTCGGCTTGACGAAGATCGGCGTCGGCACGCTGACGCTGAGCAATTCAGGAAACACGTTCACTGGCGACATCAACGTGAACGGCGGCGTGCTGCGCGCGGTGGCCGCCAACAACATTCCCGCGCCGACAAGCAGCGCGTTTGGAGCGCCGAATGTCGCCCGCACTTTGGCTGCCAACGCCGGTGGAACTCTCGAGTTTGCCATCAATGGAGTCCTGGGCAGTTCGACTTCGCTGCCGGCCGTAACCGTGGCGGCCAACGGCGGCGGGATCGTTCGCAATTCGGGCGAGTACTTCAACGTCCTGGGGCCGGTGCAACTCAACGGCGGATCGCTGCTGCAGGGTGTGGGTGGCACGAACCCGGAATTCCAGGCGTTCCTGCTAACGGGACAAGTGACCGTCGGTGGTTTCGCGTCTTCGACGATTGAAAGCAGCGGTCCTAACGGCGCCATCCATCTGTTGGCGAACACCGTTTTCGACGTTGCGGCTGGAGCAGATCTGACGATCTCAGCAGTGTTGATGAACCAGTCGGGCGGACAGGCGAACGCGCCCGGCGGATTAACGAAGACGGGTGGAGGAACGCTCGCCCTCGCGGCGGCGAACACCTACACAGGCGCGACGACCGTGAACGGCGGCACTTTGCTGGTCAATGGCAGCACCACTGCCAGCAGCACGATTACTGTGAATGCCGGTGGCACGCTCGGTGGCGTCGGAACGGTGCTGGGCAGTGTGGCTGTCAACGGCGGAATCGTGTCACCGGGAACCAGCCCTGGAGTGCTTGATTCAGGCTCTGTGACTTTCACATCAGCGTCGGCCCTCGATGTTGAGATTGGTGGTCCGAACGCCGGCGATGGCGCGACGTTCCACGATCAATTGAATGTTTCCGGTACGGTCAACTTGGGCGGGGCCACGCTTCTCGTCTCGTCATTTGCGGGATTCGTCCCGACTGCCGGCAACAGCTACATCATTGTTCGCAATGACCTGGCCGATCCCATCACTGGGACGTTTAATGGGCTGGCTGAAGGAGCGACTTTCAGTTCCAACTTCCTGGGTAGCGGACTCACTGCGCGGATCACGTACCAAGGCGGCGACGGCAACGACGTGGCGATCGTCGTCGATGGAAGCACCACCTTCGGCGGCACGGGAGCCGCGGAGAGCTTCCAATTGCGACAAATAATTAACGGCGGGGCCGACCTGATTCAGCTGCTTGTGGGCGGAAACGTCGTTGACTCTCGTCCGGCGGCCTCCTTCGCTGCTTCGAGCACTTACACGATCAATGCCGGCAGCGGCAACGACAGCCTTTTCGTCGACTACAGCGGTGGGAATCTCGCGTTCAACATCGCCTTCCACGGCGAAGGAGACAGCGGGGCGCCAGGTGATTCGCTCACTCTCGGCGGCGGCAGCGCCACGACGATTGAGCATATCTTCACCAGCGCCAGTTCGGGATCGATCAACGTCGACGGCCGGCTGATCAGCTACACCGGTCTCGAACCGGTGACGGACAATATGCTGGCGGATCATCGCATCTTTACATTCACCGGTGGAGACGAAACGGTCACGCTGTCGGACTTCGGCACTGCAACTGATCAGATGTCGCTCATCGACAGCACGCTCGGCGAGAGCACGTCGTTCGTCAACCCAACTTTGTCGCTCACGATTAACCTGACCGGCGGGGTCGATTCGCTGAGCATCCAGGGGCTCGATACGCAGGAAGCGGGCGGAGCGGCTTTCAGCGCCGACCTGATTATCACGCAGGACGGCGGCGACGCAGTCACGTTCGTGAGCACCGGCGGCGCCCTGAACTTGGGAGCCGGCAATCTGACGGTGACAGCTCAGACGATCGGCTTCAGCAAGCAGGTGACCACGAGCGGTGATGTATCGCTGACCGCGGTCGGCGCTGTCACCACCGGCAATTCGACGACTGATATTTCGGCCGACGCGTTGACGATTGCCGCGGGAAGCGGGATCGAACTCGACACCAGCGTCAACACGCTCGCAGCGACGACTGCGGCAGGAAACATCGACATCTTCGAGGTGAGCGGCCTGATCGTCGAGAACGTCCAGGCCGTCGCCGGCAACGTCACGATCGAGCTGGACGCCGGCAATCTGACGGGCGATGCGAGCGACTCGGGCACGCCGGACATCGTCGGCAACGTAGTGACGCTCGCGATCACCGCCTCAGGTGCATCGATCGGCTCAAGCGGCGCCGATCCGCTGGACATCAACGCCGCTCAGCTCAGTGCGAACATTACCCCGAGCTCCTCCAACAACCGAGTCTTCATTCGCGACACGGCTGGCGGTGTCGTGCTGCTCCCGTCCACAGTGGGCAGCGGCGGCGGAACCACGCGATTCGAATTGACCGCTCTGAATGGCAGCATCACGAGCGCAGTTGTCGATGGCACCCGCGAGATTGGAGCCGATCACATTGTGCTGGCGGTAACCGGCGCGGGAACGATCGGGACGAGCTCCGGAGCTCCCCTGGAAGTGAATGCGGTCGGTGGAACCGTCAATGCGACATCGGCGGGTGGAAATATCTGGCTCCGCGATACGGCGGACTCCTTCCCGGTGGGAGTGATCAACGCGGGAACCGGGAATGTGGAATTACAGATTTCACATGGCGCCGGCACCATTACGGATGGCGTGGCAGGCGTCAATGTTACTGCGACTTCGCTCGTCGCCACGGCATTGGGCGGGATCGATCTCGATACCGATGTCACGAATATCACGGCCACAAGTAGCTCGGGCCTGGTGAACATTGATGAAGCCGATGGCGCCAATGTGTTGAATGTGGCCAGCGGCAGTGGCGCCGTGACTGTGACGAGCGGAACCGGCAACCTGAATGTGACGACGATTGCCGCGGGAACAACGGCCACAATCACCGCGACCGCCGGCGCCATTACCGACGCCAACGGCGCCGCGAACAACGTCACCGCTCCGACTCTTGTAGCCACTGCTGCAACCGGCATCGATCTCGACACGACGATCGGCTCGCTGAGTGCCACGAACGCAGGGGCTGGCAATGTCCTGATCGACGACCAGGGCTCGCTTTCGATCGCGCTCTTATCCGTCGCGAATGGCAACGCCGTGATTACGGCGACGGGCGACTTGTCCGACGCTGCCGGTGCGACCATTAGCGTTAACGGGAACGCGAGCTTGACCGGTCCGAACATTACGCTCGGCGACAGCGTGGGAGACGCGACCAACTTCGGCAGTCTGACGTTCCACTCGACTGGAAGCGTGACCATCGTCGAGGATTCCGCGACCACGCTCACGGGAACAAACACGGCGAACGCGCTCACGCTGGCATCAGCCGGTGCGCTCACCGATCAGGCTGGCACGAGTCTCACGGTCACGAATCTGGCCTTCTTGTCGGGCACGATCATTACACTGGGAGACAACGTCGGGGACACGACGAACTTCGGCCAATTGCGGTTTACGTCCGCAGGGTCGGTCCTCATCAGCGAGGATTCTGCGACGGAACTCGCTGGGACGAGCACAGCAGGAAGCCTCTCACTGCAGAGCAGCGCGGGCCTGACGGATGCGGGCGGGACGAACCTTTCGGTCACCGCCAATGCCAGCCTGACAGCGACAAGCATTCTACTGGGCGACACGGGAAGCGACGTCGTCAACTTCGGTTCACTGACGTTCAATTCCGCCGGATCGGTCACGATCAGCGAAGATTCAGCGACGACTCTCACCGGAACCAGTCTGGCCGGCGCACTGACGCTCACCTCGAGCGGCGCCATTGGTGACACGGCTCCTTCGAGCGTCACGGTGACTGGACTGGCAACTCTGGTCGGCGGCGCAATTACGCTCGGCGACGGCGCCAGCGCCTTCAATGCCGGATCGTTGACGTTTACTGCCAGCGGCGATGTTTCGATTCGCGAGACGAATGGAATGGTGCTTGCCGGAGCGAGCTCCGCCGTCGGTTCGATCGAACTGACCACCACCGATGGCAACTTCAGCTTGCCGGCACTGGCTTCGCTGGCGGCGTCGGGAGCGGGTGCGGACATTACCCTGAATGTGGCGGATGACGCCGGGATTTCTGGAGCCATCTCGGCGACCAGGCGGCTGGTTGTGAACCTCGATGGCGGGACCGTGGACCCGGAGGGTTCGGTGCTGACGATTGCTCCTGCGAGCATAATCTCGACGGCAGCGGGCGCGACGGGCGGAACGGTGATCACGGGTGGCGGGGAAAGCGATGTATTTAACTTCCGCCCGCAGGACACAACGTTCTTCAGCGTCGATGGCGGAGCGCCGACCTCGCCGGTGTTCCCCGGCGACACGCTGAACCTCGACCTGTCGAACATTGCTGCGGGCAACACGATCCTGACCCTGGGAGCAACGGCGGGCAGCGGTTCGTACAGCTTCACCGGCGGTGAGACGGAACAGAGCGTCTCGTTCACCGGCATTGAGAACAACGCCACGGTGGCAGGCGACGTGCACCTGGTGCTCGACATGGCCTTGTCGGGCTTTGAGGATGGCGGGGCCGACCTGATCGATGCCCGGCTGGATGGTTCGGGCGTAAACCTTGAACTGAGAGTCAACGGCCCGACGCCGTTCTACAGCGGTCCGGCGGCCAGTGTCCGCTCGCTCACGGTGATCGGCTCCGCCGACGGCGACTCGTTCACTCTGACGGAAGTCGGCGGTCAGCTGCCGAGCTTTGTGGCCACGGCGCCGGCGGTGGACAATGCGCCTGCTGGCGGCGCGAGCGCTGGAGCTCACCAGAACGCGGCCAGCACGGCTGTCCTGAGCCCACAGACGGTCTCGATCCACTTTGTCGGCGGCGGGGGCGCGAACTCAGTCGGCCTGAACCTCACGAGCACCGACAACGTCGACTACTTCAGCGATACGGTAGGACCAGCCGGCAGCGGCAACCTGGCGGTACGTCCCGGCGCAGGACCGCTGGACGCCCTCCTCTCGTTCGTAGGAGTAACCAGCCTCGATCTGAATGGTGCCGGCGGTCGGTTGACGGTCGACGCCAGCAGCACGCCAGCGACTAGCCTGATTACTCTCGATAGCCCCGCGGCGGGCCAGACGAGCGTGACCGGCGACCTGGGCCTGGCAGAAACGAGCCTAACTGGCTTCACAGGGTTGACGATCCTCGGCGGCGATGGAGCCGAACAGATCGAAGTCCTCACGGTCGACGCCAGTGTCCTCGATCTGGAAGTGAGCGGCGACAACCGCGCGGGCAGCGACACGTCGGCGGACACGCTGCGGGTCCACGCCTTGCCGGCGGGGATCGCAGCGAGCCTCGTTGGCGGTGCGGGGAATGACCGCTTCGAGCTTTATGACAGCGGCAACACGGTCGATGGCATCCTGAGCCCCGTCACGATCGACGGCGCCAGTGGCAACGACACGCTGGTAGTCATCGACAGTGGCGATGGCGTCCTGGATACGGCTGGCGATACGGTCACGGTCACCGAGAGCGAGGTTGACGGCCTGACCGGTTATACCGGCGGAGTGGATGTCACCTATGCGAGCATCGACGTTTTGGAGGTCACGTCGACGGCCGGTGAGGACACACTCGCCATCACGCTTGCGGCTGGCAGCGACCTGGACTCGGTCACCGTGAATGGACACGATTCCGCGGACCAGTTCTATCTGTCGTTGCCTGACCCTGGCGCGGGGCCTGGGAGCGGCATCGTCACGGTTAACATGAACGGCAACGCGGGGAACGATCGCTTCGGCGATGCTGCGAACAAGATTCAACCGAGCCGGACGACGGCCGTCAGCATCAACGGCGGACAGCCAACTCCCGGCGGCGTGCCGACCGCAAACACGGTCGGCGACCATCTATCGCTCGACTTGTCGGCCATCGCGGAGACATCAGCGATTTTTGTCACGACGGTTCCGGGGCAGGTGCATGCAGCGGGTTATGCGAGCTTCACCTTCGCCGACATCGAGAACCTAGACCTTTACGACTCGACGGGCCAAACCGAGATCGAGATGGGCGATCTATACGCCCGCGGCACCGCGCTTGCCGACTACTTCGTGTTCACGAGCGCTATCACGGCCAGCCAGCCGAATCGGATGAGAATTTCGATCAACAACTTCTCCGGATATCTCGACATTCCGGGTAAGGTCGTCGTCTACGCTCGCGGGGGCGACGACTACATTTCGCAGTACAGCGCGCCCCGCGTGGCTGTCTTCTACGGTGAAGGAGGACACGATTATCTGGCGGGAGCGACTGAGGACGATCTGCTCGTCGGCGGCCTGGGACGCGACCAGATCCTGGGCGAAATGGGCAATGATACGATCTGGGGCGATGAAGGCCCGACGCCGTCCAACCCCCAACCTCAAGACGATCTGGCCGGCGACTTCGACCGGATCAGCGGTGGTGGCGGCAACGACATCATCTACGCCGGCGGCGGCAACGATCAAGCTAACGGTGACGATGGCGACGACTACGTTCACGGAGGAGCCGGCGACGATACGCTCGACGGCGGAATGGGCAATGACCGGCTGTACGGCAGCTTGGGCAACGATACGCTCGGCGGCTACATCGGCAACGACTTGCTGAGCGGCGGCACGGGGGACGATCGCCTGTTCGGCAAGGAAGGAAACGACGTCCTGATCGGCGGCACGGGAGCCGACTGGCTGATGAGCGACGAAGGGAACGACCTGCTGGTAAGCGGCAGCGTCGCCCCAACCGCCATGACGAGCGCCGAAAGCACCTGGGCCAACGACGCCAACGACCAGGCCATGCTGGCCCTACTCGTGAATTGGAGCACGCTCGGCAATCGCTCGGGTCTGGGTACAGTCACTCAGGATGGCGACGCCGATATCCTCATGACCGGCGCCGGCAGCGATGACATTAGCCGCGAAAATCCCCTCGACCTGCTCTATGACTTCAGCCTCGGGCAGGACGAGGAGTTTTAAGCGGCGGGCCGGGGGCAGAGCCTGCACCGAAATGCAGCCACAAAGCGGGCCTGGAGGTTTTCTCCGGGCCCGCTTGCTTGGTGGCGATAGCTGCGATGCGGGTCGGCTTTCGCTCTTTCTGGGGGCTTCTATTAGTGGGCGTGATGGTGAGTTTTTCGGCGGGGCAAACTTGCGGCAGAGTAACGATTTTCTCGCCGGATGGCGGGCCGGAAAGCCGATAGGAACCCTTGGACCGCAAGGTCTTCGCCCGACTGCAGAACCCCTCCGCCACGCCGACGCGCGGGCAGGCGACGCGGTTGAGAAGCCACGCGATTCGCGAAAACTGGCCTGCTGCTCGATGTGTCCAGCCGCCAATTTTGCGACTTACCGACTTCTTTTCCCCCGCCTCCCAACTCGTTTCGCCGTTGACGTACAATGGAACCAAGGTTTTCGCGGGCGGGCGAAAACCTTACAGCAGCCGAAGACTCCCTCCAACCCCTACAAACTGCCGGCCGTCTGGCTAACCTAAGACCAGTCGCAATCCTCACATTCAGGTTTGCCAACACCGGCCCCTCCGCCCAACCTCCAAGCTGGCGGATGCGAGCGCACAAGGTCCGATGAATAGTCCAACCGATGACATGTCCCTGCCCATCGACGCGATGGGCAGCCAGAGCGCGGGCTTTCTGGAACAGTTGTATGCCGATTACCTCCAAGAGCCTGCCAAGGTGCCCGAACACTGGCGCGGCTACTTCGACCGGATGCTGAACGGCCCCGGCGCCGTTAGCCCTGCCTCGGTCACGACCGAGAGCCCGCCGGTCACCTCCTTCGCCCCTGCCCCACCGGCTGGCCAGTCGGAAGACGACTCCGCCAGCAGCACCTACACCAAGGGCACCCGCCGTTCGCAAGAGCAAGTCTCGCGACTGGGCTGGGCGTTTCGCGCTTGGGGGCATCTGGCCGCCAACGTCGACCCGCTCGGTGTGCGCGGCGTGGGTGAATCGTTCTGGGCCAATTTGCATCCGACCCACCAGCTCAACGAGCTGACGCTCGCCTATCACGGCCTGGACGAAGAAGAGCTCGACAAGAGCTACATCTCGATCATTGATGAAGACGCCGGCCCCCAGAAGCTGCGCGACATCGTGGCCCGCCTGACGCAGATCTACTGCGGCACGATCGGCTACGAGTACATGCACGTGCAGGATCTGGCGATCCGCAAGTGGTTCATCGATCGGATCGAAGGCAAGACCCAGCCGCGCGTCTGGGACAAGGCCCGCCGGTTGCGAGTTCTGCAGCAGCTCATCCGGGCGGACGTCTTCGAGACGTTCATCCGCAAGAAGTTCCCGGGCGCCAAGGTCTTTTCGATCGACGGTTCGGAAAGCCTGATCCCGCTGATCGATCTGACGCTCGATCGGGCCACGGAGCAGAACATCGACACCGTGGTGCTCGGCATGGCCCACCGCGGCCGCTTGAACGTGCTGACCAACATCTTCGATCGCCCGCCCTGCGATCTGTTCCGCTCGTTCGAAGACAAGCTGCCGCAAGGCCCGACGGGCCACGGCGACGTTCGCTACCACCTGGGTGACAACGTCACCTGGCGGGCCGCGAGCGGCAAGTCGCTCGACCTCTCGATGTGCTTCAACCCGAGCCACCTCGAGTTCGTCAACTCAGTCGCCATGGGGCGCGTGCGAGCGATCCAGGATCACGATGGCGACACCCATCGCAGCCAGTCGTTCGCCATGCTGATGCACGGCGACGCCGCGTTCGCCGGTGAAGGCATCGTCTACGAAACGCTCAATCTCGGTCGCCTGTCGGCCTACGATACAGGCGGCTCGGTCCATGTGATCATCAACAACCAGATCGGGTTCACGACGACTCCCGCGGAGGCCCGTTCGACGACCTATGCCACCGACGTCGCCCGCGCGGTGCAAATCCCCGTACTGCACGTCAACGGCGAGGATCTGGAAGCGGTGGCCCGCGCCGTCGACGTGGCGATGGACTTCCGCGCCACGTTCAAGCGCGACATCGTGATCGACCTGGTGGCGTTCCGCCGCTGGGGTCACAACGAGACCGACGAACCAAGCTTCACCCAGCCTCGCCTCTACTCGGCCATCGACAAGCACGGCCGCCTACGCGAGCGCTACGCCGAGCAACTGGTCGCCGCCGGTGAAATCACCCGCGAAGAAGTCGAAAATCTCGAAAACGAGATGCTCGAGTACCTGCGTGAGCAATTCGACCGCGCCAAGGACGGGGATCAGGATTGCCCGCACTCCCGCGACGGCCAATTGCGGCAGCGTGAGCCCTCGGTTTACCAGGGAGGCCCAGAGCCGACCGAGGACATCGAAACGGGCGTCGCGCTCGAGAAGTTGCAGGAGATCCTGCACAAGATCACGACGTCGCCGGTCGATTTCCACGTCCATCCGAAGCTTCAGCGCAGCCAGGAAGACCGTCGTAAGATGGCCGCCCTGCAAGAAACGCTCGATTGGGCCACCGGCGAAGCCATGGCGATCGGCACGCTCGCGCTCGAAGGGCATCGGATTCGCTTCACCGGCCAGGACACGGGCCGCGGTACGTTCAGCCACCGCCATGCGTTGCTGCACGACGTGGTCGACGGCCGGGTGTTCAATATTTTCTCGCAGCTCGACCCGGCCCATCAGGGGCACGTCGAGATCGTCAACAGCCCGCTGAGCGAGGCGGCGGCGATGGGCTTCGAGTACGGCTATTGCGAGGAGTCGCCCGAGGCGCTCGTGGCCTGGGAGGCTCAGTTCGGCGATTTCGCCAACGTGGCCCAGGTGATCATCGATCAGTTCATTGCCAGCGGCGAAGACAAGTGGGACCAGCTCAACGGGCTGGTGCTGCTGTTGCCGCACGGCTTTGAAGGCCAAGGGCCGGAACACTCGAGCGCCCGTCTGGAACGGTTCCTCACGCTGGCGGCCGAAGACAACATCCAGGTGGCCAACCCGACGACGCCCGCACAGTATTATCACCTGCTGCGACGGCAGGTGCTGCGAAGGTGGCGCAAGCCGCTTGTTGTGTTCACGCCCAAGAGCCTGCTGCGGTTGAAAGCAGCCCGCTCCCCGCTCACCGATCTGACGACTGGCACCTTCCAGCGCGTGATCAGCGATCCGCTCGTCGCCAAGGCTTCGCGGGTGCTACTGTGCAGCGGAAAGATCTACTACGAATTGCTCGCACACCGCGAGCAGGAAGGGCGGGACGACGTGGCGATTGTCCGCGTCGAGCAACTTTATCCGCTGCCGGCGCACTATCTTGAGGAAGCGCTGCGCAACTGTGCTGCCGATACACCTGTGTACTGGGTGCAGGAAGAACCGGAGAACATGGGCGCCTGGCGGTACTTCAAGTCGCGATTTGGTTCGCGGCTCGGCCGACATCCTTTTCAGGGAGTCTACCGAGCGGAGTCGGCCAGCCCGGCGACCGGTTCCAAAGCCATCCATCGCAGCGAACAGCAACAAGTGATCAAGCAAGCATTCGGTGAGCGGACGGTGAAGCCGTCGCTGGCGCTTACTTCGCGGGAGATTACAGCATGAGAGTGGAACTGAAAGTGCCAGAATTCGGCGAGTCCGTCACCGAAGTGCAAATCGCCCGCTGGCGTCGCCGGCAAGGCGATCAGGTGAAGCGAGACGAAGAGCTCGTGGAGCTGGAAACGGACAAGGCCACGATGGAGTTGGCCGCGCCCGCAGGTGGCGTGGTTGTCGAAATCCGCAAATCGGCTGGCGAGATTGCGTCGGTGGGTGAAGTGATCGCCCTGATCGACGATGCCGTCACCGCTTCGCCCGCTGAAACGCCGAAGAACGGCGAACCGTCGGCCACCGCCGAAGCTCCGCAGGCAAGCGAGGCACCGGCGCCGTCGACTCCGGAACGGACGCACACCGAGATCGCCGGCAATGCTCGGCCGACGAACGGTCCGGTGCATCTGACCCCCTCGGCCCGCCGCGCCTTGCAAGAGCATGGCTTGCAGCCGAATCAGATCCCGACCGCCGAAGGTCGGCTCCGCGGCGAAGACGTGATGCGCTATGTCGCCGAGCAGCAGCAGTCCGCTGCGGCCGCTCCGACGCCAAGCATCGCACCGCCTGCCGCCCAGAAGCAGGCCGCTCCCGCGGCGGCGCCCGCGAAAGCGGCCCCTGCCCGCCCGGACGACGCCGGCGACGAAGTCGTGCCGATGTCGCTCATCCGCCGGAAGATCGCTGAGCGGTTGGTGCAGGCTCAGAAGCAGGCCGCCCTGCTGACGACCTTCAACGAAGTCGACATGTCGGCCGTCATGGAGCTGCGTCAGCGCCACGGCGAGCGGTTCAAGGAACGCTACGGCATTAAGCTCGGCTTCATGTCGTTCTTCGTGCGGGCGACGATCGAAGCCCTGCAAGAGATTCGGGAGCTGAACGCCGAGATTCGCGACAACAACATCGTCTATCGCAAGCATTGCCACATCGGCATTGCGATCGGCAGCCCGCGCGGCCTCGTGGTGCCGATCCTGCGCAAGGCAGAACAGCTTTCGGTCGCTCAGATCGAGCAGGCCATCGGCGACTTCGCCAAGCGGGCAACCGACGGCAAGCTGATGCCCGACGAACTGCAAGGCGGCACGTTCACGATCAGCAACGGCGGCGTGTTCGGTTCGCTGTTGAGCACGCCGATCGTCAATCCGCCGCAGAGCGGCGTGCTCGGCATGCACTCGATCCAGGAACGCCCGATTGCCATCAAGGGGCAGGTCGTCGTCCGCCCGATGATGTACCTCGCCCTCACCTACGACCATCGCATTGTCGATGGCCGCGAGGCGGTGACGTTCCTGAAGCGGATCAAGGAATCGATCGAAGATCCAGCCCGCCTGCTGCTGAACGTGTAGACGCAGACAAACCGTAGGGTGGGTCGAGCGCTAGCGAGGCCCACCATCAGATGGCCAGCGGCACGACCGCGCCCTTGGGAGCTGCGATCATGGTTTGCACAGATAGTAATAGGCCGTCGAGAAGCGAAATCTGCACGTTCCGTCTCGGAGCGAAAAGGCCTCCGTGTAAATAGCATCCACAGCGACGCCAGCCACCACGACCAAATCGTCGGCAACTGCAAAGTGCAGCTTGTTAAACCCCCTCCCCGAATAGTTCCAGCAATTTGCCGCCGTCAGAACGTCTGTCGACCATTTCGGTTCAGGAGAGTTGGCCCCGTAACACATCAGGCGAAACGGCATGCTCCACGCGGAGTGAGCCGCTATTAAGCAGTAATCGCCGGTTTCACGTGCATGCACTTGGCGCACGGCAAAAAGCTGCTCGGTTGGCACAACAACCTCCCTTTCGCCGATTCTCGCGAGCAGTTCGTCCCTCTCGATCGATCGGATGGCGCATTCCAGCACGCCATCGCTTGCCGCTGTGTCGCTTAAGATCGAAGCATCCACAAACAACGGCTTTCCGGGAGCGCAGTGCCTAACCGCCCTTCGGGTCGATTGGATCCACCAGTCGGGGTAGCAGGCTTGCAGCGATTCAGGCACAAGAAAGCGCGGTGATGGGCTCACTCCGCTCTCCACGGCTAAGCGTCTCGCCATTTCCCAGCGGGCATACATTGCGGCACTGAGATCCTTGCCCGCCGCCATTGCCATCAGGTCCACCAATTCGGCCTGTACGACCTTGCTCTGAAACCATTCGGCCTGCCGGTGGCGTGGCAACCGCCAGAGGCTTTCGGCGGAGAATCCATCTGCCGGCTGCCCCGGCGCTACGGACGCCAAACCAAGGATGACCAGGAACACCGAGCATCCGGCCGAAAACGCGGCCAAATTCAGGTTGGTGAACGCGACCATTTCATACCACTTTGTAGGATGTGCCATTCCTGAACGTGTAGAAGCGCCAGCCGCAAACCGTAGGGTGGGTCGAGCGCTAGCGA
>JAEZAS010000419.1 GCA_023430365.1 Planctomycetota bacterium
CCGCTCGGACCGATCGCGCTTTACGATATGGTGGGACTCGACACGGCCATGTACGCCGGCCGGACGATGTACAACGCCTTTCCCGCTCGCGTGGCCGCGTCGCCGCTGGTTCCCGCGATGGTCAAGCGAGGCCGCCTCGGCATGAAGGCCGGCAAAGGCTTCTTCAGCTACGAAAACAAGACCAAGACTCCGCAGCCCGACCCCGCCGTGGCCAAGCTGCTGGACGACTACACGCGCCGACGACTCGAGCTTAGCGACGAGCAGGTCCAGCACCGCTTGTTCCTGCCGATGCTGCTCGAAGCCACGCGGCTGCTCGAGGAACACGTGGCCCGCGATGTGCGCGACATCGATCTGGGGCTTATTTATGGATTGGGCTTTCCGGCCGCAAAGGGTGGGCTCCTCTACTGGGCAGACACCGTTGGCGCAAAGCAATTGCTGAAGATGCTCGCCCCGCTGGAAGAGATCGGCATCCGGATGCAGCCGACGCCGATGCTGCTCAAGATGGCCGAGACCGGCGGCACGTTCTACCATGGCGGAGCCGCACCCCGAGGCTGACGAAAACCCATGAACGCCGTGATCGTCGACGCAGTACGCACTCCCATCGGCCGGTCGCATCCGGAGCGAGGGTACTTCCGAAATGTTCGGGGGGACGATCTGGCGGCGGCCTGCATTCGGGCGCTCGTCCAGCGCACGGGGATCGATCCAGGCGTGATCGAGGACGTCGTTCTGGGCAATACGCAGCAGACCGGCGAGCAAGGGCTGAACGTGGCCCGCATCGTGGGACTGCTCGCCGGATTGCCGGTCAGCGTCGGTGGCGCGACGGTCAATCGTCTCTGCGGCAGCAGCCTGCAGGCGATCAACCAGGCCGCTCACGCGATTGTGGCTGGGGCGGAAGATGTGCAGATCGTCGGCGGCTTCGAGCACATGCATCATCTGCCGATGAATCATGGGCACAACGTCAATCCCAAGCTATTCCAGCGGACGTCGCCTGCGGCGCTCAAGATGGGGCTCACCGCGGAGCATCTCGCCCGCAAGTACGACATCACGCGAGAGCAACAAGACGCGTTTGCCCTGCAAAGTCACCAGCGGGCGGCTGCGGCTCGCAATGCGAAGGATTTCGAGCGCGAGATCGTGCCGGTGTATGGTCACAACGAAGCGGGTGAGCGAGTTCTGCTTGGCTACGACCAGTGCATCCGCGATGACACCAGCCTCGCCGCTCTCGCAGCCCTCAAGCCGGCGTTTCAGGCCGGTGGAACCGTTACGGCGGGCAATAGCTCTCCCACCAACGATGGCGCCGCGGCGCTGCTGATGATGTCCGACCACCGGGCGAGTGAACTCGGCCTCAAACCTCTGGTGCGCGTGCGAGCGACGGCCGTCGTAGGCGTTCAGCCGGCCGAAATGGGGCTCGGCCCAGTCGCCGCCACACAGAAGGTGCTACAGCGAGCCAGCCTGACTCTAGCGGACATTGACCGGATCGAAATCAACGAAGCTTTTGCAGCGCAAACGATCGCCTGCGCCCGTTTGTTGGCAATCGACGAGTCGAAATTGAACGTTCGCGGCGGAGCGATCGCGCTGGGGCATCCGCTGGGGGCCAGTGGAGCCCGCATTGCGACGACGCTCATTTATGCCATGCTGGCGGGCAATGCGAGACTGGGGCTGGCGACGATGTGCATTGGCCTGGGTCAGGGAATTGCCGCTATCTTCGAGCGAGTCTGAGCGGCAATTCGGCAGAGACTTTCGTGACAAGGAAACAACACCGCATGGATCCACGCTACGCCATTGCCGACACGAGCCAAATGCTTTCCCCCTCGCTGGTGATCTTTCGCGAGATCGTCGAGCAGAATCTCGCCGAAACGATCCGCGTTGCCGGCGGAGTCGAGCGTCTGCGGCCCCACTGCAAGACGCACAAGATGCGCGAGGTCGTCCAGATGCAATTGGCGGCTGGCATCACGCGGCACAAGTGCGCGACGATCGCCGAAGCGGAAATGCTGGCGACGGCCGGTGTGAAAGATATCCTCCTGGCCTACAACCCAGTCGGCCCGAATATCGGCCGGGTCGTCCGCTTTCGGAAGCAGTTTCCCGATACCCGGCTGATCGTCACTGCCGACCATCCGGAGGCGATTGCCGAACTGGGGCGGCAATTGGTCGCCGCCGGGACCGATATCGAGGTGCTGCTCGACCTCAACTCCGGCCAGAACCGCACCGGCGTGGAGCCCGGCCCTCAGGCGGCCGAACTCTATCAGCAGCTCTCGTCGACGGCTGGGATCATCCCCGCCGGATTGCACCTGTACGACGGCCAGAACCACCAGCGCGAGCCAGAGGTTCGCCGCGCGGCGGTCCGCCAGTGCTGGGAATCGGCCGCCCGCCTGCGCGACGCGCTCGTCGAGCGTGGTTTCTCGGTGCCGAAGATCGTGGCGGGGGGCACTGGGTCGTTTCCGATGTACGCCGAGATCGACGATCCGGCCATCGAACTCAGCCCGGGCACGTTGATCTTTCACGACGCCAACTACGGCGCCACGTTCGCCGACATGAATTTCACTCCGGCCGCCCTGCTTTTGACCCGCGTCGTCAGCCGACCGACCGCCGACCGAGTCACGTTCGATCTGGGCTACAAGGCGGTCGCGTCAGATCCTCCGGCGGGGAGGCGACTGGTGTTGCCGGACCTGCCGGACGCCGAAATGGTGCTGCAAAATGAAGAGCATCTGGTCGTCCAAACCAGCCGCGCCGCCGAATTTCGGCCGGGTGATTGGACGCTGGCGATTCCGAGCCACGTTTGCCCGACCTCGGCCCTGCACCGCTCCGCCTATTTGGTTTGGGATGGCAAAGTTCAGGCCGAGTGGGAGGTCGTCGCCCGCGATCGAATGCTTACAATCTAGGAGGTGGTGGCGCGAACAAACGCCACCTGGCGCCGCTTCACACCAGTGGTTGCCACCGGAACCTGCCTACTCGCAAGGAAGGGTACGTAGACGTGGCGTCGCATCGCATCGATCTGCTCGAGTATGGACTGTTCGCCCGCGGAGTGCTCCGCAATCCGGCCCCCTCGCTCCTCTATGAAGAGGCGGTCCGCTTCGATGACGGGGTGATCGCGTCGTCGGGAGCCATGGTCGCCTACTCCCACGGCAAGACCGGCCGATGCCCGAAGGACAAACGCATCGTCGACCATCCGGACAGCCGGGACGATGTGTGGTGGGGCTCTGTGAATCGCCCCTTGTCGCCGCAATCGTTCCGGATGAATCGCAATCGGGCGGTCGACTATCTCAATCGCTGCCCGCGGATCTATGTGATCGATGGCTACGCCGGCTGGGACCCGCGTTATCAGATCAAGGTGCGGGTCGTCTGCTCGCGGCCGTATCACGCCTTGTTCATGCAGAACATGCTGATCCGTCCCACCGAAGAGCAACTCAGCACGTTCGGCAAACCGGATTGCGTGATCTTTAACGCCGGGGCTTTCCCCGCCGATCCGGAAGTGCCCGGCGTCACGTCGGAGACGTCCGTCGCACTCAGCTTCGAGACGGAGGAGTTCGTCATCCTCGGCACCGAGTACGCCGGCGAGATGAAGAAGGGCATTTTCACGCTGATGCATTATCTGATGCCCAAGCGCGGCATCTTCTCGATGCATTGCTCCGCCAACGAAGGCCCCGAAGGGGACGTCTCCCTGTTCTTCGGGTTGTCGGGAACCGGCAAGACGACGCTGTCCGCCGATCCCCGGCGGCGGCTGATCGGCGACGACGAGCATTGCTGGAGCGACAACGGCGTCTTCAACATCGAAGGGGGCTGCTACGCGAAGTGCATCAACCTTTCCGCCGAGCGCGAGCCGGAAATTTTTGCCGCGGTCCGGTTCGGGACGGTGCTGGAAAACGTGATCGTGTCGCAGGAGACGCGCACCGTGGACTATTCCGACAGCCGACTGACCGAAAACACCCGCGCGAGCTACCCGATCGAATTCATCCCCAACGCCAAGATTCCGTGCATCGGCGGCCAACCCAAGAACATCCTGCTGCTGGCGTGCGACGCCTTTGGGGTATTGCCGCCGGTCAGCAAGCTGACGTCGGCGCAGGCGATGTACCACTTCCTGAGTGGCTACACGGCGAAAGTCGCCGGCACCGAGATCGGCGTGGTCGAGCCGGAGGCGACTTTTTCGGCCTGCTACGG
This sequence comes from Planctomycetota bacterium, assembly GCA_023430365.1. Lineage (GTDB taxonomy): Bacteria > Planctomycetota > Planctomycetia > Pirellulales > Pirellulaceae > JAEZAS01. The sequence continues at coordinate 4,153 of JAEZAS010000419.1, forward strand.
CGCCGCCTTCCTGGTCTGGCATCCCACCAAGTACGCCGAGATGCTCGCGGCCCAGATGAGTAAGCACGCCTCCCAGGCCTGGTTGATCAACACGGGTTGGACGGGAGGCGGATATGGCGTCGGGGAGCGTATCAAGTTGCGATATACCCGCGCGATCATCGACGCGATCCACTCGGGCGAGCTCGAACGGATTCCCACTGTCACGGAGCCCGTTTTTGGCCTGCAAGTGCCCACGCAGTGCCCGGGCTGCCCGCCAGAGCTTCTCCAACCGCGGTCGACCTGGGAAAGCAGCTCCGCCTACGACGGCGCCGCGACGGGGCTGGCCGAGTTGTTCCAGCAGCATTTTGCCGAGTATTCCAGTTTTGCCTCCGAAGAGGTCCGCCAGGCGGGACCGCGACTGGGTCGCTGAGAGCACGGCCCCAAACGGGTCGGCCAGAACGCGAAACGAGGGTGGTTCACGATTCTCCGGTCGTACATGCAGCGCCGGCTGAAACGCCTGTGCGCAGGCTGCCCGATTCGCGGGCGGAACAACCGGCGTGTGCGGCGCGTTAGTCAGGACCGGCGGCCACTTTGTAACGGGCGTGTGGCTCGGCTCGCTTGAAACGCCTGATCGGCGTATGCCCGGTGGTCGCAGCAAGACGGTTCTGCGCGAAACACCGCGGCAGGCGCTTATGAGCGTCGGGGCGCGCGGGCGAGAAATCGGCGACTCATCGTCGCCGCGCCGACGATGGTCTCTTTGCCACGGATTGGGCTGGCGCCGCGCTCGGAATGCGGCCCGCGCCTGGGCGGCCCGCTGCCGCTCTTCATCTCGCTAACCTTCAAGGAGGAGGACGCCATGGGCATACGCGCCTGGCATAAGGTTCTGTTCGCGCTCGTTCCTGGGCTCGTGCTCGCCACCACGACGATGGCCGCCGAGTACGGCTCAGCCCGCAGCATGACGCTCGGGCCCCCGCTGCCGCCCCCCGATATTGAACTGGCGGAACCGGAAGAGATTGTCATCAACCCAGGCTACACGTCCCCCACGCCCGGCTACTACGCCGGCGTGCCCTCGTGTGAAGTGCCTTCTTACGGCGCCTACCCGGGCTGCGCGACCGCCTGCGGCAGCGGCTGCGACATCGTGATGAACTGCTGCGAGTGCTGCGATCGCTGGACGATCCGCGCCGGCGCCGTGATCATGCGGCGTGAGGGCGGCGCCGACGTGCCGATCGTCACGGGCACGCCTTCCTACAGCACGGCCGATCTCGACTTCGGCTATTCGGGTGGCCCGGCCATCTCGGTGATCCGCCATGGATTCCTCGGCACCTGCTGGGACCTGGAAGTGAACTACTTCGGCGTGTACAGCCAGGCGACGGCCGCCACCGCAGACGCCGACACGGTGAACGCCGTGCCGGTAATCAACGTGCTCGGCGTGACGCCCACTTCGACGCTCTACGACGCCCGGCTGCACAGCACCGAAATCAACCTCCGCCGCCAATGGAACAACTGGTTGACGGTGCTGGGTGGTTTCCGCTGGATCGAGCTGGGGGATGACCTGAATACCGACATGGGTCCCGGCATTGCGACGTTTGGCATGGATGTGAACAACCACATCTACGGTGCTCAGATCGGCGTCGACGCTTGCCTGCTCGAGCGGGGCGCGTTCCGCCTGGAAGGCTTTGCCAAGGCTGGCGTCTACGGCAACAGCGCCGATGTGTCTGCGGCGACCACTGGCATCGGCGGCGCCCTGCCGCTGTCTTCGGTGACTGGCAATGACACGGTGTTTGTCGGCGACGTCGCCCTGACCGGCGTCTATCAGCTGAACAACTGCTGGAGTGTCCGCGGCGGCTACCAGCTGCTGTGGATCGATGGCGTGGCCCTGGCTCCGAACCAGCTCGATGGCATCGATATCTCGACCGGCGCAGGCGCCGTCGATACCGACAGCACGGCGTTTTATCACGGATTCACGATCGGGGCGGAGTATCGCTTCTAGGATCGGTGCGGAACTGTCGTTGAAAGACTCGCAGGCCGCGACGCTCTTGTCGCGGCCTGTTTTTGTTGGGGCGCAGCCCGCCCCCTGCTTTTTGTCGGGCCAATGTTCGCCAGCCGAGGGGGCGGGTATGCTTTTTGATGTCCTCGCAGCGTAGTACTCCCAGCACGGCAACTCGATTCTCATCCCTTCCGCGTTCGCGGTGTGCATAGCGGCCAGCGTTATGATTTCAGCGGTCGAACTATCCAAGGAGTTCAAGTCGGGCCGTACGACCGTCTCAGCGCTCGATCGCGTGTCGTTTCGCGTCGAGCAAGGGGAAGTCTATGGCCTGCTCGGAGAGAACGGCGCGGGCAAAACGACCACGCTGCGGATCATCCTGGGCCTGTTGCAGCCCACTTCGGGCTATGCCGAGGTCGACGGCTGCCGCACGCTCGAATCGCCCGATGAGGTGAAGGCGAGGATCGGCCTCGTATCGACCAGCGCCGGGTTGTATCAGTGGCTCACGCCGCGGGAGATGCTGCTGTTCTTCGCCGATCTCTACGGTTTGACGCCGGAGATTGCCGAGCGAAACGTCGCGGGGCTGGCGGAGCTGTTTGAGCTGACCGATTTTCTCGATCGTCGTTGCGGCGGGCTGAGCACGGGGCAGAAGCAGCGTGTGAACCTGGCCCGCTCGCTGGTCCACGACCCTGCCGTGCTGCTGCTCGACGAGCCGACGCGTGGTTTGGACGTGATGGGAAGCAAGATCATCTTCGACTACATCGCCACGGCCCGCGAGCTGGGCAAGTCGGTCATCGTGTCGACGCATCGCCTGGACGAAGCCGAGCAGTTTTGCGATCGGTTCGGCCTGCTCCACCGCGGCCGATTGATGCACGAGGGAACGCTGGCGGAACTGCAGGCGGCGACCGGTTGCCGCACGCTCACCGAAATCTTTCTGCGTAGCCTGGCCTCGGGCCGGCAGGAGCCGGCCGCTTGAACGAACATGTAGCCCCGCAGCGTCCACCGCAGTCGGCCCCCCAAAGCGGCCCCGTGCTTGGAGCACGCTTCCGCCGCCTCGCCCTGAAAGAACTGCGAGAGACGCTGCGCGACCGCCGTACGATCATCACGCTGCTGCTGATGCCGGTCCTCGTCTATCCGGTCCTTGGCATCGCGCTCCAGCAATTTGCCCTGTCGGGGACTGCGACCAAGGCGGACGTCGTTTGGCGCATCGCCGCCGAGACCCCCGAGGACGCCGACCTTTTCAAACGTCTGCTGGACGTTGGTGACCGGCAACTCGACCAGAGCGAAACGCCCCCCTTGCCGCCGGCCGAATTGAATCTGCCCGAACTCCCCGACCAGGCCGACGCCGAATCCCCTTTGCCGCAAAACCGGAAAGAGCGAGGTCCGTCACAGCGCCGAGCGCCGCGGATCGAGATGTGGGAGTCGACCAGTCTCAAGGAGCAATTGCGGAGTCTCGATATCGACTTGGGAATTCGTCGGCGTTCCGGCCCTGACAGGCAGGAGGGCGAACCGATCGAGTTCGAGTTGCTCTACCGGTCCAACATGCCGCTCAGCCGGGAGGTGGCCGAGTATGTCGAGGCGCGCTTGCGGGCGTTCAACGACTCGCGTTGGCAAGGCCGCCTGCGCCGCTCGGGCGAATCGACCTCGCCCGCCGTCGGCTGGCGATGGGAGCCGATCGTGCAGGAGGCGGAATCTCAATTTTCCTACGCCGCGCTCGCGCCCATCGTGCTGATCCTGATGACGATCACCGGCGCCGTGTATCCGGCGATCGACCTGACGGCCGGCGAGCGCGAGCGGGGCACGCTCGAGGCGCTGATGGCCGCCCCCGTGCCGCGTATGAGCCTGCTCGGGGCAAAGTATGTGGCTGTGCTCGTCGTCGCGATGCTGACGGCCATCGCCAACCTGATTGCCATGAGCATCACGCTCCGCGGCACTGGCCTCGGCGAAGCGGTGTTTGGGCCTCAGGGGCTGACGTTTGGCGTCGTGCTGCTGGTGTTCCTGCTGCTGAGCCTGTTCGCCGCGTTTTTCTCGGCGGTGCTGCTGGCGATCACCAGCTTTGCCCGCAGTTTCAAGGAAGCGCAGGCCTACCTGATCCCGCTGATGCTCCTGTCGCTGGGGCCGGGCTTTGTGAGCGTGATCCCGGGCCTGAAGCTCGGCGGTTTGCTCGCGGTCGCCCCGCTCGTGAACATCGTGCTGCTCGCGCGCGATGTCATGCAAGGAACCGCCGAGGCCTTGCCTGCCACGGTGGCTGTGCTGTCGACGATTCTGTACGCCATCGCGGCCCTGGCCGTCGCCGCCAAGATTTTTGGCAGCGATTCGGTTCTCTACGGCAGCCAAGGAAGCTGGAGCGATGTCTTCCAGAAGCCGGATGCTCCGCAGGAGTCGGCGTCGGTCGGTGGGGCCTGGCTGACGGCGGCGCTCGTCTATCCCATCTACTTCGCGGCGATGGGGACGCTCTCGACGCTACGCGAGCAGCCGGTGGTGTGGCAGATCACGCTTGCGGGCTTGAGCACACTACTGGTGTTTGGCTTGATTCCCTGGCTGGCCGGCCTGCGGCAGCGCTTGCAGCCGGTCAGCGGTTTTCAACTGCGGCGGCCGCCGCTGCTCGCGATCGTGGGGGCGATGTTGCTCGGCGTCTCGCTCTGGCCGCTCGCCCATGAGCTGTTTGTCGTCGTGCAGCAGTTCGGCCTGGGAACCATCAGCTCGCAAACACTGCGTGACTTGGTGCCGCAGGTGGAGCAGCGTCTGACCGCTTGGCGCGAGCTTTCGCCGGTGCTGATTCTGGTGGCTTTTGCCTTGCTTCCCGCGGCGTGCGAGGAGTTTTTCTTCCGCGGGTATCTGCTGGGCGCTCTGCGAAAGCGCTGGCCGGCCTGGGGGGCGATTCTGGCGACGGCGGTGCTGTTTGGCGTCTTTCACCTGTCCGTCGGTGGGCTGGCGGCGGTCGAGCGTGTGGTGACGAGCACATTTCTGGGGCTAGTGCTCGGCTGGCTTTGCTGGCGGACGGGTAGCATTTGGCCGGGCGTCGTCACGCACACGCTTCACAACGGCCTGCTGCTGTCGCTGGCCTACTGGAAGGACAAGTTGCCGTGGGGGCGAGAGGCGTCCGACACGGGACATCTGCCAGCCGCATGGATTGCCGGCGCGGCCGTGCTGACGATCGTCGGCATTGGGCTGTTCTACTTCGCCGGCCGCTCGGCAAGCACGCGAAACGTCGGCTCGTCGACGTAGACCCCTTCGCGGTTGAGCTGAAACACCATAACCGCCTGCGGCCAGCCGAAGCAGCGCAGTAGGGCATCGAAAACGTCCGGCGGACAGTCTCCCTTGAGCGCGACATAGGCCAGTTCGTCGCCGCGGTCGTAAAGGTTTCCCTCGACCTGCCACTCCTTACCGGCGCCAACCCACAGGAATGAGCCATCGGGCTCGGTGTACACCCGGGGAAGGCTTTCGAGGGCCGCCAGGGCGTCGTCGAACGTCGCTGCGCCGTGGGCGCGAGCCCCCTCGGGCAAGCGAACCGTCGGCCAGCTTCGCCCCTGGAGCGATAGCGGCTCGCCGGGCTCCGTGGCGGAGGGAGCGGCCTGAATGTGGATGTCGAATTGGTACATCGGGAGCGTTTGCGGAGAGCGTTCGTCCATCGGCAGGGCGACCGATTGGTGGCGAAATCGTCCATGTCGCCAGCGGTCCGACATTCTATCGCAAACGTTCGCTCTGCGGCCGCCGCCAGCGTACATTGATTCGCACCATAACCTGCCCCCTTCTCTGCGAGGCTCTGCTCATGGCGTTTCTCCCGATGTTGCGGCGTGTGGCCTGGCTCGTGGTCTTTCTGTCGATCGGTGTCGCCGCGAACGCGGCCGGCGGCGATGACGGTCTCGTCGAGGTGATCTACGTCGGCGACATCATGGTCGACGACCTGCCGGGCAAATTCATCGAGCAGGGCAACGATCCGTTCGCCGAGTTTCAGGAAATGTTCGACTTCGCCGACCTCGTCGTGGGCAACCTCGAATGCGTCGTCGGCACGAAAGGCCAGCCGGAGGACAAGCCGTGGACGTTTCAGGCCCACCCGCGGGTCATTCCAATCCTGGCCCGCCACTTCGACGCGCTCTCAGTGGCCAACAACCACACCGGCGACTACGGCAAGGAGGCGTTTATGGAAACGCTCGACCTGCTCAAGGGCAAGGTCCCCGTATTCGGCGGCGGCAAGAATCTGACCGAGGCTCGCACGCCTCTCCTCGTCGAGAAGAAGGGCATCAAGTTCGCCTTGCTGGGCTACAACGAGTTTAAGCCGCGCTCATTCGCCGCGACCGACGACGCGCCCGGCTGCGCCTGGGCCGTCGATGAGCACGTGCTGGCCGATATCAAAGCTTCGCGCGAGAAGCATGGCGCCCAGATCGTGATTCCCTACATGCATTGGGGGCATGAGGGAGAACCGGAGCCGAGCGAGCGGCAGAAGACGTTCAGCCGGCAGATGATCGACGCGGGGGCGAGCGTCGTGATCGGAGCCCATCCGCACATCGTGCAAGGAACGGACGTCTATCAGGACCGGCTGATCGCCTACAGCCTCGGCAATTTCGTCTTCGACGACTTTGAGGACCCGTCAGCGTTCCTCGGCTGGGTGCTGCGGATGCGATTCGATCGCGAAGGGCTGGTGAACTGGGAAACGCACATCGCCCGCATCGACCAGCAGGGGATTCCGCACCTCGATAAGGTGTCGAAAGGTCCGGCCGGCGAGCGAGGAAAGAAGGCGAAGTAGACGACCGGAAATAACCGGCGTCAGCTCCGAGGGGACGCCGCTACTACCAGCTATTTCACATCGGTGGTGGCGGCTTCGCGAACGGCGAAGCGGTGGGCCTGGGCTTCGATATCGAAGCCGACGCGCTCGCTCCAGGCTTGCAGCAGCTTTGAGGCGATCGGGCCCCGCCGGCCGTCGCCGATGGGTTTGCCGTTCACGCGAGTCACCGGCCAGACGCACGGGCTGGTGCTGCAGAGGAGCACTTCGTCAGCCGCCGCCACGTCCTCGACGCGCAGATCGCGCTGCGAGAGCGGCAGGCCGAGCTCGATCGCCAGCGACTCGAGCACCCCCATGCTCACGCCCGGCAATATCTTGCTCTTCGGCGGCGAGACAATGCCGCGGTCACGCTCGTAGATCAGCAGGTTGGCGGTCGACGCTTCGGTGACGAAGCCTTCGTGGTCGAGCATCAGAGCCCGAGCCCCCGGTTCGATCGCTCGGGCGTGCATGTCGGCCAGGTAGTAGTGCATCCGGCTACGGCATTTCAGCTCCGTGGGCCAACAGTCGCCGGGAACCTGGCGAATGTCGGTCACGACGAGCGATTCCCCCTGCTCGTACTTGTCCTGCCAAAGCTGAAAAGCGAGCGGCTGGGTGTGCATGCCGATCGTCGGGCCGCCGCGAGTCGCGTCGCCGGTGTAGCTGGCGTAGGGACCGGGAGTGATGAAGATTGTCAGCCCCAGGTCGTCCGAAGGGTCGAGATGGCGATGGTTCACATAGACCAGCTCGCAGGCGTTCACGCCGATCTCGGCCAGCGACAAGCCCGGATCGACCCCAATGATCGCCAGCGAATGGCGCAGCCGTTCCAGGTGTTTCTCAAGCTGGAACAGCCGGCCGCTGAACGTGCGAAGCTGTTCGGCGACGGTCACCCCTTGGACGAAGCCGACATCGAAGGGGGAAACGGCAAGTTGCGAGAGAGGCAGGAATTGGCCGTTGAGGTAGGCGACAGGTTCGGGCATGCGGCGGTCTGGGGCAGTAAGGCAAAATAGCGATGCGTCCCGCACCGCCCATGAGCCGATTCTGGCACAGCCCCTGAAAACCAACAATCCCGCTTTATCGGGCCGGCGTTGAGCTAGCGTCGGCCTGCAAAATAGGGGTGGCACGCCCTGGAGCGCAGCGAAGGGCGTGGCAGCATCGCAGCTGAGTCAGCCACGCCCAACACACCCTTAAGGGGGTGGCACA